>NZ_PIYS01000012.1:0-93019 GCF_002835605.1 Pseudomonas fluvialis | reverse complement strand
TAACGCCTGAATTAAGCCGCGCCGTGAAGCGGCGTCGGCTTGAATGAATTGTTAGGCTGCACTTGGTGTGGTTGCGCCTAAGTGTTGTGTTTATTCTTGGATGCCGAACCGAACGCCATTAAATGTGTGCGTGCAACAAGTACAGAAGGGCTCCATGTCTTGAGCCCTCAAGCTTGAGTTTACCAGCTGAAGTAGGCCTTCTCCATCAACGAACAATCCGCTGAAATAGCTGCTCTCGCCTACGCGCACGAGCTCTTCTTTCTGCTCTTCAGATCTTGCGACAAGCCAGAATATCGGCTCCGTTGTGTCGAGACGAGACTTGGCCTCCGCATATACTTGATTCCAATGGTCTCCTACTCTTGATAGTAGAAATCGGAAAAGTGGGGTGTAGTCACGGCCGTGCTTAAGCCGGCTGTGCATAGATGAGCGGACGGCTTCGCTATTTTCGAGGCTCTTCGAGTGGCGGGCATGTCGGAACTCTCCACCCATGCCATGTTTCACGCCATGAGTCCGAGTGTTGACGGAGCGGTAGAGTGGAGAAGTACGCATGTTTTGTGCAGCCTAACGTTTGGTTAAGGGGCGGGCTTTAGCCCGTCCCAGCGAGCGGAGCGAGCGATTTGAACCACTTGTTAGATGCATGGCACGAGCCTCAATCGCTTACGCACTTTATCTCAGCTTTGAGTATGTATGCTTTGCTGAAGAAAGGCATGACTCTGTCAATGGTTCTTGTTAAATAGCTTAGCTCTGTGCCAAGAACCTCCTCTCGCAACGCAATAAGCTCATGAACAATAGCGTTCGATTTTTCTGGTGAAATCTTGGGGGAGTTATAGAGTTCTGCCGAAAGCCAGTCGAGGCATGGGTAATTCGGATTTTCGTTAACAGGAACGAATAGCGACTCTTCATGCGTTTCTATGCATGCTTTCTCGCTACTGTGATACATGTCGAATGCCATGATGGTTCCGTGATTTTTGAAACTGCATCTAACGTTTGGTTAAGGGGCCGGCTTAAGCCGGTCCCGAGTGAGCGAAGCGAACGACTTGAACCAATTGTTATGTGTTACCGCAGCCTGCCAGCATAACCTCGATTGACATATCTTTTTATGTAACTGTTAAGTCCATGCCCGGCGATGGCCAATGCTTTCATTTGCTCTATATGGTGTTGGCCGGCGCTTCTGTAGTTATATAAATAAGTTGCGCCCGTTGTGAATTGCACGGTTATTGATTCTGGCCCTATTTCGTAGAAGGCGACGCCGGAGTCTCCGCCTAAATTCTTGTACCTTTCCATAGCGAACTCTCCTAGCATTTCTGAATGCACTTAGGCCAATAGGTGTCCAACAACGCTGCCGACTCCGATAGCCCATGTTGTTTCAAAGATGGAGCTTAAGAACACACGAGTACGAGCAGTTAATGTTTTTACCATAGACACCTCCTTAATGTTGTTTTGATCCGATGGAATCAAGTTGATACTTGCGTAACGCAACAAAACCAGCAGAAGGGCTACAGAGCCAACAAGCGTCACAGGGATTGCCAGTCCCCCACCTACTACCCCTATCGGCCTAAATGCACTCCTTACACATAACAGTGATTAGATGGTGTTCTTTACTAACGCGATAGTAGCGACTTCCTCATAAGTCCGCATTCGCTCACCCTGCAAAATCAAAAAATCCCTAACAATCAACGCATTACCTCACACGCTTGGCGCCATGTCGTATTCGGGCGACTTCCTCTTTTTGTGCGAGCATTACCACTGTATGGATACTCAGCACTCGTCAGCAGGCCAGCACAGGCAAGGCGATTGCCCAGACGGTGCGGCGCGCTACGCAGCGGTGGTGGAGGTAATTGGGCCTGATGGCTGGGGATGGGCATGCACGTCCTTTTGCGCAGATGGGCAGCAAGGCCCGCTAGGTTGGGACGTTAATTTCTCGGCCGGCAAAGCACAAGCCGGGCCGGCCCGCCCTGTGCTGCGGCATGGGCGCGCAGGGTGCAAGGCCAGGCGCAGTCGCGGGCCTTGGCGGGAATGGCTTGGCGCTGTGCGCACGGATGACTGGCTGAGCGCGCGCCGATCAGCCATGCTTTGCCAGCCTGTGTGCCACAGGCCACTGTTTCCTTGCGCTCTCAGGAGAGACCATGTCCAGTCCCACCCGCCTTGCCGTCCTTGTGCTTCCCCTGTTCTTGGCTGCCTGTGGCAATGAGCAACCGCCTGCCGCTGTCGAGGTGGTGCGCCCGGTCAAGCTGATCAGCGTGGCGGATTTCGGCGGTAGCCTGGTTCGTGAGTTTCCTGCGCGTATCCAGGCCAGCCAGGAGGCGGAGTTGTCGTTCCGCGTGTCCGGCGAGTTGCAGGCCCTGCCGGTACGCCCCGGCCAGCAGGTCAAGCAGGGTGAGCTGGTGGCGCGTCTCGATCCGGCCGACTTCAACCTGCGCGTCAAGGATCGCCAGGCCAGTTATGACCTGGCCCAGGCGCAGTTCCAGCGCATGGCCAAGCTGGTGGAGCGCCAGCTGGTGTCACGCGCCGAGTATGACCAGAAGAAGGCCCAACTGGGCTCGGCCGAGGCGGCGCTCAAGCTGGCCCGCCAGGAGCTGGACTACACCCAGCTGCGCGCGCCCTTCGACGGGGTGATTGCCGCCACCTACCTGGATAACTTCCAGGTGGTGCAGGCCAATCAGGTGGTGGCGCGTATCCAGGCGGGCAAGCGCCTGGATGCCAGTTTCCAGATTCCGGAAAACCTGCTCACCGGGGTGAGTCGCGGCGCGCGCGACTATCGCCCGCAGGTACGCCTGGAGGGGGCCGACGGCAAGCTGATCGAGGCCCAGTTCAAGGAGTTTTCCACCGTGCCGGATGCCAAGACGCTGTCCTATCAGGTAAGTGTCAGCTTCGACACGCCCAGCGGCTTTACCGCCCTGCCCGGCATGAGCGCTACGGTGATCGTGGATTTCGCCGAGCTGTACGAGCGCCGCGAGGTGCCGTTGCTGATTCCTGTCGAGGCGGTTTTCAGCCCCGACAATAGCGCGCCGGACAGCCAGGTGGTGTGGGTGGCGGCAGCCGATGCCGAGGGTGTGCTGCGGGTTCGCCAGCGGCCGGTGAAAGTCGGGCAGATCAGTGGCGACGGCATCCAGGTACTCGAAGGCCTGCAGGCCGGGGAACAGGTGGTCGCCGCTGGCGGGCGCGAGCTCAGCGAGGGTGCGGCGGTCAAGCCCTGGGTTCGTGAGCGGGGGCTGTAATGGACAATCTGGCCGGTTATTTCATCCAGCGGCGCATCACCAGTTGGCTGGCCACCCTGTTGCTGGGCCTGGGCGGGCTGATTGCCTTTGTTGAGCTGGGCCGCCTGGAGGACCCTGCCTTTACCCTGAAGACGGCGATTATTACCGTGCAGTACCCCGGTGCCTCGCCTCAGCAGGTCGAGGAGGAAGTCACCTATCCGCTGGAGAATGCCATCCAGCAACTGCCCTATATCGACAAGATCCGTTCGATTTCCAGCAACGGGCTGACCCAGATTACCGTGGATGTGCAGAACCACTATGGGCCGGACGACCTGCCGCAGATCTGGGACGAGCTGCGCCGCAAGGTCAACGACCTGGCGCCGCGCCTGCCGCCGGGCGTGCAGACGCCGGTGGTCAACGACGACTTCGGCGATGTGTTCGGGATCTGGCTGAACATCAGCGGCGCCGGCTACAGCTACCAGGAGCTGCGCGACTTCGCCGACCTGCTGCGGCGCGAGCTGGTGCTGGTGGAAGGCATCGGCAAGGTCAGTCTCAACGGCACCTTGCAGGAAGAGGTGCAGATCGAGATTTCCCGCAGCAAGCTGACTGCCCTGGGGCTACCGCCCGAGCAGGTGTTCGGCATCCTGCAGAAGCAGAACGTGGTTTCCAATGCCGGGAGCATCCGTGCCGGCAGCGAATACATCCGCCTGCACCCTACCGGCGAGTTTCAAGACGTGGCCGAACTGGAGCGCCTGCTGATCAGCGAGCCGGGGGCCACCCAGCTGATCTACCTGGGGGATATCGCCCAGGTGCGCCGCGGCTACGCCGAGGTGCCGAACAATCTCTACCGCTACAACGGCGAGCGCGCCCTGGCGCTGGGTGTGGCCTTCGCGCCCAAGGTCAACGTGGTCAACGCCGGGCAGGCGGTGATGCAGCGCCTGGCCGAGCTGGATGCCCTGCGCCCGGCGGGCATGCACATCGATACCTTCTATAACCAGGCCGTGGAAGTGGACAGTTCGGTGCGTAGCTTCGTGCTCAACTTCATTGCCTCGGTGGTGATCGTGGTGGGCATCCTGCTGATCTTCATGGGCGCGCGTAGCGGCCTGCTGATTGGCCTGGTGCTGGCGCTGACGGTGCTGGGCAGCTTCATCTTCATGAAGCTGTGGGGCATCGAGTTGCAGCGCATCTCCCTGGGCGCGCTGGTGATCGCCCTGGGGATGCTGGTGGATAACGCCATCGTGGTCGTCGAGGGCGTGCTAGTGGGCCTGCAACGTGGACAAAGCCGCCTGCAGGCCGCCAATGCCATCGTGCGCCAGACCGCCCTGCCGCTGCTCGGCGCCACGGTGATCGCGGTGCTGGCGTTCGCCCCCATCGGCCTGTCCAGCGACTCCACGGGGGAATACTGTTACTCGCTGTTCCAGGTGTTGCTGATTTCGCTGATGCTCAGCTGGGTCACCGCAATCACCATCACGCCGTTCTTCTGCTCGCTGCTGTTCAAGGAGCAAATAGCCGAAGGCAGCGCGCCGCACAGCGACCCCTACCAGGGGCTGATGTTCGTGCTTTACCGGCGGCTGCTGGAGCTGTGCATGCGCTACCGCCTGCTCACCCTGGCACTGCTCGCCGGGCTGCTGCTTGCCGCGCTGCTGGGGTTCAGCCAGGTGCGCCAGAGCTTCTTCCCGCCCTCCAACACCCCGATGTTCTTCATCGACCTGTGGTTGCCGCAGGGCAGCGATATCCGCGCCACCGAGCAGGCGGTGATCGAGGCGGAGCAGGTGCTGCTCGCCGACCCGCGAATCGATCGTGCGGTGAGCACCATCGGCCGCGGGGCGATGCGCTTCATCCTGACCTACGACCCGGAGAAGAGCTACGCCAACTACGCACAGATCCTGGTACGCAGCCACAACCAGGCGGATATCCTGCCGCTGATCGAACAGCTCGACGGGCAACTGGGCAGCGCCCTGCCCAATGTACGCCTGAAGTTTCGCCAGCTGATGCTCGGCCCAGGGGGTGGCGCGAAGATCGAAGTGCGCTTCAGTGGTGCCGACCCCGACGTGCTGCGCCAGCTCGGCTACCAGGCCGAGCAGATTCTGCGCGGCGACCCGGTGGCCAGCGGTGTAGTGCATGACTGGCGCAACCGCACCAAGGTGATCCGCCCGCAACTGGACGAAGCGCAGGCGCGCGCCACCGGCATCAACAAAGACGACCTCGACCAGACGCTGCTGAGCAATTTCTCCGGCATGCAGGTGGGCCTGTACCGCGATGGCACGCGGATGCTGCCGATCATCGCCCGGCCGCCCGCCGAAGAGCGCCTGGACGCCAGCCAGATCAACAACCTGCAACTGTGGAGCCCGGCGCTGCGCGCCTATATCCCGGTGGGCCAGGTGGTCACGCGCTTCGAGACGGAATGGGAAAACCCCCTGGTGGTGCGGCGCAACCGGCACCGTACGCTGACCGTGATGGCTGACCCGAGCATCGTCAGTGGCGAGACCGCGCCGCAGATGATGGCGCGCGTGCAGGCGCCGATCGAAGCCATTGCCCTGCCCCCTGGCTACCGCATGGAATGGGGCGGCGAGAAGGAAAATTCGAGCAATGCACAGGGCGCGGTATTCGGCGCGCTGCCGCTGGGTTTCCTGTTGATGTTCATCATCACTGTGCTGTTGTTCGACTCGTTCAAGCAGGCCAGCGTGATCTGGCTGACCGTGCCACTGGCGCTGATCGGCGTGACCGCCGGCTTCCTGCTGACCGGTATTCCCTTCGGCTTCATGGCCCTGCTCGGCCTGCTCAGCCTGTCCGGGATGCTGATCAAGAATGGCATCGTGCTGGTTGACGAGATCAACCTGCAGCTGGGCAGCGGCAAGGAGCCCTATGCCTGTGTGGTGGATGCGGCGATCAGCCGGGTACGCCCGGTGGCGATGGCGGCGCTGACCACCATCCTCGGCATGGCGCCCCTGCTTACCGACGGCTTCTTCCAGAGCATGGCCGTGGTGATCATGTTCGGCCTGGCGGCAGCCACCTTGCTGACCCTGGTGATCGTGCCGGTACTCTACACGCTGCTGTTCGGCATCCGCCCGCAGCCGGCGCCGCGCTGAGCCCAGGCGAGCCGGCCGGTCAGGCGCTGTCGTCGCGGTCGTTGATCAGCATCAGGCTGCGCGCCACGGCGATGGCGATGAACATGACCCCGGCCACCGCCTCGCTGACCGACAGCAGGCGCGCGGCGGGGGCCAGGGCATGGATGTCGCCATAGCCGAGGGTGGTCAGGGTCACCAGGCTGTAATAGACGAAGTCATTGATCTGCAACGGCCCATGCAGGCTGCGAAAGGCGTCCGGTTGCAGGCTGTTGATCAACTGATAGGCCATGGCATAGGCCAGCGCCAGCAACAGGTAGAGCGCCAGCAGGCCATAGATCAGCTCGCCGGTGACCGGACGCTCATGGATGACCCGGTTGAACAGCGAGGCCACCATGGCCAGGTAGAAGACCATCATGCCCACCCCCTGACCGAACAGCGGGTGCCATTGCAGTACCCGTTCCAGGACCAACAGGGCCAGGCTGGCCAGCCCCAGTAAGCCGATCAGCCCGCGCAGGGTGCGCTTGTGACGCAGGGTATTCAGGCTGGCCAGGAGAACCAGCAACAAGCTGCCCCAGGCCAGCCACAGGGCCGGTTTGGGCCAGCCCAGCACCGCCGTCAGCAGTACGCTGGCAGCGAACAGCAGGCGCAGGCGATAGCGCAACAGCAGAGCGTTGAGCCACTGTGCGCCAGCCTGCAGCACGGTCTGTCTCAGGGGGCCAGGCGTTCGCGCAACCACTGCCCGTCGTTCAGGCGGTAGTTGAGACGGTCATGCAGGCGACTCGGCCGACCCTGCCAGAACTCCAGGCGATCGGGGAGCAGGCGATAGCCGCCCCAGTGCGGCGGACAGGGCGGTTCCTGGCCGGCAAAGCGTGCTTCGGTGACCGCCACCAGCTGCTGCAGGGCGCTGCGGTCGGCCACTACCCGGCTTTGCGGCGAGGCCCAGGCACCCAGGCGGCTGCCCAGCGGGCGCTGTTGGTAGTAGGCCGCCGACTCTTCGCTGCTGAGCCGCTCGACCCGTCCTTCGATACGCACCTGACGCTCCAGGCCCGGCCAGAAGAAGGCCATCGCGGCAAAGGGGCGAGCCGCCAGCTGTTCGCCTTTGGCGCTCTCATAGTTGCCAAAGAAGGTGAAACCCTGCTCGTCGAGCCCCTTGAGCAGCAGCACGCGGCAATGCGGGCGACCGTCAGCATCCACCGTAGCCAGGGTCATGGCATTCGCCTCGACCGGCGGCTGCTCGGTTTCCACGGCCTGGCTGAGCCACTGGCGGAACAGTTTGAAGGGGTCCAGCGGTGCCTGCGATTCGCACAGGCCGTCGCGGGTGTAGTCACGGCGCATGTCACTGAGGGATTGTTGCATCGGGGAGTTCTCCTGTTACTGCGCTGACCATAGCGGCAATTTCACGACGCCCATTGACCGGCGACAAGGCCGCGGCAATCACTCAGGGCTGGCTGGTGGTTTTGCTCTTGGCCTTGGCCTTGGCCTTGCTGGCGCTCTTGGCCGGCAGATCGGCGCTGGCCAGTTGCGGGGCAGCCGGCTGCGGCTGGCTGAAGTAGGCCAGGCGCTCTTCCAGGGTGTGCCGCGGCGTCACGATCATCTCCACGCGGCGGTTGAGCTTGCGCCCGGCCAGGCTGTCGTTGGCGGCACGCGGCATCAGCGAACCCAGGCCTTTCAAGGACAGGCGGTCACGCTGGAAGCCGGTCAGGCGGAAGATCGAGGCCACGGCCTGGGCCCGCTGGCCACTCAGTTCGTCGTTGTGCTTGGCATTGCCGCTGCTGTCGGCATGGCCAAGGATCAGCACGGCAGCCTCGGGGTCCTTTTCCAGCTCCTTGGCCAGGCGGGTCAGCGGCGCCAGGCTGGCTGGCACCAGCATATGCGGGCGGTCCGGGTTGAAGGTGCTGTCGGCCGGCGCGGTGACGATCAGTACATGGGCTTCACGGCGCACCTCGAATGCGCTGTCCTTGACGGCGGCTTGCAGGCGCGGCTGGTGCTCGTCGAGCCAGCGTTGCAGGCGGGCCTGCTCGGCCTCCTGCTGGCTGTGCAGGTCGGCGGCCGGGGCCTTGCGCTTGGCCGTGGGGGCCTGGGCTTTTTCCGTGGCACAACCCGCCAGGGTGACGCTGGCCAGCAGCAGGACAAGCAGGGAATGACGCATGGGGGTGACGCTCCGCAAGGCAAGGAATGAGCGCATTCTAGAAGGATGCGCGACGCAGGGCGAGAGGCCGTGTCACAGGCATGCGCCGAGTACCCGGGCCAGTTGCTGGGCGCGCGGGTCCATCAGCACGTAGGGGCCCAGTGTGTTGGTGACAAAAGCAAAGCTCAGGCCGCGCTGCGGATCGGCAAAGCCCACCGAACCGCCCGCCCCCGGATGCCCGAAGGCCTGGCTGCCCAGCCCATAGGTGGCATTGGCCAGCGCCGGTTGGTCGAGCATGCAACCCAGGCCAAAGCGCGTGGGCGTGAGCAGGGTGCGGTCTGCGCCGCAGGCGTGCTCGCGGGTCATTTCGTTGAGCAGCTCGGCGCACAGCAACTGGCCGTCCAGCAGTGCGTGGTAGAACCCGGCCAGCGAGCGGGCATTGCCATGGCCGTTGGCCGCCGGTTGCTGCATGCGCCGCCACTCGTCGCGGTTGGTACTGGTAAGGATCGACGGCGGGTTGCAGAAGGCCCGCGTGGTCATTGCCTGTGGCTGGCTCATCATGCACTGCAACAGACGTTGCGCGGCGGCATCACCCAGGTCGCCCTTGCCACGGGCGATGTGCGCCACACGGTGAAACTCGCTGTCGGCCAGGCCGACGTGGAAATCCAGGCCGAGCGGCTGGCAGATACGCGCGGCGATCAGCTCGCCCGGGGGCTGTCCGGTCACCCGGCGCAGCAGTTCGCCAACCAGCCAGCCGTAGGTGATCGGCGCGTAGCCATGGCCGTCGCCGGGCGTCCACCAGGGCTGCTCGGCGGCCAGCGCGGCACACATCTGCGCCCAGTCGTAGAGTGCCTCGGCCGGCAGGTTGGCACGAATCGCCGGCAGGCCGGCCTGGTGGCAAAGCAGTTGGCGCACGCTGATCTGTGCCTTGCCGGCGGCAGCAAACTCCGGCCAGTAGCGCGCCACTGGCGCATCCAGCTCCAGCTTGCCTTCGCCGACCAGTTGCAATACCACCACGGCGGCAAACGGTTTGGTGCAGGAGAACAGGTTGAGCAGTGTGTCGCTGTGCCAGGCCTGCTGTCCGTCGCGGTCGGCCACACCGCCCCACAGGTCGACCACCGTTTCGCCCTCAACCTGCACGCACAACGCCGCGCCACGTTGCTGGGGGTTGTCGAACAGCGCGGCAAAAGCGTCGCGCAATGTTTCAAAACGCAGATCGAAATAACCCTGAACGTGCACGCGGCAACTCCCCGGCTGGTCGGCAAAGCCGCCATGGTGCCGCGCCGTTGCCGGCTTGTACACCGCCTGGCGGCAAGCCGCCGTGCAACATTCGTACATGCCTTGGCAGCTGACAAGCACGGCTTTTTTTGTTGAGTTTTAAAAACACCCTGACCTGGAAAACACCCCTGACGATGCTGCAAGCACTGTTGCTGTTACTGCTCGCCGCCCTGCTGGCACCGGCGCTGACCCGCCTGCTGCCCCGGCACGCCGGGGCGTGTCTGGCGCTGCTGCCGCTGGGCATTTTCTTCTGGCTGCTGAGCCATATGGGCAGCATTGCCGACGGTCAGGTCCTCGAGCAGCGGGTGAACTGGATAGCGGCGCTACAGATTGCCGTGCACCTGCGTCTGGACGGCCTGAGCCTGCTGTTCGGCCTGCTGATCAGCGGTATCGGCAGCCTGATCGTGCTGTATGCCGCCGGCTACCTGGAGCAGCACCGCCAGCTGGGACGCTTCTATGCCTATCTGCTGCTGTTCATGCTGGCCATGCTCGGCCTGGTGCTGGCCGATGACCTGATCCTGCTGTTCGTGTTCTGGGAACTGACCAGCGTTGCTTCCTTCCTGCTCATCGGCTTCCAGCATGACAAGCCTGAGGCGCGCCGCGCCGCTTTGCAGGCGCTGCTGATTACCGGCGGTGGCGGCCTGGCGTTACTGGCCGGCCTGCTCCTGCTCGGCGGCGTGGCGCAGACCTGGCAGATCTCCAGCCTCGACGCAGCCCAGGTGCAGGGCCATGCGCTGTTCCCGGCCATCATGCTGCTGGTGCTGCTGGGCTGCTTCAGTAAATCCGCACAACTGCCCTTCCATCTCTGGCTGCCCAATGCGATGAATGCGCCGACTCCGGTGTCGGCCTTCCTGCACTCGGCCACCATGGTCAAGGCCGGGGTCTTCCTGCTCGCCCGGCTCAACCCCAGCCTGGGCGGCTCGCTGGGCTGGAGCAGCCTGCTGATTGCCTTCGGCGCTGCCACGGCGCTGCTCGGCGCCTTGCTGGCGATTCGCCAGACCGACCTGAAACGTCTGCTGGCGTACACCACGGTGGCGGTGCTCGGCCAGTTGACCATGCTGATCGGCAGCAATACGCCTTATGGCCTGCAGGCGTTCGTCCTTTATCTGGTTGCCCACTCGCTGTACAAGGCGGCCCTGTTCATGGCGGTGGGCGCCATCGACCATGCCACCGGCACCCGTGAATATCCGCGGCTGGGCGGCCTGTGGCGGTTCATGCCGCTGACCGGCTGCGCGGTGGCCCTGGCGGCGTTCTCGAATGCCGGGCTGCCACCGTTCTTCGGCTTCATCGCCAAGGAGTTCAAGTACAGCGGGCTGCTCGAACTGGGCCTGGTCGGCGGGCTGATCACCACGGTGATGATCCTCACCAACGCCCTGCTGTTCGCCGCCGCCGGGCTGGTCTTCGTCAAGAGCTTCCTCGGCCCGCCGGGTGCCTATCCGCGCCAGCCCCACGAAGTCAGCCTGCCGCTGTGGCTCGGCCCGCTGTTGCTGGCGCTCGGTGGTTTCCTGCTCGGTGCGTGGAACAGCTGGCCGGAAACCTGGCTGGTCAACATCGCGGTACAGAACATTGCCAGCGGCCCGGTGGATGTCAGCCTGTACCTGTGGGGCGGTTTCACCCCGGCCTTGCTCGCCAGCCTGCTGACCATCAGCCTGGGGCTGGCCTTCTACCTGCGCCGCGATCTGTTGCTCAAGCTGCTCGGGCGTCTGCAGTGGTTCTGGCAATTCAGTGGCGACCTGCTCTGGGACCGCCTGCTGAAACGCGTCTTCGCCGTGGCCGCGCTCACCGCCAGCGCCTTCCAGCATGGCTCGCTCCGCCAGCATCTGGCCCTGCTGGCGCTGTGCATCAGCCTGTTGCTGGGCATCGGGATCACTTGGCTGGGCTGGCCGCTGGCGCCATTCGACCTGCACCAGGCCAGCCTGCCGGCACTGCTGGCCGCCAGCCTGAGCCTGCTTGGCGCGCTGGGCGCGGCCTGGTTGCCGGGTCGCCTGAGCCTGGTGGCGGCCCTCGGCCTGAGCGGACTGGGCCTGACGCTGCTGTTCTTCCTGATGCAGGCACCGGACGTGGCGATGACCATGCTCATGGTGGAAAGCCTCGGCGTGGTGCTGCTGGCCCTGATCTACCGGCGCATGCCCCGCGTGGCGCCACAGGACCGCGGCCTAGCCTGGCCACGCGCCGTGCTGGCCGGCCTGTTTGGCCTGAGCATCGGCCTGGCCTTGCTGGTCAGCAGCGCCGCGCCGCTGCCCGGCGACCTGGCACAGTGGTATCTGGCCAACAGCTACGGCCAGGGCCACGGTGCCAATGTGGTCAATGTGATTCTGGTGGACTTCCGCGCCTTCGACACCCTGGGGGAAATCGTCGTGGTGGCGCTGGCCATGCTGGCCGCTGCCAGCCTGCTCGGGCGTACCCCGGCCAAGCTCGGCACGGGTGATCCGGTGTTTGCCTCCAGCCTGTTGCTGGAAGGCCTCAAGCCCCTGGTCTGGCTGCTCCTCGGTGCCTCGTTGCTGCTCCTCTGGCGCGGCCACAACCTGCCCGGCGGCGGGTTTATCGGCGGCCTGACGGCGGCGGCCGGCTGTGTGCTGCTGGTGCTGATGCACGGCCCGGCAAGCGCCGAACGCCTGCTCCGCCTGCGCCCACGCACGTTGATGGGGATTGGCCTGGCGGTGGCCCTGCTGGCCGCCAGCCTGGGCCTGCTCGGCGGCGGCGCGTTCTTCCAGGCGCACTGGCTGTGGCTCGGCGAACTACCGCTGGGTACGCCCCTACTGTTCGACCTGGGCGTGTACCTGTGTGTATTCGGCGCCAGCCTGCACCTGTTTCAGCGCCTGACTGCCGAGGAGCATGCCGCATGATCTGGCTCACCGCACTGACCGTCGCCGGGCTGGCCGCACTGGGCCTGTGGATGCTCCTCGACCGCAATCTCAAGCGCGTGGTGCTGGGCATCGCGGTGCTGGGCAATGCCATCAACCTGGCGGTATTCGCCGCCGGCCGCCTGGGCGCCGAACAGGCCGCCTTCACCCCGGCCGGCCAGGTGCCGCTGGCCGCCGCCAATCCGCTGCCGCAGGCGCTGGTGTTGACCGCCATCGTCATCGGCTTTGCCCTGTTCGCCTTTGCCCTGGCGCTGCTCAAACGCAGCCGTGACTTGCACGGCGACCGGGAAACCGACCACGTCAGCGCCGTCACCGAGGAACCCGCCCCGGATCTGCGCCAGGGCCCGGACCGGGAGGGCCAGGCATGAAGGCGCTACTGCTGATCAGCCCTGTGCTGTTGCCGCTGCTGACCCTGGTGGCGTGCATCCTGCTGCGTCGCCAGGGCGCCTGGGTGATCCGCGCCAGCCTGCTGGGCAGTGTGCTGCTGCTCGGCTGCGCCGGGGTGCTGCTCTGGCAGGCCGCGCAGGGCCAGGTGCTCAGTGCGCAGATGGGCGGCTGGCAGGCGCCGTACGGCATCAGCCTGGTGATCGACCGGCTGGCCGCGGCACTGATCGCCATCAGCGCGCTGATCGGCCTGGCCACCCTGCTCTACGGCCTCACCCACCACGGCCACGGGCGTCTGGAGCGGCATTTCCACCTGTTCGTGCATGGCCTGATGGCGGGCATCTGCGGTGCCTTCATCACCGCCGACCTGTTCAACCTGTATGTGTGGTTCGAGGTGCTGCTGATCGCCTCGTTTGCCCTTATTTCCCTGGGTGGCGGCCCACGCCGGCTGGCCGGCAGCCTGACTTACGTGGCGCTCAACCTGCTGGCCACCCTGGTCTTCTTGCTGGCCGCCGGCCTGCTGTATGGCAGCGCCGGCACGCTCAACATGGGTGAACTGGCCGTGCAGTTCCGCAGCGGCCAGGCCAGCGCCGGCGCCGAACTGGCGGTGCTGCTGATGCTCCTGGCGTTTGCCATCAAGGCCGCGCTGTTCCCGGTATTCGGCTGGTTGCCGGCCACCTACCACGTGGCCTGGACGCCGATCTCCGCGCTGTTCGCCGGCTTGCTCACCAAGGTTGGCGTGTACGCGCTGATCCGTCTGGTCACCCTGCTCTGGCCGGAGCCTGGCGCGCTGCACCAGGTGCTGCTGTGGCTGGCCTGCGCCACCATGCTGGTCGGCGTGCTGGGTGCCGCGGCACAAACCGAGGTGCGGCGCATCCTGTCCTTCCATGTGGTCAGCCAGGTCGGCTACATGGTCCTCGGCCTGGCCCTGGCCAGCCCGCTGGCGCTGGCCGGCGCGGTGTTCTACCTGATCCATCACATCGTGGTGAAAGCCAACCTGTTCTTCATCGGCGGCCTGGCTGCCCTGTTGTGTGGTTCCGAGCGACTGGCTGCGATGGGCGGGCTGTATGCCCGCGCCCCCTGGCTGGCCCTGCTGTTTGCCATCCCGGCCCTATCCCTGGCGGGTATTCCGCCACTGTCTGGCTTCTGGGCGAAGTTCCTGCTGGTCAAAGCCAGCCTCGACCTGGCCGCCTGGACAGCCGCTGCCGTGGCCCTACTCACCGGTGTGTTCACCCTGCTGTCGATGAGCAAGATCTGGAACGAAGCCTTCCTCAAGCCGCACCCGGAAGGCGAGGCAGCGCTGGGCAACAGCGCCGGCCTGCGCCTGGCGCTGGCCTGCATTGCCGTGCTGGCCGGCCTGACCCTGCTGATCGGCCTGGCCGCCGGGCCCGTACTCGATTACGCACAGGCCAGCGCCAGCCAGCTGCTCAGCGGCGAAGCCCACCTGGCGCTGCTCGCGCCACCTGCGGGAGACTGAAGCATGCGTGTGTATCTGTTCTGCCTGCTGCTGGCCAGCCTGTGGCTGCCCTATCCGGCCCTGCTCAGTGTGCTGGCCATGCACCTGCTGCTACGCCTGCTCGGCTTGCTGCTGCCTGCGGCACGCCACCTGGCCTGGCGGGCCGAGCAGGCCCTGGGGTTTGTCGGCTGGTATGCCGGCCAGCTGCTGATTGCCAGCCTGCAGGTAGCCTGGCTAGCGCTGAGCCGGCCCGCGCAGGTGGCGCCAGCCATCGTTGCCGTGCAGCTGGCGGTGGATAACCCCCGGCAGGCCACACTGATCGCCGCGTTGCTGACCCTCACGCCCGGCAGCCTGGCCCTGGACTATCGTCCCGGACAGCGCTGCCTGTTCCTGCACCTGCTCGACTGCCGGCAGGCCGAGCAGGCCCAGCAGGCGGTCGATGCCCTGCAGACACGCCTGCTCGGCTGGCTACGCCGGCACCCTGCGGAGATAAGCCAATGAACGCGACGATCGCCTTGGCCGGTGCCGACTGGCTGCTGCCACTGGTCGGTAGCCTGCTGCTGGCCAGCATGAGCCTGATTCTCCTGCGCCTGAGGCGCGGCCCCAGCCAGGCCGACCGAGCAGTGGCTATCGACGCGCTGACCCTGCTGGGTGTCGCTGCCCTGGTGCTGTTCAGCCTCTGGCAGAGCCAGCGCGTGCTGTTGGATGTGGCGGTGCTGCTGGCGCTGCTGTCGTTCATCGGCAGTGCCGCCTATGCCCTATTGTTCAGCAAGACGCATGACCAGGAGCCACCACAATGAATCTGCCGGATCACCTGTTGCCCTGGCTGGCCAGCCTGTGCCTGCTGCTGGGGGCCTTGCTTTCGCTGCTCGGCGCGCTGGGCGTGTGGCGCCTGCCGGATGCCTACAGTCGCCTGCATGCCGCCAGCAAGGCCGGTGCGCTGGGCGCCATGCTGCTGTTTGCCGGAGCGGCCCTGGGCAGCGCCGGCGCGTGGTCGTGGCCGGCACTCGCCGGCATCCTTGCCCTGCTGCTCAGTGCCCCGCTGGGTGCCCACGCCATTGCACGCGCGGCCTACCGCGCCGGCGACAAGCCCCGACTGGGCCCTCTTGGCGACGACCTGCAGCGCGCCAGCCAGCCACCACCGGGAGAACGCTGAGGCACAGAAAAAAAACGGTGCTGCACCGGGCAGGCCACTCGGACGCTAACTATCTTGTCAGTTACCGTCCCAGCACAGTGGAGTGCGCCATGGAATTGAACAGCCTGTTTGACCAACTGCACAGCCTGCCGACCATTCCCAAGGTGGCGCAGGATCTGATCCTGCAGTTTGATGACCCCAACGCCAACCTCGACAACGTAGCGCGTAACATTGCCCTGGACCCGGTGATCGCCGCCAAGGTGCTGCGCCTGGCCAACTCGGCACGCTTTCGCGGCGCGCGTGAAGCTGCCAGCGTGGAAGACGCCACCACCCGTCTGGGTATCAACACCCTGCGTACCCTGGTACTGGCCTCGGCGGTCACCGGGGCGTTCCAGAGCAGCAATGGTTTCGATCTCAAAGGGTTCTGGCTGCACAGTTTCAAGGTCGCCAGCCTGTGCCGGCTGCTCGCCAAGCAGCGTGGCGTGGCCAGCGAGACCGCCTTTACCTGCGGGATGATGCACAACATCGGCGAACTGCTGATCCAGACCGGCGCAGCAGATATCGCCGCACGCCTCAACCGCAAGGGGGCCAGCGACTCAGCCGGCCGGGTCGCCCAGGAGACCCTGCAACTGGGCTTTGGCTACCCGGAGGTGGGCGCCGAACTGGCGCGCCGCTGGCAACTGCCGGGCGTGATCCAGCAGGCCATTGCCCTGCAGGCGCGCCCCCATGAGTCCAGTGAAGATAGGCCGCTGCCGCGCCTGCTGGCCCAGGCCGTGCTGATCGCCGAAGCCCTCGAGCAACACCCGGACGACCTGCAGGCCGCCCAGGCCGAACTGGACAATCCGCTCTGCGAAGGCCTCGACCTGCCGGCCCTGTTCGACAAGCTGCCCGAGGTACTGGAAGCCGACAAGGCCTTTGCCGAACTGCTCAACTGATCAGTCGATCTGCCGGCGAAACGGTGGTAACGCATCGAGAATCGCCCGGCCATAGCGCTGGGTGACGACCCGCCGGTCGAGCAGGGTAATCTGTCCACGATCTTCCTCGCTGCGCAACAGACGGCCGCAGGCCTGCACCAGGCGCAGCGAGGCATCCGGCACGGCAATCTCCATGAACGGATTGCCACCGCGTGCCTCGATCCACTCGGCCAGCGCGGCTTCCACCGGGTCATCCGGCACGGCAAAGGGAATCTTGGCGATCAACACGTGCTCGCAATAGGCACCCGGCAAGTCCACCCCTTCGGCAAAGCTGGCCAGGCCAAACAGCACGCTGGGCTGACCTTCGTCGACCCGCGCCTTGTGCCGATTGAGGGTTTCCTGCTTGGACAGGTTGCCCTGAATCAGCACGCGCTTGCGCCAGTCACGCTCCAGGCCGTCGAACACGTCCTGCATCTGCTTGCGCGAGGCAAACAGCACCAGGCTGCCGCGCGCGCCCTCCACCAGCTCGGGCAAATGACGGGTGATCGCCGCGGTGTGCGCCGCCGCGTCACGCGGGTCGGCCTTGAGGTCGGGCACCCGCAGCACGCCGGCCTCGGCATGTCGGAACGGGCTGGGCACCACGCTGGTCACCGTGTTGCGCGGCAGCCCGGCGCGCATGCTGAAGCGGTCGAAGCGGTTCAGCGCGGTCAGCGTGGCCGAGGTCACCAGACAGCCGTAGGCGACATTCCACAGGTTGCGGCGCAGGGTTTCCGCCGCGAGGATCGGGCTGGCATTCACTTCGATGTCATACAGCGCGCCGCCCTCGGCCAGGGTCAGCCAGCGAGCCATCGGCGGGCTGTCGGCAGGGTCTTCGCTACTGAAGGCCAGCCACAGTTCCCAGTTGGCCTGGGCACGCGCCTGCAGGCTGCCAAACAGCGGATACCACTCCTCGGCCTGCTGCCCCGCCAGGCCCAGGCCGGCTTCGCCATCCATGACCTGCTTGAGCAGTTCGCTGACCTGGCCGAGCAGTTCGGCCAGGCGGGAAAAGCCTTTCTTCAGCTCCATGCCCATCTCGCGCAGGTGCTCGGGCACCACCCCGGCCACAAAGCGATGACGCGGCCGCTCGCTGCCCTGCATGTCTTCGCCGGCTCGAAACTCGGCCAGCTCCTCGCAGGCGCTGAACATGAACTGCTGCTGGCCGCGCAGCTCGCGGGCCAGCTCCGGCAGCTGCTCGATGAGCCGGCCGAGGTCACCCGGCAGCGGATGCTGGGCCAGCAGTCGGGTGAGGTTCTTATCGATCTGCGCCAGCCAGTCGGCGGTGGAGCGCAGCCGGGTGTAATGGGCAAAGTGGCCGATGGCCTTGTCCGGCAGGTGGTGGCCTTCGTCGAACACATACAGGGTATCGCGCGGGTCGGGCAGCACCGCACCGCCGCCCAGCGCCAGGTCGGCCAGCACCATGTCATGGTTGGTGACGATCACATCGACCTTGCCCATGCCTTCGCGGGCCTTGTAGAAGGCGCACTGCTGGAAGTTCGGGCAATGCCGGCCGGTGCACTGGCTATGGTCGGTGGTCAGGCGCTGCCAGTCGCCGTCTTCGATGGCCTCCGGCCAGGCGTCGCGGTCGCCGTCCCAGCGGTTGCCGGCGAGCTTCTCGATCATCTGGTTGAACAACTTCTGACTGCGTTCGTCCACCTCGATGGTGAAGCCTTCGTCGGCGAACAACTGGGCGGTGGCGCTTTGCGCATGGCCCTCCTGCAGCAGCAGATCGAGCTTGGACAGGCACAGGTAGCGACCGCGCCCCTTGGCCAGGGCAAAGCTGAAGTTCAACCCACTGTTGCGCAGCAGGTCGGGCAGATCCTTGTGGACGATCTGCTCCTGCAGCGCCACCGTCGCGGTGGCGATCACCAGGCGCTTGCCGGCCGCCTTGGCAGTGGGAATGCTGGCCAGGCTGTAGGCCACCGTCTTGCCGGTGCCAGTGCCGGCCTCAACCGCCACCACGGCCGGATCACCCAGGCGCCGGCCTTCCTCATCGCTGCGGATGGCACCCAACACCTTGGCCACCTCGGCAATCATCAGGCGCTGGCCATAACGTGGCTTGAGGCCCTTGGCTTCGAGAAAACGGGTATAGGCGCCCTGGATCTGGGACTTGAGTTCGCTACTGAGCATGCCGCGCCGGTCACTGGATAAATTTTCAGTAGTCTACCCAAAGCAGCCACCGGCTGTCCCGGCTTTACCGGCAAGCGCGCTTACGCCCTTCCCCGCCAGGCGCTTTTGCAGTTCAATCGCCCTCGCCTTGCCCATTACCGACAGGACAACCCATGCCTTCTTCATCGCCCAGCCCGCAACGCGCGCTGGCCGCCCTGCTTGAGCAGTACCAACCCAGCCGGCTGCTGCTGGTCGGCAACAGCCCACTGCCGACTATCACGGCCTACTGCCAGGCCCATGCCCAGGCCGAGCTAGTGCATTGCCCGGCCAGCGCGCGCCTGCCCGAGACACTGGCCAGCCAACGCTACGACCTGGCGATTGTCGTCGACTGCCTGGAACACCTCAGCCCGGCGCAGGGCCGGCAACTACTCGGCAGCATCCGCAACCTCAACAGCAGCCGCCTGGCCGTGCTGGTCGATCTGCAGGCCAGTGGCTGGACGCCCACCGACTTCTATGCCCTGGCCATGCAGGCCAGCGACAGCTTCCTGCGCGAAAAGCAGACGCTGAGCCTGTTCACCTACGACCTGTTGGCCTACAAACAGGCACCGGACTGGCTCAACGCCAAGTTCTGGGCCAACCCGGAAAATTTTGGCAAGTACTGGTGGTAAGCATGCCTGACAACGCACCCTGCCCCTGCGGCAGCGCGCTCAACCTGGACGACTGTTGCGCGCGGCTGCACCGCGGTACGCCAGCAGCCAGTGCCGAACAGTTGATGCGCTCGCGCTACAGCGCCTATGTCCTGGGCGCTATCGATTACCTGCAGCGCAGCACCCTGCCGGCACAGCAGGCCGGGCTGGACCTGCCGGCCATGCGCCTGTGGAGTGAACAAAGCCGCTGGCTGGGCCTGGAGGTGTTGCAGCATGAGCCGCTCGGCGGCCAGCCGGCGCATGCACGGGTCAGCTTCATCGCCCGCTGGGCCGACGCACAGGGCGAACATAGCCAGCATGAGTGCTCCGCCTTCGTGGAGCACCAGGGGCAGTGGTATTTCCTCGACCCCGGCGTGCCGCTCAAGGCCGGCCGTAACGACCCCTGCCCCTGTGGCGGGGGCAGCAAGTTCAAGAAGTGCTGCGGCCCGCTGCTGCCCTGATCAGAGCACCTTGAGGTGCGAGGTGTCCGGTGCCGGCGGTGCCGGCTCGGCCTTGGCCTGGCCCATGTCGCTGCCTACCGGGGCGACACTGAGGCCACTGAGATCGAGATGCGGCGCCGGCGCCTCGGGCTTGTCGTCCTGCAGATCGGCACCTACCGGAGCCAGGCCGAAGTCCGGTGCATCCACGTCACTAAAGGCCGCCATCACCTCGTCACGCGGCGTCACCTGCAGGCGTCCCGGGCGAACCGCAGGCGCGGCGGCAAGCGGTGCAGCGGGCGGCGGTGCGGCCAGCTCGATTTCCTCGACCTCGGCACTCAGGTCACACACCTCGACCCGCGCCCCGGCGCGCTCCAGGGTCATGCGGTATTTCTCCGCCCCGGCGGCATCCAGGCCGCTCTTGATGACCACGCGCCGCCCGGAAAACAGCAAGGCAATCCGCTGCTCGTCGGCCTGGAACAGCTTGGCCAGGTTGGCCTTGACCACCTCGACCCGCGCGCCTTCCACCAGTTCTCCGGAAAAAGCTATTTCAAAGCATTGCATGGTCACACTCCTGTCCTTTGCGCTTGCCATTATTCGCCCCCGCACGCTACCGCGCCGGCTCCCTGCGCTGCTGCCGGGCCCTTCACAATGACAGCAGTATGGCGCAGCTTTTTTTACTGCAACAAGCACTTGCGACCGAGCAGTTGCTTGTTACACTGGTGCGTCTTCGGAGTATCGCGATGCTATACCAGGCGCAAATGAGAAACTTTATCCGATTAGTGCTAATCGCACTGCTCGGCAGCAGCCTGGCATCCTGCTCCACCTGGGTCAGCGACGACTTCGCCGATCCGCAGGTGCAACTGCTGCGCGTGGAAGTGGTCAAGGCCAAGCTGCTCGAACAGTCCTTCATCCTGCACATGCGTATTGAAAACCCCAACGACTTCAGCCTGCCGGTGCGCGGCCTGGCCTACCGCGTCGAGCTGAACGACGTACCCTTCGCCAGCGGGCAGAACAACACTTGGTTCACCGTGCCGGCCGGCGGGCGCCATGACTTCCAGGTGCCGGTACAGACCAACCTGTGGCGGCACGTAAGGCGCATCGTGCGCTGGCTGGAAAAGCCCGATGAAGCGGTGCGCTACCAGTTCACCGGCCAGGTCAAAACCGGCTTCCTGTTCACCCGCA
The DNA here is from genome assembly GCF_002835605.1 of Pseudomonas fluvialis. Taxonomy (NCBI): domain Bacteria; kingdom Pseudomonadati; phylum Pseudomonadota; class Gammaproteobacteria; order Pseudomonadales; family Pseudomonadaceae; genus Pseudomonas; species Pseudomonas fluvialis. The sequence goes on along the minus strand of NZ_PIYS01000012.1, from coordinate 72,142 downwards.
GCGTGCAGTTGCGGCGGAATGGCGAGATAATCCCCGGCACCCTGATCAACGACTGACCGCGCACGGCAATTGCCCGCGCCGGGCATGAGGACCTTGCATGACGCTCTACTGGTTGGCCGGCCTGTTCGCTACCCTGCTGATCCTGGCTTTGGCCGGCTACGCCGCGCTGCTCTGGCGGCGCGTCGCCCAGCAAGAGAAAGCCCGCCAGCAGCAACAGGCTGAACGCCAGCAGCGCCTGGCGGGCGACTTGCAGATCATTGCCGGCTGCCTGCTCGATGAACAGATGCCGTGGATCGAAGGCTGCATCCGCCTCAAGGTGCTCCTCGACCACTACGATGCCAGCCTGTCCTGCTCCGCGCCCTTTGCCGTGCTGCACACCGTGCATGCCGAGGTTGCAGACGTGCCCAGCCATCAGGCCTGGAAAGACCTGCCCAGCCGCGAGCGCAAGGCCCACGAGCAGCGCTTCCGCGAGCTGGAGCTGCAACACAAGATCGCCGTACGCCAGGCCGTCCTGCACCTGCAACAGCAACTGGCCGCCCGCGCCTGACCCACCGCCCATTGGCCCCGCCCAGGAACTTCGTCATGCCCGCCACCTCGCTGCTTCGTCCCCTGGCCCTGGGCGCCCTGCTGGGCAGCCTGCTCGGCCTGACTGGCTGCCAGTCGCTGCTCAATAGCCGCTATGCCGACAGCGTGCACCCCGATCAGGGCGTGGTACGCATCCAGGGCCTCGGGCAAAACGTGGTCGTGCGCCGCAATGCGCTGGGCATGCCGCTGATCGAGAGCAACAGTTTCCACGATGCGCTGTTCAGCATGGGTTACCTGCATGCCGCCGACCGCCTCAGCCAGATGGTCAGCATGCGCCTGCTGGCCCAGGGCCGCCTGGCCGAACTGGCCGGTCCCGGCGTACTGGAAGTCGACCGTTTCATGCGTGCCGTCAACCTGCGCGCCAGCGCCGAGCAGATGTACCGCAATGCCTCGCCACAGCTGCAGGAAATCTTCCAGGTGTATGCCCGTGGGGTGAACGCTTACCTGTTCCGCCACCGCGACAAGCTGCCCATGGACCTCGCCGAAGCCGGCCATCGCCCCGCCTATTGGCAGGCTGAGGACTCAGCGCTGCTGTTCTGCCTGCTCAACTTCGGCCTGGCCGCCAACCTCAAGGAAGAAATTGCTGCACTGCTGCTCGCCGAACGGGTCGGCAGCGCGCAGCTGGCCTGGCTGCTGCCCATCTACCCGGACGAAGCGCTGCCCTTCGACGAAGCGGACAAGCTCGCCGGCCTGGCTCTGCACGGGCAAATTCCCGGTTTGGCGCAGCTGCAACAGACCGGCCAGCAACTGGCTGGCCTGCAGCTGTTCGGCACTGCCGCCTCGAACAACTGGGCCATCGCCCCGTCGCGCAGCGCCAGCGGCAAGACCCTGCTGGCCAACGACACCCACCTGCCGCTCAGCCAGCCGTCGCTGTGGAACTTCATGCAGATCCGCGCGCCACGCTACCAGGCCGCCGGCATCACCCTGGCCGGGATTCCCGCCGTGGTGGCCGGTTTCAACGGCAAGCTGGCCTGGGGCATGACCATGGTCATGGGCGACAACCAGGACCTCTACCTGGAACAACTGCGCGAAGAAAACGGCCGCCTGCTGTACCTGGCCGACGGCCAGTGGCTGCCCACCCGCGAACGCCACGAAACCTTCTTCATCAAGGGCCAGCGCCCGCAGCGCGAAGTCATTCATGAAACCCGCAACGGCCCGCTGCTCAATAGCCGCGGCAGCGAACGCCAGCACGCCATGCAGCCACTGCCGCTGAACAGCCGCTACGGCCTGGCCCTGCGGCATATCCAACTGGAACAGGACCAGACCCTCGACGCCTTCTTCGCCCTGTCGCGCGCCCAGTCGGTCGACCAGGCCCATGCCGCGACCAGCCAGATCCGCGCCATGGCTCTCAACCTGGTGTATGCCGATGCACAACACATCGCCTGGCAGGTCAGCGGACGCTTCCCTAACCGCCGCCAGGGCCGCGGCCTGCTGCCCTCCCCCGGTTGGGATAAGCGTTTCGCCTGGGATGGCTATGCCGACCCGATGCTCCACCCCTACGACCAGGACCCACCACAGGGCTGGCTGGGCACTGCCAACCAGCGCAGCGTACCAGCCGGCTATGGCGTACAGCTGTCCAGCTCCTGGTACTACCCGGAACGCGCCGAGCGCATCGCGCAACTGGCCGAAGCCAGCTCGCGCCACGACACGCGCAGCATGATCAGCATGCAATACGACCAACACTCACCCTTCGTCGGCAAGCTGCAGGCCATGTTCCAGGCACCCGGCATGGCCGAAGGTCTGCAGCAAGCCATTGCCGCCCTGCCCGGCGAACGACGCGCCCGCGCCGAAGAAGCCTTGCGCCGCCTGCTGGCCTTCGATGGCCAGCTCGCTGCCGGCTCTGCCGACGCCGCCTTGTATGGCGCCTTCCTGCACAGCAGCGCCCAGGAAATCTTCCTCGACGAACTCGGCCCGCTGCACAGCCCGGCCTGGCAGGCCCTGGTGGAAACCGCCAACCTCTCCTACTCGGCTCAAGCCGACCACCTGCTCGGCCGGGAAGACAGCCCGTTCTGGAACGACCAGCGCACCGCCAGCCAGGAAGACAAGCCAACCATCCTCGCGCGCAGCCTGGCCGCCGCCGTGGAGCTGCTGGAAGCCCGCCTGGGCAGCGACCGCCAGCACTGGCAGTGGGGCAAGCTGCACAGCTACTACTGGCGCAGCGACAGCAGCAAACTGGCCGCCCACCTGCCGGCCAGCCAGCGCGCCAGCGTCAATGCCCTGTCCGGCTACCTGAACCGCGGCCCCTACCCGGCCGGCGGCGACCACAGCACCCTCAACGTCTCGGCCTATGCCTGGGGACAGGACTTCGACACCTGGCTGATCCCCGCCATGCGCCTGATCGTCGACTTCGGCCGCGACGAGCCGATGCTCGGCCTGAACAGCAGCGGCCAGTCCGGCAACCCGGCCAGCCGCCACTATGCCGACGGCATAGACGCCTGGCGCCAGGGCCATTACCAGAGCTTCCCGCTACGCCCGGAGAACATCGACAAGGTGTATGGCCAGCGCCGCCTGTTGCTGGTGCCGGCGCAACCCTGAAGGGAACTTCCGCCGCCAACGTGGCTCTGAATAACCGACGACTCCACAGCTGTATCTTCAGGGCACCCGCAAGGTGCCCTTTTCTTTTGTGCTGCCGCACGCTTGCCCTTTGCCCGCACAGAAATTAAGGTCGGCTTATCCCCGCCGTGGCTACCCGCATAAGGACATGCATGCCCAGCCTACTCGTCACCCCGCCAGCTCACCTACCCCGCCAACCACGCTGCCGTGCCTCAATCCAACAACCGCGCAAAACAGACGCGGGGCAATGGTATGTCGGGGCGTTCTGTAATTGACTTAAGCGGAGGCTCAGTTAATGTTTTTGCGGCCCACAATAGCGAGCAAACTTTACTTTAAAAAAGACCACAGGAATCACACCATGAAAGCAATACAACCAATAATAATCGCCACACTAATCACGCTCACCGGATGTGCGACAGGCAAAAATTATTCACAACATGAAATGATCAGCGAAAGTACCGAGCGCGTTTTTACGTACGACTACAGCATACCCAAGTCAGACAAAAACACTCTTTGGAAAAGAGCCAGAGACTATTTCGCTGCCACTTACGGTGACAGCAGAGCCGTTTTTAGAATTCAGGATGAAAGTGACGGCATACTCATAGGAAAAGGCATACACACCTGGATATTTGCAGATGTACTTTTATGCAGCAATGAATACCATGTTAGATTTGCAGCAAAAAATGAGAAAGCAAGATTACAATTCGAACTCATTCAAGATGTACCGGCACTCAGCAAATGCCTAGGCTACCCTTTGCCAAGCAAAGTCGCATATCAAGATATGGTTAAAATCTTCTCTGAAACCAGCAGCAACTTAGAGAAAGCACTGACTGGCGAAGAGCAACCCAACGATTTTAAAAACTTTTAAATAATAAAAATAACAGATCATGTTTCTAAAAAAGTATTGATAGAGCGATTTTTACCCTGCTCGCCCAGCGCGACCGCCTTGTTGCGCAGGCAGCATTCTTCAAAACCATAACTAATAAATTGAGAGCTACCGGCCGAGTGGCGCAGGTTATTGCACAAGCGATAACACGAGCACAGACGAAAAGTGTCCATCCCAAGGTGGTCGACCGCATATATCGCACCATGATTGCTGCGCTCATTGAGGCCGAGCTTGAGGAACATGCCGTGCTCAATGCCCAGGCCAGTCACACTTGAACAGCCGCCAACCAGCCGAAAACAAACCCGTTGCCAATCCGCAGCGCACCGTCAGACACCAAGGCCACCCATGCACATCGACTACACAATCAACGCCCCGGTCAGTGCCGCGCAGTTTATTGATTTGCTGGAGCGCTCCACGCTCGGGGCGCGCCGTCCGATTGATGACCTGGCCTGTATCGAGGGTATGCTCGCCAACAGCAACCTGACCGTTAGCGCCTGGGCTGGTGAACAGCTGGTGGGCATGGCCCGTGCGTTGACCGACTTTCACTATGCCTGCTACCTGTCTGACCTGGCGGTGTGCAGCGCCTATCAGCAGTCCGGGATTGGCAAGCAGCTGCAAAGGCTCACACAGCAACAGCTCGGGCCGCGCTGCAAGCTCATTTTGATCGCTGCTCCCGCTGCGCAGGCGTATTACGCACATATTGGCTACAGCCATAATCCGCGCTGCTGGGTACTTGAGCGGCAGGCGCAGATCAACCAGTAGCCAGGGCCTGCACCCGCCAACCCCCATCCCCTTCACCAGCAAGGCGCTGTCTATATGTCTGAGCCAAGCCCGGAACTGCAACAACTGCTGCAAGATCTTGCCTGTGTAATGTTCCCTGACCACCCGGAGCAGCCCGTTACCCTGCAAAGCCGCGGTTATGACGGCGATAGCGCGCTGCATGTAGTGCTCTGGCAAGGCAATGAGAGAGCGGCACAGCTGTTGATCGACGCGGGAGCTGAGGTCAATGCAGCGGGGGAAATGGGCGAGACACCGCTGCATGTCGCAGCACGCCAGGCCTCGGCCGAAACCCTTGCCCGGCTTCTCTGTGCCGGCGCACGGCTGGACAGCCTGTCCGAATTCGGCCAGACCGCGGCCGACCTGGCCCGCGCCGCTGCGCGCGAGGCCGTCTGGCAGCAAGCCCTGCAACTGGCCCGCCGCCACAGGCCAGGTAAACAGCCTGCCAAACCGCCGCGAAAAGGTGCCTAGCCGTGTTGCACGTGGTTCAGACGTACTGTCCGGCGGCGTAGCCCGAAGCCCAGGCCCACTGGAAGTTGAAGCCGCCCAGCTGGCCACTGACATCCAGCACTTCGCCGATGAAATACAGGCCGGGGGCTTTTTGCGATTCCATGGTCTTGGACGACACTTCGCGGGTATCCACCCCGCCCAGGGTAACTTCGGCGGTGCGATAACCCTCGGTGCCGGCCGGCACCAGCCGCCAATTGCCCAGCCGCTCGGCAATCGCCTGCAACTCAGCCGGCGTGAGCTGCTTGAGTGGACGCGAGACAAACCACTGCTCGCACAGCAGGCCGGCCATCTTCTTGGTGAAGCATTCGGCAAGCAGGGTACGCAGCTCGATATTCGGGCGCTGTTGCTGCTGCTCGACCAGCCATTCCGGCAGGTCGAGATGCGGTAGCAGGTTGATGTGAATTTCTTCGCCAGCCTGCCAGTAGGAGGAGAGTTGCAGGATGGCCGGGCCACTCAGACCGCGGTGGGTGAACAGGATGTTCTCGCGGAACTGCTGGCCGTTACAGCTGACCAGGCAGTCTTCCACCGAGGTGCCGGACAACTCGCTGCACAATGCCTTGAGCGCCGGATCGGTAATAGTGAACGGCACCAGCGCGGCGCGCGTAGGCAGTACCTGGTGACCGAACTGACGGGCCACCTGGTAGCCAAAGCCGCTGGCGCCGAGGGTCGGGATCGACAGGCCGCCGGTGGCTACCACCAGCGACTGGCATTGCCAGGTTCCGCCACTGCTGACCAGCTGGTAACCGTCCTGCGCGCGGGCGTCGATGCGCTCTACGTGGGTTTCCATACGCAGGCACACGCCGTGCTGCTGGCACTCGTCGAGCAGCAGGTTGAGGATGTCGCTGGCCTTGTTGACGCAGAACAGTTGGCCGAGCTTCTTCTCTTCATAAGGCACCGCATGCCGGTTGACCGCTTCGAGAAAGTCCCACTGGGTGTAGCGGGCCAGTGCCGACTTGCAGAAATGCGGGTTGGCCGACAGGTAGTTGCCCGGTTCGACGTACAGGTTGGTGAAGTTGCAGCGCCCGCCACCGGACATGAGGATTTTCTTGCCGGGTTTGTTGGCATGCTCCAGCAGCAACACGCGGCGCCCGCGGGCGGCGGCCTGCCAGGCACACATCAGGCCGGCAGCACCGGCACCGATGATGATTACGTCATAGTCTGTCTGGCGGTCATGCCCGTGCATGGTGTCTGGCCTCTGTCAGTGCGGCGCGCATCTTAGCAGGCTGTTGTGCGCTTGGCTGGGCAGTCGCGGCGTCACGGGTTAGGCTGCACTCCCCTGCCAGCCGAGTGAGACAGACCATGAGTGATATCCCTCTCTTCGATGAACATCCGCTGAGCCCGGTGGAAGTACGCGTGCTCGGCAGCCTGATCGAGAAGCAGGCCACCACGCCGGAAAGCTATCCCCTGACCCTCAATGCCCTGCAACTGGCCTGCAACCAAAAGACCAGCCGCGAGCCATTGATGAACCTGGATAGCGGGCCGATCGGCGCCGCCTTGCGCCAACTGGAAAACCGCCAACTGGTGCGCCTGGTCATGGGCAGTCGCGCCGATCGCTGGGAACAACGCCTGGACAAGGCACTCGGACTGACCCCGCCGCAGTTGTGCCTGCTCGGCCTGCTGTTGTTACGCGGCCCGCAGACAGTCAATGAACTGCTCACGCGCAGCCAGCGTCTGCATGCCTTCGAGGATGGCGAAGAGCTGCTGCATCAGTTGCAGCGGTTGATCGGTCATCAGTGGGTGATGCAGGTGGCCCGCCAGGGCGGGCAACGCGAGGACCGCTATATGCACCTGCTCGGCGATGCCGAGGAACGTGCCGAGCGCATTGCCGCGCTGGGCAGCAGCGCGGCCGCGAGCGCGGAAGCACGCGGCGCACTGGAGGAACGTTTGAGCGTGCTGGAGGCGCGCCTGGCCGATGTCGAGGCACGCCTGGCCAGCCTGACTGGCGAGTAAGCAGACGCCGCAGCACAACGCTGCGGCGTCCGTGGCTTAACGTTGGTCCCAGACACCCGGTTCCAGCTTGTCCTGCACTTCCGGGTACTGCGCCGCATCGAAGGTCGGCAGCTTGCCGGCCTTGAGTTGCGCGTTGTAGTCGCGCGCCAGCTTGAGCACCAGCGGGAACAGCAGGAGGATGGCGATCAGGTTGGTGATGGCCATCAGGCCCATCGACAGGTCAGCCAGGTTCCACACGAAGGGCAGCGAGGCCATCGCCCCGAACATTACCATACCCAGTACGATCAGGCGGAACAGCAACAATCCGGCCGGGTGGTTGTGCTCGATGAACACCAGGCAGTTCTCGGCGTAGAAGTAATTGGCGACGATCGAGGTAAAGGCGAAGAACAGGATGATCAGGGTGAGGAAATACTTGCCCCAGTCGCCGACCTGATGGGTCAGCGCATTCTGCACCAGCATGATGCCCTCGCCCTCCTGCGGACCGGCCAGCAGGATGATCGCAGCCGACGCGGTACAGATCAGCAGGGTGTCGATGAACACGCCAGCCATCTGCACATAGCCCTGCGACACCGGATGCGGCGGATAGGGCGTGGCCGAGGCCGCCGCGTTGGGCGCCGAGCCCATGCCGGCTTCGTTGGAGAACAGGCCGCGCTTGAAGCCATTGAGGATGGCCGCGCCAATCCCGCCCGCCGCCGCTTCATGCAGGCCAAAGGCGCTCTGCACGATCAGGCTGAGGATGCCGGGGATCTTGTCCAGGTTGAGGAGGATCAGCGCTACGGCTACCAGCAGGTAAGCCACCGCCATAAACGGTACGGCCAACTCGGAAAAACGCGCGATAGCGCGCAGGCCGCCAAAGATGATCAACGCGGTAACCAGCACCAGCACTACGCCGGTCAGCCACTCCGGCATGCCGAAGCCACCCTGTAGGGCACCGCTGATGGTGTTGGCCTGCACCGAGTTGAACACGAAACCGAAGGCGATGATCAGGAAGATCGAGAACAGCACGCCCATCCAGCGGGCATTCAGGCCTTTTTCCATGTAGTAGGCCGGGCCGCCACGGTACTGGCCACGGTCATCACGGGTCTTGAACAGTTGCGCCAGGGTGGCTTCGACAAAGCCGGTGGCCATGCCCAGCAGGGCAATCACCCACATCCAGAAGATCGCCCCGGGGCCACCCAGGGTAATGGCTACCGCTACACCGGCCACATTGCCGGTACCGACGCGTGCCGCCAGCGAAGTACAGAGCGCCTGGAAGGAAGAAATGCCGGATTCGTCGGAACGGCGGCTGCCCTTGAGGATGCTGAAGGCGTGGCCGAAATGACGGAACTGGATAAAGCCCAGGCGCAAGGTGAAATACACCCCGCAGGCTACCAGCAACCAGATCAGCACCTTGCCCCAGATGAGGCCATTGAGCAGGTCGACGACCTGAGTGGCAATGTCTTGCATGGACAACTCCCCTGCCGCTTGTGGCGGCCTGTTGTGATGGGCCCGGGTTGGCCGGGCAGGAACCGAAGGCAGGCGAGCGGACTCGCCTGCGCGGTCGGGCACTTTCCGCTATTGCAGGGATAGCTGACTTTTCAGGGATCGACCAATGCTTGTCGTCAGGCGACAAAACAGCCGCTCAGGCGTGTATCAGGACGGTTCGAGGAGTGCCCGCACCGGGGCAAAGGAGCGCCGGTGGATCGGCGTAGGCCCCAGGGTGCGCAATGCCTGCAGGTGCATGGCGGTCGGGTAACCCTTGTGCACGGCCAGGCCATAGCCGGGATACTGGCGGTCCAGCTCATGCATCTCGCGGTCACGACTGACTTTGGCAAGGATCGACGCAGCGGCAATCGCCGGCACCTGGCTGTCACCTTTGACCACGGCGCTGCAGGGTACCGCCAGGCGTGGGCAGCGGTTGCCATCAATCAACGCCAGGCGCGGGGTCACGGATAAGCCTTCAACGGCGCGCTGCATGGCCAGCAGGGTCGCCTGGAGAATGTTCAGCCGGTCGATTTCCTCCACTTCGGCACGGGCAATGCACCAGGCCAGGGCTTTCTCGCGGATTTCCTCGAACAGCTGTTCGCGACGCGCTTCGCTGAGCTTCTTCGAGTCATTGAGACCGAGGATCGGCCGTTGCGGATCGAGGATCACCGCCGCAGTGACCACCGCGCCGCACAGCGGTCCGCGTCCAACCTCATCGACCCCGGCAACCAGCGCCTCGACCTGCGCAAAGTCCATGCCCAACTGCATCAGCGTGGCTCGATCAGTTGCAGCACCGCTTCGGCAGCCTGCACCGAGGCATCACGGCGCAATGCGCGGTGGATGACTTCGAAGCCATCGGTCTGCGCCTGGCCGCCCTCCAGCAGCGAGTACAGGCTCTGCGCCAAAGCGTCCGGCGTGGCCGCTTCCTGAATCAGTTCCGGCACCAGCATGCGCTCGGCGAGCAGGTTGGGCAGCGACACATAGGGACTCTTCACCAAGCGCCGCAGGATGCTATAGGTCAAGGGCGCCAGGCGATAGGCCACCACCATCGGGCGCTTGAACAGCAGCGCTTCCAGGGTCGCGGTACCGGAGGCGATCAGCACCGCATCACAGGCGGCCAGCGCTTCGTGGGACTGGCCATCGAGTAGGCGCAGCGGCAGGTTGCGCGAGGCCAGCATGCTTTCCAACTGGGCACGCCGCTCGGCGTTGGCACAGGGCAACACGAACTGCAGTTGCGGGCGCATGGCGCGCAAGCGTTCCGCTGCATCGAGGAACAGCTCGCCGAGCTTGGCCACCTCTCCGCCACGACTGCCGGGCAACAAGGCCACGACCGGCTCATCGGCAGGCAATTGCAGCTGCTGGCGTGCCGCCAAGCGATCCACTTCGCAGGGAATGCTGTCGGCCAGCGGGTGGCCGACAAAACGTACCGGCACCTGCTGGGCATCGTAGAACTGTGCCTCGAAGGGGAACAGGGTCAGCATCAGGTCGCAGGCTTCGCGAATCTTCAGTACACGCTTCTGCCGCCAGGCCCAGACGGATGGACTGACGTAGTGCACGGTCTTGATCCCGGCACGGCGCAGCTTGAGTTCCAGGGTCAGGTTGAAGTCCGGTGCATCAATGCCGATGAATACGTCCGGGCGCTCCGCCAGCAGGGTACGCAGCAGGCGACGGCGACGAGCCAGCAACTCCGGCAGCCGTCCCAGCACTTCCACCAGGCCCATCACCGACAGGCGCTCCATGGGGAAATAACTGTGCAGACCGGCCGCGATCATGCGCGGCCCGCCAATACCAATGAATTGCACATCGGGGTGGCGGGCGCGGATTTCCGCCATCAGACCGGCACCGAGAATGTCGCCAGAGGCCTCGCCAGCCAGCAAGGCAACCCGCAAGGGACGCGAACTAGCCATGCTCAGCGGGTAATGCCACGGGTCGAGGCAAGAATCGAGTCACGGAATACCGCCACTTCAGGAAAGCTGGCGGCACTCTCGGCCAGTTCGGCCATGGCCTGTTCGACAGTCAGCCCCTGGCGGTACACCACCTTGTAGGCGCGACGCAGCGCGGCGATCGCCTCGTTGGAGAAACCCCGGCGACGCATGCCTTCGAAGTTCATGCTGCGCGCTTCGGCCGGGTTGCCAAATACCGTAACAAACGCCGGTACATCCTTGCCGATGGCCGTACCCATACCGGAGAAACTGTGTGCGCCGATGCGGCAGAACTGATGAACGAGGGTAAAGCCGGAAAGAATCGCCCAGTCGTCCACCCACACGTGCCCGGCCAGTGCGGTGTTGTTGACCAGGATGCAGTGGTTGCCGATCACGCTGTCATGGCCGACGTGGGCGTAGGCCATGATCAGGTTGTGATCACCAATGGTGGTTTCGCTACGATCCTGCACGGTGCCACGGTGAATGGTCACCCCTTCGCGGATCACGTTGTGGTCGCCGATCACCAGGCGGGTGGCTTCACCCTTGTATTTCAGGTCCGGCGTATCTTCGCCAACCGAGGAAAACTGGTAGATGCGATTATGCTTGCCAATCCGCGTGGGGCCCTTGAGCACCACATGCGGACCAATCACCGTACCCTCGCCAATCTCGACATCCGCACCGATGATCGACCAGGGGCCGACCTGCACGTCTTCGGCCAGGCGGGCCGAAGGATCGATGATGGCACGAGGGTCAATCAAACTCATAGTTTGCGTTCCGCACAGATGATTTCCGCCGAGCAGACTTCCTTGTCAGCTACGCTGGCGCGACATTCGAACTTCCAGATTCCACGCTTGCAGCTGAGGAAATGCGCCTCGAGGATCAACTGATCCCCCGGCACCACCGGCTGGCGGAAACGCAGTTTGTCCGAACCCACAAAGTAGTACAACGTACCATCGGCCGGCGTGACATCGAGCATCTTGAAGCCAAGGATACCGGCCGCCTGGGCCATCGCTTCGATGATCAGCACACCCGGCATGATCGGATGCTCGGGAAAATGACCGTTGAAAAAGGGCTCGTTGATGCTGACATTCTTGTAGGCGCGAATGCGCTTGCCCTCGACATCCAGCTCGACTACCCGATCCACCAGCAGGAAAGGATAGCGGTGCGGCAGGTATTCGCGAATCTCGTTGATGTCCATCATGTTCCAAGAGCCTTAAAAAATAGGGGGGATGCGAAAGGATCAGGCCTCTGATGAGGTATCCCCGCCCGAGGTCACGGCAGCCAGCTGTTTTTCCAGCTGCTGTAGACGGCGCGCCATGTCGTCGAGCTGACGAATCCGCGCAGCACTCTTCTTCCACTCACCCGCTGGTTGCATGGCGGTACCCGAGGAATAGGCCCCAGGCTCGCTGATCGAGCGAGTGACCATGGTCATGCCGGTGACAAACACGTTATCGCAGACCTCGATATGCCCGACCATGCCGACACCGCCCGCGATCATGCAATGCCGACCGATCTTGGTGCTGCCGGAAATACCCACGCAACCTGCCATGGCGGTGTGGTCGCCAATCTGCACGTTGTGCGCAATCATGATCTGGTTATCCAGCTTCACACCATTGCCGATCACGGTATCGGAGAGCGCGCCGCGGTCGATGGTGGTGTTGGCACCGATTTCCACATCGTCGCCAATGCGTACACCGCCAATCTGCGCAATCTTTTCCCAGACACCCTTGTCATTGGCAAAGCCGAAGCCTTCACCACCAATCACCGCACCGGACTGGATCACTACCCGCTGACCAATCTGCACGTCGTGGTACAGGGTGACGCGCGGGGCCAACCAGCCACCGTCGCCAATCGAGCTGCGCGCACCAACCACCGAATAGGCACCGATGACTACTTGGGCACCGATCCGCGCCTGGCTCTCGATCACCACGCCAGGACCAATGCTGGCCGTTGGGTCGACCTGAGCATCTGCCGCCACCAGCGCCGAGGGATGAATACCCGGTACCGCCTGAGGCTTGCGATCGAACAGATGCGACAGGCGCGCATAGGCCAGGTAGGGATTGGCAGTGATCAGTGCATTGCCGCTATAACCTTGGGCGTCTGCCTCGGTCAGCAATACCGCACCTGCCTGGCTGCTCGCCAGGAATTTGCGGTACTGCGCATTGGCCAGGAAACTCAGGTCACTGGGTTGGGCCTGCTGCAACGCAGCCAGCCCGCTGATACGAAGCTCGGCATCACCCTGCAAGGTAGCGCCGAGCTGCTCGGCCAGTTGGCCAAGACTAAAAGACAGGACCGCCATGCTTAGCGCGACTGGTTCATGCGCTCGATAACCTTGCGGGTGATGTCGAACTGCGGTTTGACATCGACCACGGCACCACGCTCCAGTACCAGGTCGTAATTACCCTGCTTGATGACTTCTTCCACGGCCTTGTCGAGCTTCGGCTTGAGCTGTTGCAGCATGTCGCGGTCAGCCAGTGCCTTGGCTTCATTGAGCTCCTTGGACTGGAACTGGAAGTCACGGGCCTTTTGCTTGAACTCCAGCTCCAGGCGCTCACGCTCGGCTTGCTGCATTTTCTCGCCATCCTTGACCAGGCGGTCCTGAATGCGCTTGGCATCGGATTCCAGACCCTTCAGGCGATTGAGTTGCGGACCGAATTTCTTCTCCGCATCGACGGCATACTTCTTCGCGGCATCGGACTCCAGGAGGGCCATTTGGTAGTTCAGCACCGCCACCTTCATTTCTGCGAGGGCCGGAGTAGCGGCCAGCAGAGCAGCAGAAACCAGAACCCATTGAGTCAACTTACGCACGATGCACTCCTGCAACAATTACTGTTGTCTGTTCAAGTGGTGTAGCAATTAGAAGGTTTGGCCGAGGGAGAACTGGAACACCTGGGTCTCTGCGTCATCCGGCTTCATGATCGGCATGCCCAGGCTGAAACTCAGCGGGCCCAGAGCGGTTACCCAGGTCAGACCGACACCCACCGAACTGGCCAGGTTGCTCAGATCCAGGTCACAGGCGGCATCCTTGCTACGGCCACCAGGCACGCCATTTTTCTGGGTATCACTGCAGTTGGTATCGAATACGTTGCCCACATCCCAGAACAGCACGGTGCGCAGCGAGCGCTGATCCTTGACGAACGGCATGGGGAACAGGTACTCGACGCCGCCCTGCACCAGCACGTTACCACCAAAGGGCAACGGATCCTGATCCGGATCGAGCGCAGTCCCCGGATTGGTACCCCGGCTCGGCGTACTGCGCGGGCCCAGGCTGCTGTCTTTGTAACCACGCACCGAGCCGAAACCGCCGGCATAGTAGTGTTCGTAGAACGGCAGCTCGCTGGTCGAGCCATAGCTGTCGGCATAGCCCAGACGTCCATGGAAACGCAGAGCAGTGTTCTGGGTCAGCCCCTTGAAGACCTGGCCGTTATAGTCGAGGCGGTAGAACGACAGGTCACTACCCGGCAGGGTGGTTTCCAGCACCAGGCTCTGCGAATAACCGCGGGTCGCCATGGTGCCACGGTTCAGGGTCGACTCCGACCAGCCGATCGAGCCCTTGAAGTTCAGGTAGCTGTCGCCTTCCTGCTTCATGAAATCGAAAATTTCATCGACGGTGTAGATGCCGGTACTGATGTCGTCCTGCTGGACACTCAGCCCATAGTTGATACGCGAAGTCTCGGTAATCGGATAACCGATGTTGATGCCACCACCATAGCTGTCTACTGCATAGCTGGACACGCTGGTGTTGAGCTCATCGTAATCGGTGGTGCGATAGAAGGCGTTGTAGCCCAGGCTGACGCCGTCGATGGTCCAGTAGGGATCAACAAAACCGAAATTGTACGACTCCTGGTATTCGCTGCGAGTCAGACCGATGCTGACCTTGTTACCACTACCCAGGAAGTTGTTCTGGCTGATCGAACCACCGAGGATCAGACCGGCGTTCTGCGCGAAACCGACGCTGGCAGTGATCGAACCAGAAGGTTGTTCCTCGACGCTGTAGTTAACATCGACCTGATCATCACTACCCGGTACGGCCGGGGTTTCCACGTTGACTTCCTTGAAGTAGCCCAAACGTTCCAGGCGTGCCTTGGACTGGTCGATCAGGTAGGTCGAAGCCCAGCCGCCTTCCATCTGGCGCATTTCGCGGCGCAGCACTTCATCTTCGGTCTTGGTATTGCCACGGAAGTTGATGCGGTTGACATAGGCGCGCTTGCCCGGATCGACGGCAAAGGTGATGGTGACACTGTTGTCCTCGTCGTGGGCCTGCGGGATGCCGTTGACGTTGGCAAAGGTATAACCCTCGTTGCCCAGACGGCGAGTCACCAGCTCGGAGGTCGTCGTCATCAGCTTGCGCGAGAACACCTGGCCTTGCTGAACCAGCAGCAGGGCTTCGACTTCTTCCTGCGGCACCTTGAGATCGCCGGTCAGCTTGACCTCGCGGATCGTGTACTTCTCACCCTCGTCGACGTTGACGGTGATGTAGACATGCTTCTTGTCCGGCGTGATGGACACCTGGGTAGAGGTGATGTCCATGTTGATATAGCCGCGATCCAGATAGTAGGAGCGCAGCCGCTCCAGGTCACCGGACAGCTTCTCGCGGGCATATTTGTCATCGTTCTTGAAGAAAGACAGCCAGTTGCTGGTCTTCAGCTCGAACAGGTCGATCAACTGCTCGTCAGCGAATACCGTGTTACCCACCACGTTGATGTGCTGGATAGCCGCCACGCTGCCTTCGTTGATGGTGATCTTCAGGGCCACACGGTTGCGCGGCTGGGGGATCACTTCTGCCTGGATCTCCGCCGAATAACGGCCCTGGGCCACATACTGGCGTTGCAGCTCGTTGCGCACGCCTTCCAGCGTGGCACGCTGAAAGATCTCACCCTCGGCCAGCCCGGACTGATTCAGGCCCTTGAGCAGGTCCTCGGTGGAAATCGCCTTGTTGCCCTCGATCTCGATACCGGAAATGGACGGCCGCTCAACTACGCTGATGACCAGGACGTTACCGTCGCGACCCAACTGGATATCCTGGAAGAAGCCGGTTTTGAACAGCGCGCGGGTGGCCTCTACCAGACGCTGGTCGCTGACCTGATCACCGACGCTCAACGGCAAGGCGCCGAACACGCTGCCCGCCGAGACACGCTGCAAGCCATTGACGCGAATATCGTTGATGGTGAAGGACTCGGCCTGAACTGCGGGGATCATGAGCGCGGTCATAGCCGCGGGGAGCAGGAAGCGTTTCATGAAGTCCTTTTATTCCATCTAATAATAAAGAACCGGCCGTCAGCGACGGCTGATCCGAAAAATCAGCGATGCGTTACAAGCGGCCCAGATCATTGAACAGGGCCAGCAACATCACCCCAATGACCAGGCTGATGCCGATCTGCATCCCCCACGTCTGCACCCGCTCCGACAAGGGCCGGCCGCGCACCAGCTCGACCAGGTAGAACAACAGGTGGCCCCCGTCCAGGACAGGAATCGGCAACAGATTCAACACACCCAGGCTGATGCTCAGGTAGGCGAGAAAATGGAGAAAATCGCCAAGGCCGGACTGGGCTGAAGCGCCCGCCACTTTAGCAATGGTTATCGGCCCACTCAAGTTTTTTACCGACAGCTCGCCGAGCAGCATTTTCTTCAGCGAATCAAGGGTCAGCAGGGTCATTGACCAGGTGCGCCGAGCGCCTTCGAGCAGTCCCGCAAAGGGCCCGAAGCGCTCCTCACGAAGCATCTGCGCCGGCCACTCCCCTGCCGCCACCCCGGCGCCGAGATAACCAGTCTGACCACGTTCGGCAAGCGTTATGCTCAGCTCCTGGACCAGACCATCACGCTCGAAGCCCACTCGCACAGTTTCCCCAGGGCGTTGCTGGATAGCACGCACCCAATCGGCCCAGTCGCCCACCGGCTGGCCATCCAGGCTCAGCAAATGGTCACCCAGGCGCAAGCCGGCGGCGGCGGCCGGCCCACTCTCATCAAGATGAGCCAGACGCGCCGGCACCTGCGGACGCCATGGGCGAATACCCAACCCAGCCAGCGGATCCGGATCATGTGCGCCACGCAACCAGTCCTGCAGCGGCACATCCACCTGACGCGCCAGGCTGTCGCCCGGCGTTACCAGTTCCAGGCGCAAACTGCCGGTTTCACCCAGGCGCTTGACCAATTGCAGATTGACCGCCGACCAGCCAGAAGTGGTCTTGCCATCTACCGCAACGATTTCTTCGCCGGGTCGCACCCCAGCCAGTTCGGCAGGACTACCTGGTAGCAACTCACCCACCACCGGCTTGACCTGCTGGCTGCCGAGCATGGCCAACACCCAGAAAAACACCAGCGCCAGCAGGAAGTTGGCCAGCGGCCCTGCCGCGACAATGGCGATGCGCTGGCCTACCGGCTTACGATTGAACGCTTGATCGCGCAAGGCCTCGGGAACCGACTCTTCGCGCTCATCGAGCATTTTCACGTAGCCGCCCAGCGGAATGGCGGCAATCACGAACTCGGTGTCCTGGCGATCGCGCCAGCGCCATAACGGGGTACCGAAACCCACGGAAAAGCGCAACACCTTGACGCCGCAGCGGCGCGCCACCCAAAAGTGCCCGAACTCGTGAATGGTGACCAGCACCCCCAGCGCCACCAGTGTGCCCAGTAGCATGTAGATTGCCGACATGGTCGTTCTCCGTTAAACGCGCTAGCCCCCAGGGCTCCGCTCAGCCTGCCTGTCTGACCAGCCAGGCGCCCGCCAGTTCACGCGCCCGTGCATCAGCGGCGAACACCTGCTGCAAGTCATCGGCAGCAGCGACTGGCTCACGCTGCAAAACCTCCTCGATCAACGCAGCTATGGCCGTAAAGCCGATACGCCCGGCCAGGAAGGCGGCTACCGCCACTTCATTGGCGGCATTCAGCAAAGCAGGCGCCGTACCACCCTGCTCGGCCGCCTGACGCGCCAGACGCAGGCAAGGAAAGCGCTGCTCGTCCGGGGCCTGGAAATCCAGGCGAGCAATACGAAACAGGTCCAACGCACTGACGCCAGCGTCGATGCGCTCCGGCCAGGCCAGCGCATGCGCGATGGGTGTACGCATGTCCGGATTGCCCAACTGGGCCAACACCGAGCCATCCAGATAATCGACCATCGAGTGAATGACGCTTTGCGGGTGCACCACGACCTCGACCCGTGCCGGCGGCACATCGAACAGCCAGCATGCCTCAATCAGCTCCAGCCCCTTGTTCATCATGCTCGCCGAATCGACGGAAATCTTCTGCCCCATCGACCAGTTCGGATGAGCGCAGGCCTGGGCCGGCGTCACGCTAGCCATCTGCTCGAAGGTAAACTCGCGGAACGGCCCGCCCGAAGCAGTCAGCAGGATACGCCGCACGCCCAACTGTTCCAGGCTGCCCGTGCGTTCCGGCAGACACTGAAAAATCGCATTGTGTTCGCTGTCGATGGGCAGCAGGGTCGCAGCATGCCGACGTACCGCCTGCATGAACAACGCCCCGGACATCACCAGTGCTTCCTTGTTGGCCAGCAACACACGCTTGCCCGCCTGCACGGCAGCCAGCGTAGGACGCAGGCCCGCGGCACCGACAATGGCCGCCATCACCACATCGACTTCAGCTGCGCTGGCGACCTCGCACAGCGCCTGTTCGCCGTACAACACCTCGGTGTTCAACCCGGCATCGCGCAAGCGTTGCTGCAGGCTGGCAGCCGCTCGTGCATCGGCGACGACCGCCAGACGCGGACGATGGCGCCGGCACAGACCTGCCAGCTCATCCACCCGACTGAACGCCGTCAAAGCAAACACCTCGTAGCGCTCGGCATGTCGCGCCAGCACATCCAGGGTGCTCAGGCCGATCGAGCCGGTGGCACCCAGTACCGTCACGCGCGCCGGCATCATGGCGCAGCCCAGCCAGCCAACCAGAGCAACAAGGCAAACAAAGGCACCGCCGCGGTCAGGCTATCGATACGGTCCAGCACGCCGCCATGCCCAGGTAGCAAGTTACTGCTGTCCTTGATACCGGCCTGCCGCTTGAACATGCTCTCGTTGAGATCACCAATGATGGAAAACGCCACGATCAGCGCAGCCCCCAGCATGGCCTGCAGACTGGCAGTCCATGGCCAGCCCTGATAGAGCGCGAAGCCCAGGGTCAGCAACAGGCTGGTGCACAGCCCGCCAATGGCCCCTTCCCAGCTCTTGCCAGGACTGACCCGCGGCGCCAGCTTGCGCTTACCGAAGGTCTTGCCGGCAAAATAGGCACCAATATCTGCCCCCCACACCAGCAACATGACGGCGAGAATCAGCGCATTGCCTTGCGGCCACTGCTTGAGCAGCACCAGCCCTTGCCAGGCCGGCAGCAGGATCAGCAGGCCCATCAGGCACTTGCCGGGGCGTCCAGCCCACAAACGCTGGCTGCGCGGATAGCCCAGCACCAGCACAGTCGCCCACAGCCACCAGGCCAGGGCCAGCCACAACACCCAGGGCGCCAGGCTGGGCAGCTGATAGAGTCCCAACAGCCAAGCGGCCACCAGCGCACTGTAGGCCAGTCGCGCCGGCTGTCCCTGCAGCCCAGCCAGACGCGCCCACTCCCAGCCTCCCAGGCAAACCACCAGACCAATGAACAGGGCAAAAGCCGCCCCGTGCAGATAGAAAAAACCAGCCAGCGCCAGCGGCAACAGCCACAGCGCGGTGAGCACACGTTGCTTGAGCATCAGGAGCGCGCCTCGGCCTCGACCTGCTCGCTGGTCTTGCCAAAGCGCCGCTGGCGACCGGCAAAGTCCTCCAGCGCCTCACGCATGGCAGCCTGCTTGAAGTCGGGCCAGTAAAGATCGGAAAAATACAGTTCGCTGTAAGCCAACTGCCAAAGCAGGAAGTTGCTGATGCGCCGTTCGCCACCGGTACGGATGCACAGATCGGGCAGCGGCAAGTCTGCCGTCGCCAGACAGCCTTGCAGCAACGAAGGACTGATATCTTCCGGCCGCAGGTGACCGGCTTGCACCTCGCGGGCCAGGCGCTGTGCAGCCTGGGTAATATCCCACTGCCCCCCATAGTTGGCGGCGATCTGCAGGGTAAAACGCGTATGCCGGGCAGTACGCTGCTCGGCTTCGCGCATGGCCGCCTGCAACTCGGGATGAAAACGTGAACGATCGCCCATGATGCGCAGGCGAATCGCATGCTCGTCGAGCTTCTTCACCTCACGCCGCAACGCCCCGAGGAACAACTCCATCAGGGCGCTGACCTCATCCGCCGGGCGCTGCCAGTTCTCACTGGAAAAGGCAAAAAGCGTCAGCACCTCGACGCCGGCATCGGCGCACACCTCGATGACCGCACGCACGGCATCGACGCCGGCCTTGTGCCCAGCCACACCGGGCAGCAGGCGTTTCTTGGCCCAGCGGTTGTTGCCATCCATGATGATGGCAACATGCCGCGGTACAGCGGGATTGGTCTTATCCATGACGAGGCCGGCCCTCAAACGGCCATCAAATCCTTTTCCTTGCCTTCCAGGGCTTTTTCCACTTCAGCGACGAACTTGTCAGTCAGCTTCTGTACCTCATCAGCGGCACGACGCTCCTCGTCTTCGCTGATTTCCTTTTCCTTGACCAGATCCTTGAGCTGAGCCAGCGCATCACGGCGAATATTACGCACCGCCACGCGGGCATTCTCGGCTTCCTGGCGTGCCTGCTTGGTGTAGCCCTTGCGGGTTTCTTCGGTCAGCGCCGGCATCGGCACACGAATGGTGGTACCGGCCGTGGCCGGATTGAGGCCCAGGTCGGAGGTCATGATGGCCTTCTCGACCGCCTGGATCATGCTCTTGTCGAACACGGTCAACGCCAGGGTACGGGAATCTTCGACCGTCACGTTGGCCACCTGGCGCAGCGGGGTATCGCTGCCGTAATAGGAGACCATGATGCTGTCGAGGATGGCCGGACTGGCACGCCCGGTACGAATCTTGGCGAACGCGTGCTCCAGCGATTCGACACTTTTCTGCATGCGCACCTGCGCGTCCTTCTTGATCTCATTGATCATGCTTCGCTCTCCTCGACCAGCGTACCTTCGGCACCGCCTACCACGACATTGAGCAGGGCACCCGGCTTGTTCATGTTGAATACCCGCAGCGGCATCTTGTGGTCACGCACCAAACAAATGGCGGTAAGGTCCATGACACCCAGCTTGCGGTCCAGCACCTCATCGTAGGTGAGGCGATCAAATTTCTCGGCATTCGGATCCTTGAACGGATCGGCAGTGTACACGCCATCCACCTTGGTCGCCTTGAGTACCAGGTCGGCATCAATCTCGATACCGCGCAGGCAGGCCGCCGAGTCAGTGGTAAAGAACGGATTGCCAGTGCCGGCAGCGAAGATCACCACTTCACCGGCATTCAGATGGCGCACTGCCTTGCGACGATCATAGTGATCGGTCACGCCCACCATGGAAATGGCCGACATCACCAGCGCCGGGATGTTCGAGCGCTCCAGCGCGTCACGCATGGCCAGCGCATTCATCACCGTGGCCAGCATGCCCATATGGTCGCCAGTCACCCGATCCATACCGGCTGCCGACAACGCGGCACCACGGAACAGGTTACCGCCACCAATCACCAGACCAACCTGTACGCCAATGCCCACCAACTGGCCGATCTCCAGCGCCATACGGTCGAGCACCTTGGGATCGATGCCAAACTCCTCAGAGCCCATCAGGGCCTCGCCGCTGAGTTTGAGCAGAATGCGTTTATAGCGAGCTTGACGAATGTTCGGCTGCTGAGCCATGACGTTTTCTCTCCTGCGGCGTTGAATAATCATGCGCCAGGCGCATGCGATCAGGGCACCTCAAGGGTGCACGCGCCCAGGTCACCCGCCGAGCGGGGCCGTCGCGCCGAGCCTCCCCAGGTGGCCCGCCATTTTGACGAAGAGGCCGCACGCGTGAGCGGGCAGCCTCTTAAGGGGTCAGGCAGACAGCCTTATTGCTTGGCAGCAGCGACCTGGGCAGCCACTTCGGCAGCGAAGTCGGACTCGGCCTTCTCGATGCCCTCGCCCACTTCGAAGCGGATGAAGGAAACGATCTCGGCACCGGCTTTCTTGGCCAGTTCACCGACCTTGACTTCCGGGTCCATGACGAAGGCTTGCTCGGTCAGGCTGGCTTCGGCGAGGAACTTGGCGATACGACCCTTGACCATGTTCTCGACGATATTTTCCGGCTTGCCGGCGATCTTGTCGGCGTTCAGCTGCAGGAAGATTTCCTTTTCCTTGGCGATCAGCTCTTCGGAAACGTCAGCCGGGCTCAGTACGGCCGGGTTGCTGGCAGCTACGTGCATAGCAATGTGCTTGGCCAGCTCTTCGTTGCCACCCTTGAGCTGAACCAGAACACCGATGCGGTGACCGTGCAGGTAAGAGCCAACGGTCTCGCCTTCAACGGTCGCCAGGCGACGGATGTTCACGTTCTCACCGCACTTGGCGACCAGCGCCTCACGGGCAGATTCGCGGGAAGCGATCAGCGGAGCCGCTTCAGTCAGTTTCTGGGCAAAAGCTTCGTCCAGGCTCTCCTTGACGAAAGCCTTGAAGTCATCCTGCAGGGCCAGGAAGTCGGTCTGCGAGTTGACTTCGATGATCATGCCGCGGCCACCCTCGACACGCACGGCAATCGAACCTTCGGCAGCAATGTTGCCAGCCTTCTTGGCGGCCTTGATGGCACCGGAGGCGCGCATGTCGTCGATGGCTTTCTCGATGTCGCCACCGGCGGCAACCAGGGCCTTCTTGCATTCCATCATGCCTTGGCCGGTACGCTCGCGCAGTTCTTTAACCAGGGCTGCAGTGATTTCTGCCATGTCACAATCCTCTTGAAGTGGTGTTAAACCATTCATCCGACCTGCACAAACACAGACCGGCAATTCGAAGTTGGCAAAAAGGGGGCCTAGCCCCCTTCTTGCGGATCGGGTTGCGTCAGACGCTCCGAACTTAGCCTTCAGCGGCCTCGGAAGCAGCTTCCTCGACGAACTCGTCAGCGCTCACGGCAGCGTTGCCACGGCCACGGATGACGGCATCGGCCATGGAAGCCAGGTACAGCTGAACGGCGCGGATGGCGTCGTCGTTACCCGGGATAATGTAGTCAACGCCTTCCGGGCTGCTGTTGGTATCAACCACGCCAATCACCGGGATACCCAGCTTGTTGGCTTCGGTGATGGCAATGCGCTCGTGGTCAACGTCGATCACGAACAGTGCGTCCGGCAGACCGCCCATGTCCTTGATACCACCCAGGCTACGATCCAGTTTTTCCAGATCACGGGTACGCATCAGCGCTTCTTTCTTGGTCAGCTTGGCAAAGGTGCCGTCCTGGGACTGGGTTTCCAGATCACGCAGGCGCTTGATCGAAGCACGGATGGTTTTGTAGTTGGTCAGCATGCCGCCCAACCAGCGATGATCAACGTAGGGCATGCCGCAACGGCTGGCTTCTTCGCGAACGATCTTGCTGGCCGAACGCTTGGTGCCGACGAACAGGATCTTGTTCTTGCCAGCAGCCAGCTTTTCAACGAAAGCCAGGGCTTCGTTGAACATCGGCAGGGTTTTTTCCAGGTTTACGATGTGGATCTTGTTGCGCGAGCCGAAAATGAACTTGCCCATTTTCGGGTTCCAGTAACGGGTCTGGTGGCCGAAGTGCACACCGGCCTTCAGCATGTCGCGCATGGTGACTTGAGTCATTGCTATTCCTCGAAAGAAACGGGTTAGGCCTCCACGCACCCCAGCTGCCAACCCTTGCGGGCACCCAGGCGACCGTGTCGATGCGTGTGCGGAGTTAAGGCTTTCCAGGCATGTCGCCCGCAAAGCGGCGCGTTTTATACCACAGAACACCGCCACACGCTACACGCCGCAATGCAAGAGCCCAAGCGTGCAGCTGCACTTTGGGGCTTACGAGCTGTAGCTGTTAATATACGCGCCTTTCTGTTTACTCCCCCCGAGAGCTGTTATGACCGTCACCCTCAAGTCCCCCGCTGAAATCGAGAAAATGCGCGTGGCCGGCCGCCTGGCCGCCGAAGTGCTGGAGATGATCGGCGAACACGTCAAGCCCGGGGTCACCACCGAGGAACTGGATCGCCTGTGCCACGACTATATTGTCAACGTACAGCAAGCCATCCCTGCCCCTCTCAACTACAAGGGCTTCCCCAAGTCCATCTGCACGTCGATCAACCATGTGGTCTGCCATGGCATCCCCAACGACAAGCCACTCAAGGAAGGTGACATCGTCAATATCGATATCACCGTGATCAAGGATGGCTACCACGGCGACACCAGCAAGATGTTCATGGTTGGCAAAGTGCCGGAATGGGCGGAAAAGCTCTGCCGGATTACCCAGGAATGCCTGTACAAGGGCATCGAACTGGTGCGTCCCGGCACCCGACTGGGTGACATCGGCGAAGTGATCCAGAAGCACGCGGAGAAACACGGCTACTCCGTAGTCCGCGAATACTGCGGCCACGGTATCGGCGCCGTGTTCCACGAAGAACCGCAAGTACTGCACTACGGCAAGGCCGGCACCGGCCTGGAACTCAAGGAAGGCATGACCTTCACCATCGAACCGATGATCAATCAGGGTCGCGCGGAAACCCGCCTGCTGGGCGATGGTTGGACGGCCATTACCAAGGATCGCAAGCTCTCCGCGCAATGGGAGCACACCGTACTGGTCACCGCCGACGGCTACGAAATCTTCACCCTGCGCAGCGACGACACCCTGCCGCGCCGCGCCCCCTAAGCCCATCCCGAGGAAGTCGCATGCCGCACACCGATCCGGAGCTGTTCGACCCCAGCCAGTTTCAGGCAGAGCTCGCGCTCAAGAGCAGCCCGATTGCGGCCTTCAAGAAAGCCATCCAGCAGGCACGCAGCGTGCTGGACCAGCGCTTCTGCAGCCAGCGCGACATTCGCCGGCTGATCCATGAGCGTGCCTGGTTCGTCGACCAGCTGCTTGCCGCCTCCTGGCAACGCTTTGCCTGGGGCGAGGCCGACGACATTGCCCTGCTGGCGGTCGGCGGCTACGGACGCGGCGAGCTGCACCCCTACTCGGATATCGACCTGCTGATCCTCCTGGAACGGGCCAACCACGAGCAGCATCGCGAGAGCATCGAAGGCTTCCTCACCCTGCTCTGGGATATCGGCCTGGAAGTCGGACAAAGCGTGCGTAGCGTTGCCGAGTGCGCCGAAGAGGCACGGGCTGACCTGACGGTGATCACCAACCTGATGGAAAGCCGCACCATTGCCGGCCCCGAACACCTGCGCCAACGCATGCAGGACGCTACTTCAGCGGAGCAGATGTGGCCCAGCCGGGCCTTCTTTCTTGGCAAGCGCGAAGAACAGCGCGCCCGCCATCGCAAGTACAACGACACCGAGTACAACCTGGAGCCCAACGTCAAGGGCTCGCCAGGCGGGCTACGCGACATCCAGACCATCCTGTGGATCGCCCGCCGCCAGTTCGGCACCCTCAACCTGCAAGCCATGGCCGCCCAGGGATTCCTTATCGAGTCCGAGGCCAGCCTGCTGACCGCCTCCCAGGACCTGCTGTGGAAGGTGCGTTATGCCTTGCACATGCTCGCCGGCCGCGCCGAGGACCGCCTGCTGTTCGACTACCAGAATCGCATCGCCGAGCTGCTCGGCCTGCACGACCAGCCAGGCAAGCTGGCAGTAGAGCAAATGATGCAGAAGTACTACCGCGCCGTGATGGCGGTAGCCGAACTGAACGACCTGATCATGCAGCATTTTCAGGAAGTGATCCTCGATGCCGGACAAAGTCCCCTGGCACAACCGCTGAACAGTCGTTTCCTGGTGCGTGGGCGCTTCCTGGTCGCCGCACACCCCAAGGTGTTCCAGCGCACGCCCTTCGCCATTCTGGAAATCTTCGTACTGCTCGCACAAAACCCACACCTCAAGGGCGTGGAAGCCGGCACTATCCGCCTGCTGCGTGATGCCCGCCACCTGATCGACGAGGATTTCCGCCGCGACATCCGCAACACCAGCCTGTTCATCGAACTGTTCAAGAGCCGCGAGGGCATCCACCGCAACCTGCGACGCATGAACCGCTACGGCATTCTTGGCCGCTACCTGCCGGAGTTCGGGCGAATTGTCGGACAGATGCAGCACGACCTGTTCCACATCTATACGGTGGATGCGCACACCCTCAACCTGATCAAGCACCTGCGCAAGTTCCGCTGGCCGGAAATGGCCGAGAAATTCCCGCTGGCCGCCGAGCTGATCGACACCCTGGCCAAACCCGAACTGATCTACATCGCCGGGCTATACCACGATATCGGCAAGGGCCGTGGCGGCGACCATTCGGAACTCGGCGCGGTGGATGCCGAGGCATTCTGCCTGCGTCACCAGTTACCGGCCTGGGACAGCCGCCTGGTGGTATGGCTGGTGCGCAATCACCTGATCATGTCGACCACCGCGCAGCGCCAGGACATTTCCGACCCCCAGGTCATCTACGACTTTGCCCAGCGTGTCGGCGACCAGACCCGCCTGGACTACCTCTATGTACTGACCGTGGCGGATATCAACGCCACCAACCCGACCCTCTGGAACGCCTGGCGCGCCAGTCTGCTGCGCCAACTGTACAGCGCCACCAAGGCTACCCTGCGCCGCGGCCTGGAAAACCCGCTGGACCGCGAAGAGCAGATCCGCCAGACCCAGGACAGTGCACGCGAGCTATTGATTGCCGCGGAACAGGACGCCGACCAGGCCGAGCTGCTCTGGTCGCAGCTGGGCGATGACTATTTCCTGCGCCACAGCCCCGACGATGTGGCCTGGCACACCGCCGCCATTCTCCAGCACCCCCATGGCCAGGACCCGCTGGTGTTGATTCGCGGCAGCAGCCAGCAGGAACTCGGCGGCGCGACGCAGATCTTCATCTACGCACCGGACCAGCACGACTTCTTCGCGGTCACCGTGGCGGCCATGAGTCAGCTCAACCTGGACATTCAGGACGCACGCATCATCACCTCGACCAGTCAGTTCACCCTCGACACCTACATGGTGCTGGATGCCGATGGCGGAGCGATTGGCGACAACCCGGCGCGTATCCGGGAAATTCGCGATGGTCTGGTCGCCGCGCTGAAGAACCCCGACGACTACCCAACCATCATTCAGCGCCGTGTACCGCGTCAGCTCAAGCACTTCGCCTTCGCCCCGCAGGTGACCATCCATAACGATGCACAGCGCCCGGTAACCGTTCTCGAGGTCATCGCCCCCGACCGCCCCGGATTGCTGGCCCGCCTGGGGCGCATCTTTCTCGACTTCGACCTGTCGCTGCAGAACGCCAAGATCGCCACGCTCGGCGAACGCGTGGAAGACGTGTTCTTCATCACCGATGCCGACAACCAGCCACTGGCCGACCCTGAATTGTGCAGCCGCCTGCAGCAGACCATCGTCGGCCAGTTGAGCGAAGCCCAGGGTGGCTGCGAGCCGCAACGTATCGAATTCTGACCCGCACGGCAGCCTGTACTGCCACGCGCCGCCTTCTGTCCGGAGCCTTGCCCGATGAACCCCGCACTGCAACAGCTACACCCCTACCCCTTCGAGAAGCTGCGCGCCCTGTTGGCCAATGTTCAACCCCCCGCTGAACTGCGGCCAATCGCCCTGTCGATTGGCGAGCCCAAGCACCCGGCACCGCCCTTCGTTGCCCAGGCCCTGGCCGACAACCTCGCGCAGCTTTCCGTGTACCCCACCACCCTGGGCCTGCCGGCCCTGCGCGAAGCCATCAGCGGCTGGTGCCAGCGGCGCTTTGGCGTGCCGGCTGGCTGGCTGGACAGTGCCCGCCATGTGTTACCGGTCAACGGCACCCGCGAGGCGCTGTTCGCCTTCACCCAGGCGGTCATCGACCGCCAGCAGCCGGCGCTGGTGCTGTCACCCAACCCGTTCTACCAGATCTACGAAGGCGCCGCGCTGCTGGCCGGCGCCACGCCCTACTATCTGCCCTGCCTGGCCGAAAACGGCTTCAACCCGGACTATGCCGCGGTGCCGGCGGAGGTCTGGCAACGCACGCAAATTCTTTTCCTCTGCTCGCCGGGCAACCCCACCGGCGCGCTGACGCCCATGAGCACGCTCAAGCAGCTGATTGCCCTGGCCGACCAGTACAACTTCATCATTGCCGCCGACGAGTGCTACAGCGAGCTGTACTTCGATGAAGGCAACCCGCCGCCCGGTCTGCTCAGCGCCTGCGTGGAACTGGGACGTAGCGACTTTGCCCGCTGCGTGGTGTTCCACAGCCTGTCCAAGCGCTCCAACCTGCCAGGGCTGCGCTCGGGCTTCGTGGCTGGCGATGCCGCCATCCTCAAGGACTTCCTGCTCTACCGCACCTATCACGGCTGTGCCATGCCGGTGCAGACGCAACTGGCCAGCATCGCCGCCTGGCATGACGAAGCGCACGTGCGCGCCAACCGCGAGCAATACCGTGCCAAGTTCACAGCCGTACTGGACATCCTCGCGCCGGTTCTGGATGTGCAGCGTCCCGATGGCAGCTTCTACCTATGGGCCAATACCGGCATGGATGAGCAGCAGTTCACCCGCGAGCTGTTCGCTACCCAGCATGTCACCGTGGTCCCCGGCTCGTACCTGTCGCGCGAGGTGGAGGGCGTCAACCCTGGGGCCGGGCGCATTCGCATGGCGCTGGTCGCGCCGCTGGAGGAATGCATCGAAGCCGCCCAGCGCATTCGCAACTACCTGGCCAGCCGCTGAGCTGGCCATTGCCTGTGGCATAATCGCCGCCCCATACCGCGCCAGGATCTGCACGCCATGACCCCGACCCTGTACGGCATCAAAGCCTGCGACACCATGAAGAAAGCCCGCCAATGGCTCGACGAGCAGGCGATCGGCTACCACTTCCACGACTACAAGGTCGCCGGCATCGACGCCCAGCACCTGCAGCGCTGGTGCGAGGAGCACGGCTGGGACAAGGTACTCAACCGTGCCGGTACGACCTTTCGCAAGCTCAGCGACGCCGACAAGGCCGATCTCGATCAGGCCAAGGCGATTGCCCTGATGCTCGCCCAGCCGTCCATGATCAAGCGCCCGGTACTCGACCTGGGCGAACGCAGCCTGCTGGGCTTCAAGCCCGAGCAGTACGCCAGCGCCTTTGCCTGAACCTTTTTCCCCTTAGCCACAAGGACATCGCCCATGACCACTCCTCTCTTCAGCATCGCCTTCGGCGTAGGCACCCAGAACCGCCAGGGTGCCTGGCTGGAAGTCTTTTATGCCCAGCCGCTGCTGCATCCAGCCGCCGAACTGGTCGAGGCCGTCTGCCCGCTGATCGGTTACCAGGAAGGCAACCAGGCTCTGCCCATCACCAAGAACCAGGCCTGTGACCTGGCCGCTGCGCTGAAGCACATCGACCCGCTGCAGTCGGCACTGCTCAAGCGCCTCGCGGAAAGCGAAAAGCCGCTGGTGGTCTGCGTGCTGGCCGAGGACAGCGCGCTGAGTTCGACGCCCGAGGCCTATCTCAAGCTGCACCTGCTGTCGCATCGTCTGGTCAAGCCGCATGGCCTGAACCTGACCGGCATCTTCCCGCTGCTGCCCAATGTGGCCTGGACCAGCCAGGGCGCGGTAGACCTCAGCGAACTGGCCGAGCGCCAGCTGGAAGCCCGCCTGAAGGGTGAGCTGCTGGAGGTGTTCTCCGTGGACAAGTTCCCCAAGATGACCGACTACGTGGTACCCAGTGGCGTGCGCCTGGCCGACAGCTCGCGCATCCGTCTGGGCGCCTACATCGGTGAAGGAACCACGGTCATGCACGAAGGCTTCGTCAACTTCAACGCCGGCACCGCCGGTCCGGGGATGATCGAAGGGCGTGTCTCGGCCGGGGTATTCGTCGGCAAGGGCTCGGACCTCGGCGGCGGCTGCTCGACCATGGGCACCCTGTCCGGTGGCGGCAACATCGTCATCAGCGTCGGCGAAGGCTGCCTGATTGGCGCCAATGCCGGTATCGGCATTCCGCTGGGTGACCGCAACACCGTGGAGTCCGGCCTGTATGTCACCGCCGGCACCAAGGTGGCGCTGCTCGACGAGCAGGGCAACCTGGTGCGCGTGGTCAAGGCCCGCGAGCTGGCTGGCCAGCCGGACCTGCTGTTCCGTCGTAACTCGCAGAGCGGCGCCGTGGAGTGCAAGACCCACAAGTCGGCCATCGAGCTCAACGAAGCCCTGCACGCGCATAACTAAAAGCCGATAAAAGCGCTACAGGCTGCAGGCCGGACAGGATACCCACGCTCTCGTCCCGCCTTCAGCCTGTAGCGAAGGCTTGAACCGGTTCAGCCCATGTCACTCATTTCTCCCTGGCGCGCCGACTTCCCCGGCATCCTCTCCCTGCACGACGAAGGCCAGACCTATCTGGACAGCGCGGCCACGGCACAGAAACCGCAGGCCGTGCTCGACGCCCTGCGCGACTACTACAGCCGCGGCGCCGCCAATGTGCACCGTGCCCAGCACCTTCCGGCACAGCGCGCCACCCAAGCCTTCGAAGGCGTACGCGAGCAGCTGGCCAGCTGGCTGAACGCCGCCGACAGCCGGGAGATCATCTTCACGCGCAGCTGCACCGAGGCCATCAACCTGCTGGCCTACAGCCTGGACATCCCCTGGCAGGCCGGCGACGAGATCGTCATCAGCGCGCTGGAACATCACGCCAACCTGCTGCCCTGGCAGCAGCTGGCACAACGTCAGCAGTTAAGCCTGCGCATCCTGCCGCTGAGCGCCGCAGGCGAGATCGACCTGCAACAGGCCGCCGCGCTGATCGGCCCGCGCTGTCGCCTGCTCGCGGTCAGCCAACTGTCCAACGTACTGGGCCGTTGGAATCTCCTGCCTGCACTGCTTGAGCTGGCCCGCGCACAGGGCGCGCTGACCCTGGTGGATGGTGCCCAGGGCTGCGTTCACCAGCGCCCCGACCTGGCCGCGCTGGGCTGCGATTTCTACGTTTTCTCCGCGCACAAGCTGTACAGCGCCGATGGCGTGGGTGTGCTGTACGCCCGCCAGCAGGCCGCCCGCCTGTTGCGGCCCTGGCAGTTCGGCGGCGAGATGCTCAGCCACACCGATTACCAGCAGGCCAGTTTCCTGCCGCCACCGTTGGGCCTGGAGGCCGGCACCCCGCCCATCGCTGGGGTGATCGCCCTGGGCGCGGCCTTGCGCTATCTGGATGGCCTTGATGCCCAGGCCGTGGCACGCCATGAAGCCGCCCTGCACCACGCGCTGCTCGACGGCCTGCGCCAGCGTCCGATGCTGCGCCTGCTCGGCACACCACAGTGCGCCCTGGCCAGCTTCGTCGTCGACGGCGTGCATGGCAGCGATCTGGCACACCTGCTCGCCGAACAGGGCATAGCCATCCGCCATGGCCACCACTGCGCACAGCCACTATTGCACAGCCTCGGCCTGCCTGGGGCGTGCCGGGTCTCCCTCGGCCTGTACAACGATGGCGAGGACCTGGCGCGGCTGTTCAGCGCCCTCGACAACGCCTTGGCACTGCTGCAATGAGCCCTTTGCCCGACGCCGCGCAAACCGCCCTTGAGCAGTTCAACCAGGCTGCCGGCTGGGAGCAGCGCGCCCGCCTGCTACTCGAGTGGGGGCAGCACCTCGCGCCGCTCAGTGACGCCGAACGCTGCACGGCCAACCAGGTGCAAGGCTGCAGCAGCCAGGTCTGGCTGGTTGCCGACGGCCCCGCCGGCGCCAGCCAGTGGCGCGCCGACAGCGACGCCCGCCTGCTGCGCGGGCTGCTTGCTGTTTTGCTGGCACGCGTCAACACACTACCGGCTAGCGAGCTGGCCCAGCTGGATATCGGTGCGTGGTTCAACCAGCTGGGCCTGCAACGCCAGCTCACGCCCTCGCGCAGCAACGGCCTGCACGCCGTGCTGCAACACATCCGCGCGCGCACCTGACAGGCAGCTATGGCGCCGTGCGCTCCGCCGGGCGACGTGCGCCGGCCAGTAGTTTTTCCACGGCCTTGGCAGTGGCAGCCATGGCGAAGGTAGCAGTCACCATCATCACCGCGCCGAAACCGCCGGCGCAGTCCAGTTTGACCCCTTCGCCGACAAAGCCCTTGGCCTGACAGACCGTGCCGTCGGGCTTGGGGTAACGCAGCTGTTCGCTGGAAAACACGCAGGGCACGCTGTAATGCTTGCCGGGCGTGCGCGAGAAGCCATAGTCGCGGCGCAGGGTGGAGCGTACCTTGGCAGCCAGCGGGTCATTGAAGGTCTTGTTCAGGTCGACCACCTGCACGCGGGTCGGATCGATCTGCCCCCCCGCACCGCCGGTGGTGACGATGGCGATCTTGCGACGCTTGCACCAAGCAATCAGCGCCGCCTTGGCCGCCACGCTATCGATGCAGTCGATGACCATGTCCAGCTGCGGGGTAATCAGCTCGGCGAGATTGTCGCGGGTCACGAAGTCCGCCACGGCATGCACCCGGCAGGCCGGATTGATGGCGTGGATGCGCTCGGCCATGACCTCGACCTTGGCCCGCCCGACCGCGCCCTGCAGGGCGTGCACCTGGCGATTGGTGTTGGTGATGCACACGTCATCCAGGTCGAACAGCGACAGCTCGCCCACGCCACTGCGCACCAGCGCCTCGGCCACCCAGCTGCCTACCCCGCCGATACCGACCACCGCCACGTGTGCGGCCTGCAGGCGGGCCAGGCCGTCGCTTCCGTACAGCCGGGCAATTCCACCAAAACGCTGATCATCAAGGGCCATTGCGCCACCTCATCGCCAACCGGGCGCGCATTATACGTGCAGCGCCGCCCTCAACGGAGCAGTGCCAGCACGGGACGAAACGCCTCGCTGCGGCAATCACCGAGCAACTCGAAGAGGCTCATCTCCAGGCTGCTCAGCGTGGCCCCCAGTCCTTGCAGACGGGACAGCGCCAGCTGTTTGTTGGCGAGGCGCCGCGAGGCCATGCAGTCACTCAGCAACTCGACCTGATAACCGCGGGCCAACAGGCTGCGGGCTGTCTGGAACACACAGATGTGTGCTTCGATGCCACATAGCAGCCACTGCTGCCGGCCGCTGTCCTGCACAGCCTGCAGAACCGCCGGTTCGCCACAGGCATCAAAGCTGTATTTGCTGATCGGCTGCAGACCTGTCAGCAAATCCGCCAGCTCAGGCACGGTCGTCCCCAGCCCCTGCGGGTTCTGCTCCACCCAGACAATCGGCAGGCCCAGGCACTGTACGCTGAGAATCAGCCGCCGGCAGTTGTCCAGCAGCGCCGCGCTCTCCTCCACCGTCTGCGCCAGACGCCCCTGGATATCAATGATCAACAGCCCACAGTGTTCACGTTGCAACATAGGACACCTGCTTGGTTGGACTGTCACAGTCTAGCCCAGCGCTTGCAGCCCAGCGTGTCCGACGCTTGGCCGATACCCCTGGCCGGTACTGGCCTGCTAATATGGCCGGCCTTTTTTACCTGCCCGCTGGAGCCTTGCATGCCTGCGCTGTCCCCTACCCTGGAACTGGCTTTCGAGCTGATCCGCCGCCCCTCGGTCACCCCGGCCGACGAAGGTTGTCAGGCGCTGATGTGCGAACGCCTGGCGGCAGCGGGCTTCAACATCGAGCCGATGCGCATCGAGGAAGTGGACAATTTCTGGGCCAGACGCGGCGGCGACGGCCCGGTGCTGTGCTTTGCCGGGCACACCGACGTGGTGCCGACCGGCCCCCTGGAGGCCTGGCAATACCCGCCCTTCGAACCGCAGATCGATGCCCAGGGCATGCTGCGCGGACGCGGCGCGGCGGACATGAAAGGCAGCCTGGCGGCGATGATCACCGCCGTTGAACGTTTTGTTGCCGACCATCCCAACCACCAGGGGGCGATTGCCTTCCTCATCACCAGCGATGAAGAAGGGCCGGCCCAGCATGGCACCCGCGCCGTGGTGGAACGCCTGCGCGCGCGCAACGAGCGGCTCGACTGGTGCATCGTTGGCGAGCCCTCAAGCACCGAGCAACTCGGCGACATCGTCAAGAACGGACGACGCGGCAGCCTCGGCGCCACGCTGACAGTGCGTGGCAAGCAGGGTCACGTCGCCTATCCGCACCTGGCCAAAAACCCCATCCACCTGGCTGCTCCGGCACTGGCAGAGCTGGCTGGCGAACACTGGGATAGCGGCAATGCCTACTTCCCTCCAACCAGCCTGCAAATCTCCAACATCCATGCCGGCACCGGCGCCACCAACGTCATCCCGGGCGAGCTGACCTGCGTGTTCAACTTCCGTTTCTCCACGGAATCCACCGTGGAGAGCCTGCAACAGCGTGTCGCGGCCATTCTCGACCGCCATGGCCTCGACTGGCACATCAACTGGGCGCTGTCCGGCCTGCCCTTCCTCACCCAGCCCGGCGCACTGCTCGATGCGGTGGCGGCGAGCATCGAGGCGGTGTGCGGCATCCACACCACCCCTTCGACCAGCGGCGGTACTTCGGACGGCCGTTTCATCGCCACCCTGGGCACCCAGGTGGTCGAACTGGGTCCGCTGAATGCCACCATCCACCAGCGTGACGAACACATCCGTGCCGCCGACCTGGATGCCCTCAGCGAAATCTACTACCAGACCCTGGTGCGTCTGCTCGCATGCTGATCTGTCCGCTCTGCCAGCACAGCCTGGCCTATGACGCGCAGGGAGCCTGTTGCAGTCAGGGCCACCGCTTCGACCGGGCGCGCCAGGGCTACCTCAACCTGCTGCCGGTACAGCACAAGAACAGCCGCGCACCGGGCGACAACCCGGCGATGGTCGAGGCCCGCCGGCGTTTCCTACAGGCCGGTCACTACGCCCCGCTGGCCCAGCGCCTGGCGCAACTGGCCGCCAGCCATGCGCCACGCCAGTGGCTGGATATCGGCTGCGGCGAGGGCTACTACACCAGCCAGCTGGCTGCGGCGCTGCCAGGCAGTCAGGCCTACGGCCTGGACATCTCCCGCGATGCCGTACGCCAGGCCTGCAAGCGCAGCCGGAACGTCACCTGGCTGGTCGCCAGCATGGCCCGCATTCCGCTGGCCGATGCCAGCTGTGCGCTGCTGACCAGCGTGTTCAGTCCGCTCGACTGGCAGGAAGCCTATCGCCTGCTGCCGGTCGGCGGCGGACTGTTGCGCATGGGCCCCACCCGTCAGCATCTCTTTGAGCTGCGCCAGCGCCTGTACGATGAAGTACGCCCCTATGACGACGAAAAGCACCTGCAGCTGATTCCGCAGGGCATGCAGCTGAGTGATACCCATACCCTGGAATACCGCCTCGCGCTGCCGCAGGCGGAAGACCGCGCCGACTTGCTGGCCATGACCCCGCACGGCTGGCGGGCCAGTGCCGAGCGGCGCGCCGCGGTTATCGCCAGCCCCTTAGAAGTCGTGGTATCCATACGCTACGATTGGATCATCAAGACAGCCTGACGCGCCTGGCCTGCCGTGCCGAGCAAATCGCCCAGCCAGAGGAATTGCACATGCGCCAACCGGATATCGAGATCTACCTGAAAGACAGCGACCAGGACGCCGTGGCCGAATGGCTGAGCCAGGCCATCGCACCCTGCAGCCCCTGGCAAAGCCGCGGCAAGACCCAGCAGTGCCAAGCCGGTGAGATTCCCGTGCTGTGGCTGCACAAGGCGGTCGGCAACTGGCACTGCCTGCTGCTGGAAAGTGACCGCACGCCCTGGGAAGACGACCTGGCCTGCGCACGCGCGGCCAATGCTGCGCTCGGCGTGCCAATCCGTTGCGCCCCCGGTTCCTGGGACGAGGAGGAAGCCGAGGAAGAAGGTGATCGTTGGCTACAGGTCACTACCGAAGGCGTCAGCGAGATTCTCTGGCGGACCTGAAACGCTCACTCAGCCAAAACGACTTTCCGCACACTGCTGCTGAATCTCCCGTACGGCTTCGGGATGCGCCAGCAAGACCGCCACGCACGCCTCATCCAGACGCACCCCGGCTTCCTGGCGCAACAGACTGAAAGCCAACTCGTTCGGCCAGGCTTGTTTGTAGGGCCGCTCACTGGTCAAGGCATCGAACACATCGGCCACTGCAACAATGCGTGCTTCCAATGGAATAGCTCGCCCCACTAGGCCTTCCGGATATCCAGAACCATCCAGCGCCTCATGGTGGTAAAGCACGATATTGCGCAACATCTGCACCCAGCCCACGCCACCCAGGGCGAAATTGTCGAGCAACTCATCGAGCAGCTCGAGGCCAGCCCTGGGGTGCTCACGCATCAGCAAGGTTTCCAGCACATCCAGCGGCCCCGGCTTGAGCAATACACGATCCGGCGTACGCAACTTGCCCAGATCATGCAGCGGGGCAAACAGGCTGAGATGTTCGACATACTCGTCGCTCAACTGATGCTCGGCTGCCAGGTGATGACCGATCAGCCAGGCATAGCGCGCCATGCGTTCGAGGTGCCCGGCACTCTCCGGATCCCTGGCACGACTCACCCCCAGGGCGCTGCGCAAGGTTGCCTGCAAGGTACGCAGCGTCATGCGCTCCTGGTAGACCATCAGGCTGAGCAGATGCGCCAGCATGTCCAGCTCGGCCCGCAAGGCCTCGCCGAATGCCCCGGCTTGTCGGGCATTGAAGAATATGAAGCCGAAGAAGTGTCCATTGACGCACATCGGCAGGGTATAGCTACTCAGGTAACCGGCATCCAGCAGTTGTTTAACGTGCGGTTTGCGACTGCCGGCGAGTACCCGCAAATCCTCGATCAGACGCGGACGCAGGCTGCGCGCCACGGTTAATAGCCAGGTGGTTTCCGACAAGCGCGCATGGTAGTGACCCAGTGAGTTGCTGGGTTCCTCAAGGGCCAGAAAGGTCTTCACACAATCCGTGGCTTCGTCATACAGGGCAATGGCCAATCGCTCCACCTGGGGAGCCTTGCCACGCAGCACCTGGAAAAGGCAACGCAGCTTACCCAGCAGGGCACCCTCCCCCTGCAGTCGCTCGAGCATGTCCATGACCGCTGCTCCCTGGCTATCGACGCATGATGCGTTTCCTGAGCATAGCCGGCGTGCACAAAAAAACCGGCCAGCACCCTGGGGTGTGGCCGGCGAAGCACTATCGGGTCGTACGTGGGGGTGTGCCAGAAGCACGCGGTCAGTGGGCAACGACCAACGCCCACGGGCCCGCAACTGAGACTCAGCGCGCCATCTGGCGGTCCACTTCGTCGAAGGTTGCCTGCAGCTCGGCGTCCGGCTCGGCAGTCAGCAGGCTGACTACGATGATCGCCAGGGTCGCCAGGAGGAAGCCGGGGATGATCTCGTACAGATCGAAGAGGCCACCGGAAAGCTGTTTCCAGACCACCACGGTAATCCCGCCCAGCAGAATGCCAGCCAGTGCACCATGACGATTCATGCGCTTCCAGAACAGCGACAGCAGGATTGCCGGGCCAAAGGCTGCACCAAAACCCGCCCAGGCATAGGACACCAGGCCCAGTACCGTGCTTTCCGGGTTGAGAGCGAAGTACAGCGCCAGCAAGGCGATCACTACCACCGCGGCACGACCGATCCAGATCAGCTCGTTACCATCGGCATTCTTCTTGAGAATGGCCTTGTAGAAGTCCTCGGCCAGTGCCGAAGAGCTGACCAGCAATTGCGAATCGGCCGTCGACATGATGGCGGCCAGCACGGCGGCCATCAGGATACCGGCCACGACCGGATGGAACAGGCTGTTGACCAGCACCATGAACACCGTTTCGGCATCCTTAAGATCGGTCGGCAGGTAGGCGATCGCTACCCAGCCGATAGCCAGGGCCGCAAACAGGGTCAGTGCTGTCCAGCTCACCGCAATGCGCCGGGCAGTCGGCATGTCCTTGTCGTTGGCAATGGCTTTGAAGCGCGCCAGGATGTGCGGCTGGCCAAAGTAGCCGAGACCCCAGCCGAGCAGGGAAAGAATGGCAATCCAGCCCAGGGGCTCACCCTTCACATCGGTGAAGAAGGTCAGCAGTTCCGGGTTCTTGGCCTGCATGGCGGCATGCGCCGCATCAACACCACCCACCGCATTCAGGGCAAAGACCGGCACCAGTACCAGCGCCAGCGCCATCAGCAAGCCCTGTACCACGTCCGTCCAGGCTACGGCGAGGAAGCCACCAAACAAGGTATAGGAGACCACGGCAATGGTTCCCACCACCACGGCGATCTTGTAGTCCAAGGCAAACACCGACTCGAACAACTTGCCCGCCGCCACCAGGCCGGAGCTGGCATAGAAGAGGAAGAACAGCAGGATGAAGATCGCCGACACCACGCGCAGCGCATGGCTCTTGTCATTGAAGCGATTCTCGAAATAGGCCGGCATGGTCACCGAGTCGTTCGCCGCATGCGAATAGACGCGCAGACGGCGTGCCACAAACAGCCAGTTCAGCCAGGTACCGGCCAACAGACCGATGGCAATCCAACTGGCCTCGAAACCGGCCACCAGCGCATAGCCAGGCAGACCGAGCAACAACCAGCCACTCATGTCCGAAGCGCCAGCCGACAGCGCCGCCGTGGTCGGACCAATGGAACGGCCGCCGAGGATATAGTCGGACAGGTTGACCGTGCGCCGATAGGCGACAATGCCGATGCCCAGCATCAGCACCAGGTAGACCACGAAGGTCGCCCCGACTACGAATAAGCTCTGCTCGTTCATCTTGTTCTCTCTTGTTGTTGGGCAGCCAGGCCGCCGCTGTTGTGTTGTCGACGCGTCACCCGGGGCATCGCGCCACTCCGCTGCAAGCCGCAAACCGGCCTTGTAAAAAGCTGCCTACTCCACGAGGAGCGGCTTGTTGCCACGCTGCGCTGGTCACGCAAAACCTGAGCGGGCACGCAAGTTTCCGCTCAGGTCCGGCATTTCTCAATCGTTATCGTTCAGTGACAGCAGCGACGCATTGCCGCCGACCGCCGTGGTGTTGACCGAGGT
Source organism: Pseudomonas fluvialis (assembly GCF_002835605.1). Classification (NCBI taxonomy): domain Bacteria; kingdom Pseudomonadati; phylum Pseudomonadota; class Gammaproteobacteria; order Pseudomonadales; family Pseudomonadaceae; genus Pseudomonas; species Pseudomonas fluvialis. Next base: position 33,662 of record NZ_PIYS01000012.1, on the reverse strand, counting down.
GGTGCGCTCGCTGACAAAACGCATCAGGTAGTTCGGACCACCCGCCTTGGGACCGGTACCGGACAGGCCATGGCCGCCGAAGGGCTGCACACCGACCACCGCGCCGATCTGGTTGCGGTTGACGTAGAGGTTGCCCACCCTAGCCAGATGCTCGATGCGCTGCGCGGTGGCCTCGTTACGGCTGTGTACACCCATGGTCAGGCCGTAGCCGGTGCCATTGATATCCGCCACCACCTGTTCCAGCGCGCTGGCCTCATAGCGCACCAGGTGCAGGATGGGGCCGAACTGCTCTTTTTCCAGCTCGCTGATGGCGGAGATTTCAAACGCCACCGGCGCGATGAAGTGACCATTCAGGCCTTGCGGCAACCCCGCCTCGGCGAGCAGCTTGCCCTGCCCCTTGAGCGTGTCGATATGTGCCTGCAGGCCCGCCTTGGCTTCACCATCGATGACCGGCCCGACATCGTTCTCGCGCAGATGGGTGGGACCCACACGCAGTTCAGCCATGGCGCCCTTGAGCAGGTCGATGACCCGTTCGGCAATATCAGCCTGCACATACATAACGCGCAGCGCCGAGCAGCGCTGCCCGGCACTGGTAAAGGCCGAGGCAACGGCATCCTTGATGACCTGCTCGGGCAGCGCCGTGGAATCGACGATCATGGCGTTCTGCCCACCGGTCTCGGCGATCAGCGTGGCAATCGCCCCGGGCTTGTCGGCCAGCTGGCGGTTGATCAGCCGGGCCACTTCGGTGGAACCGGTAAAGCACACCCCGGCCAGTCGCGCATCACGACAGAACACCCCGCCCAGGGTGGCACCATCGCCGGGCAGCAGGGCAATCACCTCCTGCGGCAGGCCGGCTTCGAACATCAGTTCAAGGGTGCGCGCCGCAATCAGGCTGGTCTGCTCGGCTGGCTTGGCCAGCACGGTGTTGCCGGCGACCAGCGCCGCGCTGATCTGCCCGAGGAAAATCGCCAGGGGGAAGTTCCACGGACTGATGCAGGCAAACACCCCACGCCCCTCGTAGAACAGCTCGTTGCGCTCGCCGGTCGGCCCTTTCAACTCGCTGCGCTGCAACTTCTCGCGGGCCTGCTGAGCGTAGTAACGGCAGAAATCAACCGCTTCACGCACTTCGTCAATACCGTCCTGCAGGCTCTTGCCGGCCTCCAGGGTGCACAGCGCCATCAGCTCGGCGCGATTGGCCTCCAGTAGCTCAGCGAGGCGCTCCAGCACGGCGGCACGCTGTTCCACCGGCGTAGCACTCCAGCGCGGCCAGGCGGCATACAGCGCATCCATGGCCTGGGCGGCCTGGTCGGCCGTAGCCCACTGCGCCGTGCCGACCAAGCGCTGCAGGTCGTAGGGACAACGCACCTCATGCGCCTGGCCAGCCAGGCTGGTGCCGTTGATGACCGGAGCGGCCTGCCACTGGCGTTGCAGTTGCACGTTGAGCGCTGCTTCCAAAGCATTCCATTCTTGCTGGATATTCATATTGAGGCCTTGCGAGTTCTTGCGCGCCGCGCCAAACAGCGCCGGTGGCAGGGGAATACGATGATTGGCCAGCCGGGTGTGCTGGCGCAGTTGGCTAACCGGGTGATCGATCAGCGAGTCGACCGGAACCCGCGGATCGACCAACTGGTGGACGAAGGACGAGTTGGCACCGTTCTCCAGCAGGCGCCGTACCAGATAGGGCAGTAGGTCCTTGTGCGCGCCCACCGGGGCATAGATCCGCACATTGCGGCCATGCTGTTCGAGCACCGTGTCATACAGGGCATCGCCCATGCCATGCAGGCGCTGGAACTCGAAGTCACGCGGCCGTGGCAAGTCGCGCGCCATGGCCAGGATACAGCTGACGGTGTGGGCGTTATGACTGGCGAACTGCGGGTAGATCACCCCGCGGGTGTGTTCGCTGAGCAGGTAGCGGGCACAGGCCAGGTAGGAGGTGTCGGTAGCTTCCTTGCGGGTAAACACCGGATAGCCATCCAGGCCCTGTACCTGACACTGCTTGATCTCGCTGTCCCAGTAGGCGCCTTTGACCAGGCGCAACGGAATACGCGCCTTCAGCTCGCGGCCCAGCAACGTAAGCCAGACCAGCACCGGCAGGCAGCGTTTGGAGTACGCCTGGATGACCAGGCCGAACTCGCCCCAACCGGCAATAGCCGGATCGCGCAGCAGTTTTTCGAACAGCTCCAGCGACAGCTCCAGGCGGTCGGCTTCCTCGGCATCGATGGTGATGCCCACATCCAGGCGGCGCGCCAGGCTGGCCAGCTCGCGGACCCGCTCGAACAGTTCAGTGAGTACACGGGCCTTTTGCGCCACTTCGTAACGCGGGTGCAGCGCCGACAGCTTGATCGACACCGACGGCCGTGGGCCGTTGCCCACCTGAGGCTCACGGCCGACCGTCTCGATGGCCTGCCGGTAGTCGGCCAGGTATTTCTCGGCATCCTCAGCGGTCAGTGCCGCTTCACCGAGCATGTCGAAGGAGTAGGTGTAGCCCTGCTCGCGGCACTTGCGGCCGTTCTTCAGCGCCTCGCTGATGCTGCGTCCCAGCACGAACTGGCCACCCATCAGCTTCATCGCCTGGTTCATCGCGGCACGGATCACCGGCTCGCCAGAACGCTGGATCAACCGGCCGATGACACTCTTGGGACGACCATCGGCGGACTGCGGGTCGACCACCTTGCCGGTCATCACCAGGCCCCAGGCCGCGAAATTGACCAGCAGGTTGTCACTCTGGCCCAGATGACGCTCCCATTCGGCGGCACTGAGCTTGTCACGGATCAGCGCATCGGCGGTGGCGCTGTCCGGTACGCGCAGCAAAGCCTCGGCCAGGCACATGAGCATGAGCCCTTCCTGGGTATCGAGGCTGTACTGGCGCAGCAAGGCGTCGAGGGTATCGACGGCATTATCCCGGTTGCGCACCTGTTCGATCAGCGCGCGGGCATCCTGGCGGATAGCCTGGATACCCTGTTCACCAGGGTCGGCGAGCTGCAGGAGCTCATTCAGATAGGCTTCCTCGTCCACGGCATAGTTGCCCGTGATGACGGGGAAGAACTCGGCGGCTGTCCGGGTAAGAAAGTCGCCCTGCAAGACGTGACTGGCGGGAAACATCACGCCCCTCCTCTTGTGGAGATGGTTATTGTTCGGTCTAGCCCATTGCCGCTGAGGTGCAAGTCAGGCACGCACAAGCGGACCAGCGGCGGGATAAGCGAATCTAGGGGCAGAGGGCATTGGCTTTCTTGCAGAAGACTCTGGAGTTTTTGCAGAAAACTCCAGAATGCGCGCACTCAACCGTCGCGGCGCAGGCCCTTGGGTGTCAGGCCAAGGTAGCGACGCATGGCCGTGGTCAGGGCGCTCTGACTGGAGAAACCGCACTCCTCGGCAATGCGTACCAGCGGCAACGAACTGCTGCGCAGCAGTCGGCTGGCATGATCCAGACGCGCCTTGAGCAGGTATTGGTGCGGTGTCAGGCCCAGGCTGTCCTTGAACAGCGCATGGAAGTGACTGGGACTCAGACAGGCCTGGCTGGCCAGTTCGGCCACGCTGATGCGTCGGGCCAGGTTGTCTTGTACATAACGCTCCAACCGCTCGATGTCCAGCGGCAGCGGACGCGCACTGCTGCGTGGCGCGAAGAGCCGCAGGTGGAGCGCGCGCAGCAGCACGCCACCCAGCGCACGGGCCAGCAACGGATCGCTGCCATAGCGAGCCAGTTCGGCGCCGGCATAGTTGAGCAGGTTCTGGAAATCGGCATCCAGCGCAGGAAAACGCGGGGTATCGAAAAGCTGCTCGAGCAGACGCAGGTCCTCGAGCGGCGTATCACGTTCATCAAGGTCGAGAATCAGCATACGATTGTCGCCCACCCCGGCGAACTGGTGCTCGGCATCACCGGGCACCAGGCAGGCGCGCATCCGGCATACTTCGCCGCCACGGCCGTTGACCTCGAACTCGGCGCGTCCGGACAGCGACAGCACCAGTTGATGGTGATCGTGGGCGTGTTCATGGGCCTGGTCGTCCAGGCGCAGCAGGCGGGCATTGAGCATGCTAGAAAACCTCGGGGTGGCAGCAAGCCGGCTTCCCTGTGACGCCAATGGCGTTCGCGGCGGCACTGCCGACAGACATACGGCAGTGCCTACAGCATGCCAGCCTGATCCATGAAAAGCGCTACGTCCAGGCGACAGGCTCGTACAGCCTGGCAACAAAGCAGCACACCCACGCCTTTGCGCACCAAAAACACGCACAACAACGCCCGCCTCCGGCAACGCACCCGGCCTGGCGGGCAGTTGTATCTGGCAAGGGCCTTGCATTGTCCTGAACGTCCTGTTCCGGAGGCTTCATCATGCTCAGCTCGCTTGCACATCCCCTGCCCAGCCTGGCCGGCCTGTTGGTGATTGCGCTGTACCTGCTCGGTCACTACCTGCATCCGCGCGGCCAGGCCAGCCACGCCCGGCTAGCCAGGCACTCGCGCACTGACTAAGCTGGCAGCCCAAACACCCACCAAGGAGCTGCAATGCCTGTTTTTCCGCGCCTTGCCCTGCCCGGCCTGGTGCTCGCACTGAGCGCCTGTGCCCAACAGGCTGGCACCCTGACCCTCAGCCCAGGCGAGCAGGCACGCTGCCGCACCATCGACCTGAAGGTAGGTCAGGAGCTGGTCCTCAGCCTGCCGAGCAACCCCTCCACCGGCTATCGCTGGCAGGTACTCGATGCTGCCAGCCCGCAACTCAGCAGCCTGGGCCCGGAGGTTTATCGCAACCCCGACGATGACAGCCTGATCGGTGCAGCCGGGTTGTCGACCTGGCGCTTCCGCGCCAGCCAGCCAGGCCAGGCGCGCCTGCACCTGGAGTATCTGCAGCCCTGGGACAGCAGCACGCCAGCGGCCCGGCGCTATGACTGCCCGGTGCGTGTGCGTTGAACGACAGCGCACAGGCCAGGCAGCTGCCGGTGTCTTTGAATTCGCCCGGCGGGCCACTAGAATGCCGCCCTTTGTTATCCCCCACGGGCCCGCCGATGAGCCACCTTCCTGATCGTCTGTACGCCACCCCCCAGGCACAACTGGGTGACTTCGCCTTCAACGAAGACGTGGTGCGCGTGTTCCCCGACATGATCAAGCGCTCGGTGCCGGGCTACCCGACCATCGTCGAGAATATCGGCGTGCTGGCCGCACACTTCGCCCAACCGCAGAGCATCTTGTATGACCTGGGCAGTTCGCTGGGCGCCGTGAGCCAGGCCATGCGTCGCCATGTGCGCAGCGAAGGTTGCCGGGTAGTCGCCGTGGACAATTCCGCCGCGATGACCAGGCGCTGCCAGGAGTACCTGAACGCCCAGGATGCCATGTACCAGGAACTGCTCCCCGTGCAGGTGCTGGAGGCCGACGTACTGACCATCGACTTTGCCCCTACCTCGCTGGTGGCGATGAATTTCACCCTGCAGTTCATTCCGCCGGAGCAGCGCCTGCCACTCCTTGCGCGCATCCGCCAGGCCCTGCTGCCGGGCGGTGCACTGATCCTCTCGGAAAAACTGTGCTTCGCCGACGCACAGCAACAGACGCTGCTCAACGACCTGCACATTGCCTTCAAACGCGCCAACGGCTACAGCGAACTGGAAATTGCCCAGAAGCGTAGCGCCCTGGAAAACGTCATGAAACCGGACAGTCTGGAAGTACATCGCCAGCGCTTGCTTGAGGCCGGCTTCAGCCAGGTCGTGCCGTGGTTCCAGTGCCTGAACTTTGCCTCGTTGGTCGCCCTGCCATGATCGAGCGCCTTGACCTGCAGCGCCTAGGCGCGTTTCTGCAAGGCAGCCCGCTGTCTGCCTGGGCAGATACCCTGAACGAACAGATCGCTGCCAAGCTGGCCATTGGCCACGGTGACCTGCCACGCTGGCAGGCCGCGCTGCAAAGCCTGCCCGTGCTGTCTCCAGAGCGTGTGGAGCTGAGCGAACGCTTTGCCCTGCACGGCACGCTCAGCCACGCCGACAGCGTCGCTCTGGAGGAAGGCCTGCGCGGGTTGATGCCCTGGCGCAAGGGGCCCCTGCAGTTTTTCGACTGTCTGGTCGATTGCGAATGGCGCTCGGACTGGAAATGGCAACGCGTCGCGGCCCATCTCGATCTGCGCGGCAAGCGCATACTGGATGTCGGCTGCGGCAATGGCTACTACCTGTGGCGCATGCTCGGGGCCGGGGCCGATGCGGTGATCGGCATCGACCCCAACTGGCTGTTCCTCTGCCAGTTCCTTGCCGCCCGCCAGTACCTGGCCGAGCTGCCGGCCTGGCACCTGCCGCTGGCCCTGGAAGAACTGCCTGGCAAGCTGGAAGGCTTCGACACGGTGTTCTCCATGGGCGTGCTCTACCATCGTCGCTCGCCCATCGACCACCTGCTGGAGCTCAAGGACTGCCTGCAGCGCGGCGGCCAGCTCGTCCTGGAAACCCTGGTGGTTGAAGGCGACGAACAACAGGTGCTGGTTCCCGAAGACCGTTACGCCCAGATGCGCAATGTCTGGTTCCTACCTTCCGTACCCGCTCTGCAGCGCTGGCTGCGCCGCGCCGGACTGGTTGATGTGCAATGCGTGGATGTCAGCCAGACCACGGTTGCTGAGCAGCGCGCTACCGACTGGATGCGCTTTCAGTCGTTGGGCGACTTCCTCGCCCCAGACAACCCCGACCTGACCTGCGAGGGACTGCCCGCACCGCGGCGTGCGGTGCTGCTGGCACGCAAGCCCTGAGCTGGGTCAACACCGACCCACCCGGCATTCGCTATAGTCAATTCCAGTCCGCCTGCGAGTTGCATCGATGAAGACAGCCCCCCTGCTCCTGCTCCTGGCCTGGCTGTTCTCACCGGCCAGCCAGGCCCTACAGCTGTATACCGAGGAGTATCCGCCGATCAGCTTCTCCCAGCAGGGGCAAGCCGAAGGACTCGCGGTAGACTTGGTTCGCGAGCTGCTGAAACGCCTCGACCAGCAGGCCAGCCTGCAGGTTGTACCTTGGGCTCGCGCCTACCGGATTGCCCAGACCACGGCCAATACGGCGATCTTTCCGACCATGCGCAACAGCGAGCGCGAGCCGCAGTTCAAGTGGGTAGGCCCGATCCTGCTGGCCAACGACAATTTCTACGCACTCAAAGGCTCGGGTATCAAGGTCGGCCAGCGTGAAGAACTGGCGCGCTTCAAGGATATTGCCGTACCGCGCGACTGGTTTACCTACCAGGAGTTAACCGCGGCAGGCATGCACAACCTGCTGGGTGTCACCGAACCGGCACAGATGTTCCGCCTGCTGCGCATGGGCCGGGTACCACTGATCGTGGCCGACAACCTGAGTTTTTATGCCCGCGACGAGGCGGCTGTACAGGTCGACTACCTGGGACCGGATGACGTCGAAGTGGTTTACCCCTATCGCAGCTCCTACGGCTACATTACCTTCTGGTCGGGTACCGAGGACTGGGTAGTCCGCCGTTGGCAAACCGCCCTGGATCAGATGAAAGTCGACGGCAGTTTCAGCCGGATCTACCAGCGCTGGCTACCCGGCGCCGAAGAACCCGGCCTGCGCGAACCTGGCTGGAACGGCATTCCCTGAGCTAACGGCGCGCGGCTGCCGCCACGATCAGCGCCTTCATGTCCGCTACCGCCGCCTTGAAACCGACGAACAGCGCCTGGGCAACGATGGCATGGCCAATGTTCAACTCGTTGATACCGGGAATCGCCGCGACCGCCTCGACATTGTGGTAGTGCAGGCCATGCCCGGCATTGACGATCAGGCCATGCGCCAGCCCGCACTCCACCCCCTCGCGGATACGCGCCAGCTCATGCAGCGCGGCGGCCGGTGAAGCGGCATCGGCATAGCGACCGGTATGCAGCTCGATAGCCGGCGCGCCAATGCGCGCCGCCGCCTCGATTTGCCGTGGGTCGGCATCAATGAACAATGACACCTCACAACCATGCCGCGCCAGCCGCTGTACCGCTTCGGCAATACGTGCCTCCTGGGCCAGCACATCCAGACCGCCCTCGGTGGTCAGCTCCTGGCGAGTCTCGGGTACAAAGCAGGCATGTGCCGGGCGCAGCTCCTCGCCCAGGGCCAGCATGTATTCGGTCACGCCCATCTCGAAGTTCATGCGCGTTTGCAGCACCTCGGCAAGTACCCGCACATCACGGTCCTGGATATGCCGGCGATCCTCGCGCAGGTGCACGGTGATACCGTCGGCACCAGCCTCCTCGGCATCCAGCGCGGCCTTGACCGGGTCCGGGTAACGGGTCCCCCGGGCCTGGCGCAGGGTCGCCACATGATCGATGTTCACGCCGAGCAGGATTCGGTTGGCAGCAGTCACGACAGTCTCCATGGCAATAGCAATTCAGGGCTTGCGAAACAGTTCCCGGCTGATCAGCGGACGGCCACCCAGATGCGCCGCCAGGGCCTGGCGCATCAGTCGCTTGGCAGCGGCGAGCGCACCGGGAGTCTGCCAGTCCGCCTGGCTCATGGCCAGCAGTTCACGGCCCTGAAACAAACCGGGCTGCAGCTGGAACACCTGCTGCAAGCCGCTCTCCGGCAGCAACTGGTAGAGCCCGTCGGCCTGTACCGGCTGCCCATGGCAGTCATGATCAAGGGCAAAGGCATACCCCAGCTCATCCAGCAGCCGCCACTCAAAGCTGCGCAGCAGCGGTTGCAGCGGACTACCGGCGGCCAGCAGCGGCAAGCTCTGCTCGTACAACTCGAACAACGCGGGATGGGCATCCTCGCTGGGCAGCAGGCGCATCAGCAACTCATTGAGGTAAAGGCCACTGAACAATGCATCGCCGCTCAGCAGGTTGGGCACACCCGCGGCCTCCAGACGTGCCACGCTTTTCAAATCCGCCTGGCCGCGCAACTCCAGGCTCAACGGCACGAAAGGCCTAGCCAGGTTGCCAGACTTGCCGCGCGCACCACGCAGCACGGCGCGCAGGCGACCCTGGCGGGTGAAAAAATCCACCAGCGCACTGCTTTCCTTGTAGGGGCGACTGTGCAGAACGAAGGCACGCATGGTTTGCCTGTCTGGTTCAAGGAGCCGGGCGCCGGGAGCGCGCCAGCGGCTGGCAATCAGATGTCCAGATAACCGAGCGAACGCAAGGCGCGTTCATCATCGGACCAGCCACCCTTGACCTTGACCCACAGGTTGAGCATGACCTTGGCATCGAACAGAGTTTCCATGTCCTTGCGCGCGTCCTGGCCGATGCGCTTGATACGCTCGCCCTTGTCGCCAATGATGATTTTCTTCTGCCCCTCACGCTCGACCAGGATCAGCGCGTGAATATGCAGAATACGCCCTTCCTGCTTGAACTCTTCGATTTCCACGGTCATCTGGTACGGCAGCTCGGCACCCAGCTGGCGCATGATCTTTTCCCGTACCAGTTCCGCAGCCAGGAAACGGCTGGAACGGTCGGTGATCTGCTCTTCCGGATAAAAGTGTTCGGACTCCGGCAGGTGCTCGGCAACCAGGCGCTCGAGGGTTTCCAGGTTCTGCCCGTGCAACGCGGAAATCGGTACCACCTCGGCCTGCGGTAATTGCTGCGACAGCCACTCCAGATGCGGCAGCAACTCGCGCTTGTCTTCCAGGCGATCGGCCTTGTTCACCGCCAGGATCACTGGGCAGCGCACATGCTGCACCTTGTCGAGCACCATCTGGTCCTCATCGGTCCAGCGCATACGATCCACCACGAACACCACCACATCGACGTCGCGCAGAGCGTTACTAGCGCTTTTGTTCATGTAGCGATTGAGCGCTTTCTCGTTGTTCTTGTGCAGACCGGGCGTGTCGACATACACCGCCTGCACGCCCCCCTCGGTCTTGATGCCGAGCATGTTGTGCCGGGTGGTTTGCGGCTTGCGCGAGGTAATCGCCAGTTTCTGGCCAAGGATATGGTTGAGCAGGGTCGACTTGCCCACATTGGGACGACCGACGATCGCCACGTAGCCGCAACGGCTGATTTCTTCACTCATGGCTGTTCTCCACGCCCAGGGCGCTCAGTGCGGCAGCCGCCGCTACCTGCTCGGCGATCCGCCGACTGGCGCCCTGGCCACAGGTCTTTTCATTCAGCAGGGTAATCGTGCATTCGACAAAGAAGGTCCGGCAATGCGGATCACCCTGGATATCCACCACGCTGTACGCCGGCAACTCGCTGCCGCGCGATTGCAGAAACTCCTGCAGGCGGGTCTTCGGATCCTTGTTGGTATCCACCAGGGTCAGGCCTTGCAACTCACCTTCCAGCCAGTCCAGCACGCGGGCACGCGCCACATCCATGCCGGCATCCAGATAAATCGCACCGATCAACGCTTCCAGTGCATCGGCAAGAATCGATTCACGGCGAAAACCACCACTTTTCAACTCACCGGAACCCAGCCTCAGGTATTCGCCCAACTCGAAACCACGCGCCAGCACGGCCAAGGTCTCGCCCTTGACCAGGCGCGCGCGCAGGCGCGACAACTGCCCTTCACGCGCCTGCGGGAAGCGCTCGTAGAGTGCCTCGCCCGCAACGAAGTTGAGGATCGCATCCCCGAGAAACTCCAGACGCTCATTGTTGCGCCCGGCAAAGCTGCGATGCGTCAGGGCCAGCGTCAGCAGCTCGCTATCGGCAAACTGATGGCCCAGACGGCGTTGCAAACGTTCAAGAGCTTGAGCTTGGGTCACGGCAGGCGCACACGAAATTCTTTGTCAAACCGCGCCACCAGATCGAGGTTACGGATAAAGGGCTCGCGACGCTCGTACTTCAGGTGCACACGAAACTCGTTGTTCTCAATCTTGATGGTCACCGCCTCGTCTAGCTTGATCCCGCGAATGCTGTTGACCTGCATGCCCTTGCTGAGGCGCGCATTGAGCTCGCCGATTGTCCGCACATTGGCAGCCTTGTCGTTTTCCACCGAGGTGATGATCTCTTCCAGCGACATAAAGTCCAGGTAGTGCGGCAGCATCTTGAAGACGCCGCTGGCGATTACCGCGACCAGCGAGAGAACCAGCATCACATTGAGGAGCGACCAGCCCCCCTGGGAACGTGCCATCTGCATGTTTGACCTCGAATGAGTGATTGAAAAAAGCCAAGGCGGCGCCAACAGCATAGAACCGCTGACATCTGGCGTCCTGAACCGCCCGACAAATCCTCGCGTTGCCGCCGCAAAGACTCAGTGAATCAGCCCGACCCGCGAAAAATTGGGTAAGTTGCGCAGCTTGGGATCCGGCCAGCTCATCCAGATGGCAAAGGCCTTGCCAACGATATGGTCGTCAGGAACCATGCCGCGCAGCTGCACGGGAATGTGCGCGTCATTCCAGTAGCGGCTGTCGTTGGAGTTGTCGCGGTTGTCGCCCATCAGGAAGTAATGCCCGGCAGGCACACGCCACTCACGGCCTGGTTCCATGCGGTAGCGGCGCATTTCCTTGCGAATATGGTGCTCTACCTCGCCCAACTGCTCAGTGAACAGACGCACGCTACCTAGGCTGCCCGGCTCGTCACCCAGGAGCATTTCACTGACCAATTGATCATTGACATACAGGCGCCGCTCACTGGTATAGCGCACAGTATCGCCCGGCAAGCCAACTACCCGCTTGATGTAGTTGATGCGCGGGTCGCTGGGATAGCGAAACACCATCACATCGCCACGTGCCGGCTGGCCAATCTCGATGATTTTGCTATCTACCACCGGCAAACGAATCCCGTAGGCAAACTTGTTGACCAATATGAAGTCGCCTACCTCCAAGGTGGGCTTCATCGACCCCGAAGGAATCTGGAACGGCTCGACCAGAAAGGAACGCAGCACCAGCACGATGGCCAACACCGGGAAGAACGACTTGCCGTACTCGACCAGCAGCGGCTCCTTGTTCAGCCGCTCAACCACGGCCTCGTCGACCTGGGCAACACCCTGCCGGTAGCTGGCCACCGCTGCCTGGCGCCGCCTGGCCAGAAACAGCAGATCGAACAGCGCCAGCAGACCGCTGACGGCAACGGCAATAACCAGCAACAGCGGGAAGTTGATCGACGACATGATACTCAGCTATCCACCTTGAGCACGGCAAGGAAGGCTTCCTGGGGAATTTCCACACTGCCTACCTGCTTCATCCTTTTCTTACCAGCCTTCTGCTTCTCCAGCAGCTTCTTCTTGCGGCTCACATCGCCGCCATAACACTTGGCCAGTACGTTCTTGCGCAGCGCCTTGACCGTGGTCCGCGCGATGATCTGCCCACCGATGGCCGCCTGGATTGCCACATCGAACATCTGCCGGGGGATCAATTCCTTCATCTTCTCGGTCAGCACGCGGCCTTTGTGGTGAGCGCGATCACGATGCACGATCAGTGCCAGGGCGTCGACCTTCTCGCCATTGATCAACACGTCCAGGCGTACCAGGCTGGCCGACTGAAAACGATCGAAGCTGTAGTCCAGCGACGCATAGCCACGACTCACCGACTTCAGGCGGTCGAAGAAGTCCAGCACCACTTCGTTCATCGGCAGGTCATAGGATACCTGTACCTGGCTGCTGAGGAACTGCATGTCACGCTGCACACCTCGCTTCTCGATACACAGGGTAATCACGTTACCCAGGTGCTCCTGCGGCACCAGGATGTTGGCACGCACGATGGGCTCGCGCATGTCGGCGATACTCGCCGGATCAGGCAGCTTGGAGGGGTTGTCGACATAGATGGTCTCACCACTCTTCAACTCGACCTCGAACACCACGGTCGGCGCGGTGGTGATCAGGTCCAGGTCGTATTCGCGCTCCAGGCGCTCCTGGATGATTTCCATGTGCAGCATGCCGAGGAAGCCAATGCGGAAACCGAAGCCCAGGGCATCGGAGCTTTCCGGCTCGTATTGCAGCGCCGCATCGTTGAGCGTGAGCTTCTGCAAGGCTTCGCGGAAATCCTCGAAGTCATCGGAGCTGACCGGGAAAAGTCCGGCATAGACCTGCGGCTTGACGCGTTTGAAGCCGGGCAGCATTTCCACATCCGGCGTGCTGGACAGGGTCAGTGTGTCACCCACCGGTGCGCCATGGATGTCCTTGATACCGGCGATGATGAAACCCACTTCACCGGCCTTGAGGTCGGCAGTCTCGGTGTGCTTGGGCGTGAACACCCCGACACTGTCGACCTGATGAACCTTTCCGGTGGACTTGACCAGTACCTTGTCGCCTTTCTTGATACGCCCGTGGCGTACCCGCACCAGGGACACCACACCCAGGTAGTTATCGAACCAGGAGTCGATGATCAGCGCCTGCAGTGGTGCATCCACTTCGCCTTGCGGCGGCGGAATGACCTTGACCAGGTGCTCCAGCACATCGATGACCCCCATGCCGCTCTTGGCACTGCAAGGCACGGCATCGGTCGCATCGATGCCGATGATGTGTTCGATTTCATCCTTGACCCGCTCCGGCTCGGCCTGCGGCAGATCCATCTTGTTGAGCACCGGCATGACTTCCAGGCCCTGCTCAATCGCCGTATAGCAGTTGGCCACTGATTGCGCCTCGACGCCCTGCCCGGCATCCACGACCAGAATGGCACCTTCGCAGGCCGCCAGGGAACGGCTGACTTCATAGGTAAAGTCGACGTGCCCCGGGGTGTCGATGAAGTTCAGCTGGTAGGTCTTACCGTCCTGCGCAGGGTAATGCAGGGTCACACTGTGCGCCTTGATGGTAATTCCGCGCTCACGTTCCAGATCCATGGAGTCGAGGACTTGCGCTTCCATCTCGCGATCGGACAAGCCACCGCAGATCTGGATGAAACGATCCGCCAGTGTCGACTTGCCATGGTCGATGTGGGCAATGATGGAAAAATTACGGATATGGCTCAGGTCGCTCACGGAAACACACTCGAAAAAGACTGCAGGCTTGGGCAGATCGTTGAAAACCTTGAACAAGCAGGATTGCCCGGAGGCCGATAAAGGCAGCGGATCACGCACAGCACGCATCGGCACGCAGGCCTACCGCTCGACAAGCCAGCCAGGCCGCCAAAAAATAGCCCGGCAGTGTAACTGATCGGCGCTACAGGCGTCACGCCTGCTGGCCGGCAAGCGGCAGGCACAAAAAAGCCGAGCGTCTCACGACGCCCGGCTCCCATGGATTAGCGGCCTGCTACTCCGCCAGGCGGAAGGTAATGAAGCTGGCGCGCCCCTGGCGCAGAACACGCATGGATACCGAGCGGTTGGTCGGCAGCGCCTGGGCGATCTGGGTAAAGGTCTTCGCCGAGTCGATCGCCCGGTTGTTCAGGTGCGTGATGACATCCCCCGGACGCAGGCCAATAAGCGCTGCCGGGCCACCCTGAACCTCCTTGACCGCCACACCGAAGGGCAAGTCCAGCGCACGGCGCTGCTCTTCATTCAGCTCCACCACGGTGACCCCCATGCGGTTACTGCTGCGTTCCGCACCGCCGACCGCCGCCACTTCCTCGCCCTCTTCCGGCAATGCCCCCACCGCCAGGGTTATGCGCTTACGCTCACCCTCGCGCACCACGTCAAGGCGCACACTATCACCGGGTTTCAACGTGCCGATCAGATGTGGCAAGTCCGCTGACACCACGATCGCCTTGTCATTGACCGAGAGGATCACATCGCCGACCTGCAGCCCCCCCTTGGCTGCCGGGCCATTATCGACGACCTGAGCCACCAGGGCGCCGGCCGGCTTATCCAGACCAAAAGATTCGGCAAGGTCCTTGTTGACCTCCTGAATCATCACTCCCAGCCAGCCGCGATTGACTTTGCCATCGGCCTTGAGCTGATTGGAAACACTCATGGCGACATCCATCGGAATAGCGAAGGACAAGCCCATGAAACCGCCCGAGCGGGTAAATATCTGCGAATTGATGCCGACCACTTCGCCCTTCAGGTTGAACAGCGGCCCCCCTGAATTACCCGGATTGATTGCCACATCGGTCTGGATGAACGGCACGTAGTTCTCGTTGGGCAGGCTGCGCCCCTTGGCAGAGACAATACCGGCGGTCACCGAATGATCGAAGCCGAAAGGCGAGCCAATGGCCAGCACCCACTCACCCACCTTGAGCGCCTCGGAATTACCCAACTTGACCGCTGGCAGGTTCTTGCCCTTGACCTTGAGCAGGGCGACATCGGTCCGCGGGTCGGCGCCAATCAGCTTGGCTTCCAGCTCGCTGCGATCGGACAGGCGCACGATAATCTCGTCGGCACCTGCCACCACATGATTATTGGTCAGCACATAACCGTCGCTGGAAATGATGAAGCCCGAGCCCAGCGATTGCGCCTCGCGCTGACGACCGCCGGGATTGCGCGGCACCTGCGGCAGATTACGCTCGAAAAACTCACGAAACAGCGGCGGCATACCTTCCAGATCAGGCATTTGCGCAATGCCAGCTGCACGCACCGGGGCATTCTGCCGGGTACTGATATTGACTACCGCCGGGGAAACCTGCTCGACCAGCTCGGTGAAATCCGGCAGCTGGGCATTAGCCAGAAGCGCCTGACCCAGCAACAGATAGCTACCCAGAAGCATACTCACGCAGCGTTTGAGGCTAGACATCGATATACCACTCCCGTCTGTAGAACCCATCAACAATCAGCTTCAGTTTCCGCACTGGCCAGCAGCGCACGCAGCACCACAGGCTGGCGTTGTTCATCATCGGCATGTCGCTGGCAGTACGTGCGCACCGCCAGCCATACCAGCGCAGCGCCCAGCAGAGCCATGCCAATCAACCGGGGCTCCGACCATCCAAGTCCATCAGCCAACAGGGCCCCGGCAAACAAGCCGAGCAGCGGCAACAGATAGACCAGTACAGCGCTCTGTAGCAACTGCTCCTCGCGCACGCCAATCATGACCTGATCGCCCACCTGGACCGGCAAGCGACACAGCGCTCGCACATGACCACGCTCACGACCCAGCCCCAGGCTGTCGAGTACGCCCTGGCCGCAGGTAGCCTTGGCCGAACAACCGCTGCACGTGCTCTTGCGCAAGGTCTGCACCCACACTGCCCCTTGCTCCAGCGCAACAACGCGACCACGTTCTTCAATCACTGGCCTGCTCCTGCGCCTCGCGTACCGACAAGGCGATGCGTTCGGCAGTTCCCAGAGGAATCTCACCCACCACGGTCACCATCACTTCGCCACTGCGCGCCGACAGGCGCCGCGACACGGCAACGGTAGGTCCGAGCTGGCTATGCGCCTCTTCGACCGAGAGACCGCCCAGATGCTCGACAAACACCGAAAAGCGCGCCAGCCCATCGGCAAACAGCAGGCACTGCAACGGCGGGACGCCATCTCCCGGCACAGGTCGACGAATAACCCCCTGCGCACTGAAACCAGGCGGCAACCAGCCTACCTGCCAGTCATTCGTCTGAGCTGCCGACAACGCGGACACATCAGTATCCAACGTGCGGCAATCTGCTCCTGGCTGCAGATCGGTCGACGTCGGCGTCTGCAACTGCAATGAGGTGAACTGGAAGCGCTCCAGCATCTGCCCTTGCTCATTGAGCGATACCGACTTGAGCGGCAAGGCCGTCTGTCGGTCCAGATGCAGCTCGAACGCATGGCGATGCGGATCACGCGGCAACAACCCCAGCACAACCGCATCACGCCCGGCTACCCGTGAACTGCCCAATAGGCGCAACACATACCAGTTGGCCAACTGCCCGACATCCAGCTCGCGCGACGGCCAAACCTGCCCTTCAGCCAGAGGGCCCTGCAGATCACTGCTGAGGCAGCGCGTCCGGCCATTCACACGCAATACTTCATGCGCCGGGCCATCCAACTGCAACAAGCGCTCTCGGCGCTCACCATGCATCGTCGCCGCATGCCAGAGCTGATGACTGGAAAAACTGCCGTTACGCTCGTAGATGAATACCCCCTGGTAATCGAGCTGACTGGCATCGTGCATGCGTTGCAGCCAGTCTTCCGCCGTCTCTGCCTGGGCAGGTACGGCACACAGCATCCCCAGGCCCAGGCACCAGGCTCGCCACCCTGCTGTCATCAGTTGCCCTGCATGCTGGCAGCCCGCGCATAAGGCAGCGCGCCATCAGCAGCCCCCATACCGACTTGCTGGGCATGCTGACGAAGATATTCAGGCAGCCGCTGCTGATGCCAGACGCTCACCGATGCGCCCTGTTCAGGCGTGCTGCTTGCCGCCTGCTGGCCATAAGCTGCCAGCAAGGCAGGCCCCTGCACCTGCGGCAGATTGAAACTGGAGGGCGCTGTAGACTGCTGCGCCAGACTTTGCTGCTGCAGGCTGTCCTGATTGTACAAACGGACACCTGCCAACACCGCCACGGTGACCGAGGCAGCCACTGCAAAACGCCCAAGCGTGCGCAGCGGCTGGCGAGGGGATTTGACGACAGGCGCCTCTTCAACCGCTAGCGCCGCACTGACCGCAGCCGCCAGATCAAGACGCGGCTCGCGCAACTCGCCGTGCATTGCCGCACGCGCCAACTGATAACGCTGCCAACGCTCGCGCATCTGCGGCTCCTCACAAGCGGCCAGCACGCGACGCAGTTCCAGCTCGTCGGTTTCGTTATCCATCAGTGCGGACAGCGATTCCTGCAGGCTTTCACGACTCATGGTTGTTCCTCTCTTGGCAGCGAGCTGCGGTACAGGCTTGCGTCTACTGCAGCAAAGGCTGCAGGGCTTTGTCTACGGCTTCGCGCGCCCTGAAGATACGCGAACGCACGGTTCCTACCGGACACTGCATCACGGTGGCAATGTCCTCGTAGCTCAATCCATCGAACTCACGCAGGGTCAACGCCGTGCGCAAATCCTCCGGCAGCTGCTTGATGGCTCGATGCACGGTAGCTTCGATCTCATCACGCAACATCAGTCGCTCGGGCGACTCGTTATCCTTCAAACCGTGGTCGCCTTCGAAAAACTCGGCATCCTCGGCACTCACATCGCTATCCGGAGGGCGTCGACCACGCGCTACCAGATGATTCTTCGCCGTGTTGATGGCTATCCGGTAGAGCCAGGTGTAGAAAGCACTGTCTCCCCTGAAGTTAGCCAACGCCCGGTAGGCCTTGATGAAAGCCTCCTGAGTCACGTCCTGAGCTTCCTGCTGGTCATGCACGAAACGCATCACCAACCCCAGAATCCTGTGTTGGTACTTGAGTACCAGCAAATCAAAGGCACGCTTGTCGCCACGCTGCACGCGCTCGACCAGCTGCTGATCCTGTTCTTCTACCAGCATGTTCGCCCCCTGCTGCAGAGGCGGCATGGGCGGCTATCAACCGGCCTGCCAAGATAGACTCGGAGCTTGCGCAAAAGTTCTCCCCTTCGCGAACAGCAGCGGCGCGCCTGAAATCAACGCCCTCTACTACCCGCCCGACAGCCGGACGGCTGCCCTGATGGTCGACAGACGCTGTCGACATGAATTCATGAATCCAAGCCTGGGAACAGAAAAGACTAAAAAAGTTCCCGCTAGTCACCCCATGGCATAAGGACCTGCACAAGGCTTGACCACCCTGCGCCAACCCGTCACAGCCAGGCGCCAAGTCTGATGGCGTGGGTCTGCTATTGTGCCGACCAGCCTGTCTATATACTAGCCGTCGCTTTTTCGCGGAAGTTCGAACATGAGCCAACACCATCAATACGACGTCTTGGTCATCGGCAGCGGTGCAGCGGGCCTCAGCCTGGCACTTAACCTGCCCGAATCGCTGCGCATCGCCGTACTCAGCAAGGGCGAACTGGCCAACGGCTCGACCTACTGGGCGCAGGGCGGCGTAGCGGCTGTACTCGACGAGAGTGACACCACCCAGTCGCACGTCGAGGACACGCTGGTGGCGGGCGGCGGCCTGTGTCGGGAGGAGGCCGTTCGCTTCACCGTAGAAAACAGCCGCGAAGCGATCCAGTGGCTGATCGACCAGGGCGTACCCTTTACCCGCGAAGACGGCAGTGAACTGTTCCACCTGACCCGCGAAGGTGGCCATAGCCACCGGCGTATCATCCACGCGGCAGACGCCACCGGCGCAGCGATCTTCAACACCTTGCTGGAGCGCGCCCGGCAACACACCAATATCGAACTGCTGGAACAGCATGTGGCGGTCGACCTGATCGGTCGGCGCCGCCTGGGCGAAAGCGGCAAGCGCTGCCTGGGCGCCTACGTACTGAACCGCAATAGTGGCGAAGTCGACACCTTTGCCGCACGCTTCGTAGTCCTGGCCACAGGCGGCGCCGCCAAGGTCTACCTGTATACCAGCAACTCCGACGGTGCCTGCGGCGATGGCATCGCCATGGCCTGGCGTGCCGGCTGCCGCGTCGGCAACCTGGAGTTCAACCAGTTCCATCCAACCTGCCTGTACCATCCGCAAGCCAAGAACTTCCTGATCACCGAGGCCGTGCGCGGCGAAGGCGGCCTACTCAAGCTGCCCAATGGCGAACGTTTCATGCCGCGCTTCGACGAGCGCGGCGAACTGGCCCCGCGCGACATTGTGGCGCGCGCCATCGACCACGAGATGAAGCGGCTGGGTATCGACTGCGTCTACCTGGACATCAGCCACAAGCCGGCAGAGTTCATCAAAAGCCACTTCCCAACCGTCTACGAACGCTGCCTGGGCTTTGGCATCGACATTACCCGCCAGCCCATCCCGGTAGTTCCCGCTGCGCACTATACCTGTGGCGGCGTACTGACCGATCAGCATGGCCGCACCGACATGCCCGGGCTTTACGCCATCGGCGAAACCAGCTTCACCGGCCTGCACGGCGCCAACCGCCTGGCCAGCAACTCGCTGCTGGAATGCTTTGTCTATGCCCGTTCGGCGGCGGCTGACATTCTTGCCCAGCTGGAACAGATCGCCATGCCCAGCAACCTGCCGGCCTGGGATGCCAGCCAGGTCACCGACTCCGACGAGGACGTGATCATCGCGCATAACTGGGACGAGCTACGGCGCTTCATGTGGGACTACGTCGGCATCGTACGCACCAACAAGCGCCTGCAGCGTGCGCAGCACCGGGTGCGTCTGCTGCAAAGCGAAATTGACGAGTTCTACAGCAACTACCGGGTCAGTCGCGATCTGATCGAGCTGCGCAACCTGGCACTGGTCGCCGAACTGATGATCGAGTCGGCACTGCGCCGCAAGGAAAGCCGCGGCCTGCACTACACCCTGGATTATCCAGGCCAGCTGCAACGCGCCGAGGACACTATCCTGCAGCCCGGAACCTATTACGGCTGAAGCGCAGTCGCACCCTTAAGCGCCGGTGTTGCTGGCGCTCCAGGCTGTCATCGGCGATCAGCACGTGGCGATAGCCCAACCGACCCGGCACCCTTACCTGCAACAGAACCAGCCAGGGCAGCACCACGCTTTGCGGACATAACTGCACGGCCTGCCAGCCCTGCCGGCGACTGAACAACTGCCAGCCCTGGCGATCATGGCGCAGGCCGCTGAATGCACTGGCGTGACTCAACGACAAGCGGCGTGGCACTACCCAGAAGGCATGCCCGATCAGCGAACATACGCCCAGTACCTGCAGCCATAGTGGCAACGGCGAGCAGGCCAGGGCCAGCAGCGCGGCCAGCAGCGCCAGCGCATACAGCCACAGGAGCCGCGGCGAAGCCTGCCAGTGGCACTCGAACGGCTCGATTGCCGCGCTCATGCGGGCGCGCTACTTGGGCTGCACGCGATCCAGGATCATCTTGACCATGCGTCGCAGGTCCGGGTCTTCCGGCTCCTCACGCTGCATGAACCAGCCGAACATGTCCTGATCCTCGCAGGCCAGCAACTTGCGATAGCGTGCCTGATCCTCGGCATCCAGGTGTGCATACACTTCGCGCACAAAAGGCACCAGCAGCACATCCAGTTCCAGCATGCCGCGCCGGCTATGCCAGAACAGGCGATTGAGTTCGATATCGTCGACCATCATGGGAGCTCCTGAAAATACCGCGGCATTATAGAGGCTGAGCGGCGCCAGCCGGCAGCGCTTTTTATGCCGACACACCACGCTGACAAGGGGCACCCCGGCCTCTATGATGGGCATCTGGTTTTCCACGGGCGAAACACGCATGTCTCTCTCCCCCTTCTTCACCCTGCTTACTCATGAAGGCCTGCTGGCTGTACGCGGCAGCGATGCCGGCAAGTTCCTGCAAGGTCAGCTGACCTGCAACATCAATTACCTCAGCGACAGCCATAGCAGCCTGGGCGCCCGCTGCAACGTCAAGGGGCGCATGCAGTCGAGCTTTCGCATCGTCAGCCAGAGCGACGGGTTCCTGCTCGCCATGGATCAGCAACTGCTGGCCGGCCAACTGGCCGATCTGCAGAAATATGCGGTATTCAGCAAATCGCGCCTGAGTGATGAAAGCCAGGCCTGGGTACGCATCGGCCTGCATCAGGGTGAGGCGCTACTGGAACAGCTGGGCCTGCTGCCGGGCGAGCAGCCCGGCACTGTAGCGCGTCAAGGTGAGCGCCTGGCCATTCGCCTGGACAGCACGCGCTGCGAACTCTGGCTGCCCGCCGGCGAACAGCACGCCGTGCTGGCCACGCTGGGCGAACAGCTCGGCGAAGGTCCGCTGCAAGCCTGGCTGTTGCTGCAGATACGCGCCGGTATCGGCCAGGTATTTGCCGCCAGCCGCGAGCTGTTCATTCCGCAGATGATCAACCTGCCGGCCGTGGATGGCGTCAGCTTCAAGAAAGGCTGCTATACCGGCCAGGAAATCGTCGCGCGCATGCAGTACCTCGGCAAACTCAAGCGCCGCATGTACCGTCTGGCGCTGCGTGATGCCCCACTGCCGGCAGTGGCCTGTGAACTGTTCTCCCCCGTGCATGGCAGCAGTGTCGGCGAGGTGGTGTTGGCAGCCAGTGTCGACGGCGACACGGAACTGCTGGCCGTGGTGCAGGAAGATGCCGTCAAGGATGGCCGCCTGCATCTGGGCAGCCCCGACGGGCCGGACCTGCACATGCTGGACCTACCCTACGTGGTGGATGCCGACCGCGAAATCCAACGCTAAACTCCCCCGATTGCCGTCAACGAGAGAGCTCATGAGCAAGCTTGCCGAGAAAGTCCAGGCCGAACTGATCCAGGCCATCGACAACGACGAACTGGTCCTGCCGACCCTGCCGGAAGTCGCCCTCAAGGTCCGCGAGGCCGTCGACGATCCGAATATCAGCATCCCGGCGCTGAGCAAGGTAATTGGCAACGATGCCGCCCTCACCGCCCGGATCATCAAGGTGGTCAACAGCCCGCTGTTGCGCACCAGCAAGGAAATCACCGACCTGCAGGCCGCCATCAGCCGCCTGGGCATGAACTACACCTGCAACCTGGCCACCGGCCTGGCCATGGAACAGATGTTCCAGGCCACCTCCGACGTGGTGGATCGCAAGATGCGCGAAGTGTGGAACAAGAGCACGGAAATCGCCGGCATCTGCCATGTGTTGTGCAAACACTACACACGCCTGGCGCCTGACCAGGCCACCCTCGCCGGCCTGGTGCACATGATCGGCGTACTGCCCATCCTGACCTACGCCGAGGAACACAGCGAGCTGCTGGCCGACTCGATCAGCCTCAACCATGTGATCGAGAAGATTCATCCGATCATCGGCGACCGCATCCTGCGCGCCTGGGATTTCCCCGAGCAGATCGCCTGCATTCCTAGCCAGTACCTGGATTTCCAGCGCAACTCGGCCAAGGTCGACTACGTGGATATCGTCCAGGTCGCCACCCTGCAGAGCTATCTGGGCAGCCAGCACCCTTACACCCAGCTGGACTGGAGCCAGATCCCCGCCTTTGCCAAGCTGGGCCTCGATCCGACCGCCAACATGCAGGACGACGAAGACCTCTCCGCCGCCATGGAAGCGGCCATGGGCATGCTGCAATAAGCCATGTGGCGAGCAGACGCAGCACCCTGGCATTGCGTCTGGCTCGCCCTGCTTCTGTTACTGGGCTCAGGCACGCTGTTCGCCGACCAGCCCCGGATAACCCTCAGCGCGGGCGACTGGCCACCCTTCATCGACCGCCAGCTTCCCGCGGGCGGCCCCTTGCGGCAGATCATCGACGAAGCCTTTGCCAGCCAGGGCCTGCAGGTCGACTGGCACTTTTATCCCTGGGCTCGCGCCTTGCACCAGGCCCGTCAGGGGCGGGTACAGGGCAGCGTGCTCTGGTCACGCACCAGCGACCGCGAACGTGACTTCCTGTTCAGCGATGTGCTCATGCACAACCGTGTTCTACTAGTGGAGCGACGCCAGGCCAATCTGCACTGGCAAACGCTTGCCGACCTGCAGCACGCACGCCTGGCCGGTGTCGTGGCCTATGACTATAGCCACGCGTTCCAGCGTCTTGAGCGACAAGGTCAGCTACAGGTCTTGCGCCTGCCGGATGAAACCCAGGGCCTGCGCATGCTGATCGCAGGCCGACTGGATGCCATGCCCATGGAAGAAGCCGTAGCCCGCCATCTGCTGGGAAAACTGCCGCGCGAACAGCAGACTACGGTGCGCCTTGCCCCCAGGCCACTGCGCGAAGATGGCCTGTTCGTGCTGTTCAATCGCCAGGATCCGCAGGCCCAGCACTGGCGCGACAGCCTCAACCGGGGACTGCAGCAGCTAGGCGAGAGTGGCCGTCTGGCGGTTTTGCTCAGTCCGCTGCAAGCACCGGCAGACGCCAGTCGATAGGTAGCAGACCGCACTGTTGCAGGTACTGGTTGGCGCGCCGGAAATGCCCATTGCCGAGGAAACCGCGATAGGCCGACAGCGGCGAGGGGTGCGCCGACTTGAGCACCAGGTGGCGCGTCGTATCGATCAGCCGCTGCTTGCTCTGTGCGTGCGCGCCCCACAGCATGAACACCAGGTGGCCTTCACGGGCATTGACCACCTCGATCACCCGGTCGGTGAACGTCTGCCAGCCCTTGTCGGCATGCGAACCGGCCTTGCCCTGCTCCACGGTCAGGCTGGTGTTGAGCAGCAACACCCCCTGCTCCGCCCACGCCTGCAGGCAGCCATGTCCTGGCGGCTCAATATTCAGGTCACGCTGCAGCTCCTTGAAGATGTTCTGCAGTGACGGCGGCACCGGCACCCCTGGCAATACCGAGAAACACAGACCATGAGCCTGCCCCGGACCGTGATAAGGGTCCTGACCAATGATCACCACCTTGACCTTGGCCAGTGGCGTACTGTTCAGCGCATTGAAAATCAGCGAACCGGGCGGATAGATCACCTTGCCCGCCGCCTTTTCCTCGCGCAGAAAACGCCCCAGCGCCTGCATGTAGGGCTGCTCGAACTGGTCAGCAAGCGCCGCTTTCCAGCCGGCCTCCAGCTTGACGGCTTGCGCTTCGCTCATCACCTACCTCACTTGCCAGACAAAGTGCGCGACGCTAAGCAGCATGGCCGGGCAAGTCAAGCCATGCGCACACTGCGACAGTTCGCCGCCTACGACCAATGGGTAATGCCCACATATCCTGAAGGGATTCACAGTCATACTGTTTAGCCCAGCCAAGGACAAGGATCAAACGCGTGAAAAAACTGACTGCCACACTGGCCCTGTGGGCCGCTGCCAGCCTTCCCCTGCAGGCCGCCGAACCGGTAACCCTCGGCCTGAACTTTCCACGCAGTGGTCCCTACAAAGAAGAAGGCCTGGCACAGATGCGCGGCGCGCTGCTGGCCATCGATGAAGTCAATGCCCAGGGCGGCGTGTTGGGCAGGCCGCTGCGCCTGGTCAGCAAGGACAGCGCCTCGCGTCCGGAAAAAGCCGTACGCAATGTCGACAAGCTGGCCGATGAAGGTGCTGCCATGCTCTTCGGCGGGGCTTCCAGCGCCGTTGCCATCGCCGCCGGCAAGCGCGCGCGCGAGCGCGGCCTGCTGTACTTCGGCACCCTCACCTACTCCAACGACACCACCGGCAAGGACGGCCATCGCTACCTGTTCCGCGAATGCAACAACGCCTGGATGAGCGCCGCCGTGCTCGGCAAGCACCTGAGCAAGACTCAGGCCGGCAAACAGTTCTTCTACATCACCGCCGACTACACCTGGGGCCATACCAGTGAAAGCTCACTGCGCCAGGCCACCGCGACCCAGGACGACCAGCGCCACCCGGGGCTCAAGGTGCCGTTCCCCGGCGCACGGATCAGCGACCACCAGGCCGCCCTCAAGCAGGCCGCCGCCAGCGACGCCCAGGTACTGGTTCTGGTGCTGTTCGGTGAAGACCTGGTACGCGCCATGCGCATCGTCGGTGAGCTTGGCCTGAACAAGCGCATGCAGATTGTTGCCCCCAACCTCACCCAAAGCATCGTCGAACAGGCAGGCCCCACGCTAATGCAGGGCGTGCTGGGTACCGAACCCTGGACCTGGCGCGTGCCCGCACTGGAAAACTCCGCACGCGGCCAGGCCTTCGTCAGCACGTTCAGTGAGCGCTACCAGGTCTATCCCTCGAGCTCTGCGGCTTCCGCCTACAGCATCGTCTGGCAGTGGCGGGATGCCGTAGAGCGCGCCCGCAGTCTGGACAGCGAAGCAGTGATCAAGGCCCTGGAGGGACATCGCTACCAGCTGCTCAAGGACCAGCAGGAGTGGCGCGCCTTCGACCACCAGAATGCCCAGAGCATGTACGCCGTGCGCGTCAAGGAACGCAGCGAAGTACTCAAGGATCCACTCAAGCAGGACTATTTCGAGATCGTTGAGCGTCTTTCCGCCAGCGAGACCCTGCCGACCCTTGAGCAGTGGCAGGCGGAACGCCAATCTGCGGGGCAGCCACGGCAACTCCAGTAAGCCTGGCTTGCCAGGGCAGGCCCGCTCGGGTTATTTGAATAACCGGCTGCGTGCCTGTCCTTCGACTGAACTGCGAGGCTGCCATGACCACTGCAATCGAACCCTATCAGTCGCACCACTTTGACTTGACCCACAAGCTCACCGTGGAAAAACAGCAACACACCGCGCTGATCACCATCAATCACCCGCCAGCCAACACCTGGGACCGCGACTCGCTGATCGGCTTGCGCCAGGTCATCGAGCACCTCAACCAGGACGACGACATCTACGCCCTGGTCATCACCGGCCAGGGCAACACCTTCTTCAGTGCCGGCGCCGACCTAAAGCTGTTCGCCGACGGCGACAAGGCACGCGCCCGCGAAATGGCCCGCCTGTTTGGCGAAGCCTTTGAAGCACTCCGCGATTTTCGCGGGGTCTCCATCGCCGCCATCAATGGCTATGCCATGGGCGGCGGCCTGGAGTGCGCACTGGCCTGCGACCTGCGCATCGCCGAGCGGCAGGCTCAGCTGGCCCTACCCGAGGCCGGAGTTGGCCTGCTGCCCTGTGCCGGCGGCACGCAACACCTGGCCTGGCTGGTCGGCGAAGGCTGGGCCAAGCGCATGATCCTTTGCGGTGAGCGTGTCGATGCACAAACCGCCCTGCAGATCGGCCTGGTCGAGCAGCTGGTCGATCGCGGCGAGGCGCGTGGTCATGCCCTGCTGCTGGCCGCCCGCGTGGCGCGGCAGAGCCCGGTCGCGGTAAGGGCCATCAAGCCCTTGTTGCAGGGTGCCCGCGAGCGAGCGCCAAATAGCTGGCTGAGTGCCGAACGTGAGCGCTTCGTCGACCTGTTCGACGCCGAGGATACCCGCGAAGGCGTCAATGCCTTCCTGGAAAAGCGTGAACCGCGCTGGCGCAACCGCTGATGTCACTACACATCGACTGCCTGCCGACAGGCCGTGGCGGCCTGCTCGGCGTCGCCAGCCTGGCCAGTCCGAACACCCTCAATGCCCTGGCGCTCGCCAGCGTGCAACAACTCGATCAGCAGCTACGCGTCTGGCAGGCTGACCCGCAGATCGTCGGCGTGATCCTGCGCGGCCAGGGCAGCAAGGCATTTTGTGCCGGCGGCGATGTGCGCCAACTGGCCCGGGAGTGCCTGGCCAGCCCCGCTCAGGTGCCCGAACTGGCGCGCCAGTTCTTTGCCGAGGAATATCGCCTCAACCATTTGCTGCACCACTTCGGCAAACCGCTGCTGGGCTGGGGACACGGCCATGTACTGGGCGGCGGCATGGGGCTGCTGCAAGGCTGCAACCGGCGCATTGTCTGCGCCGATAGCCGCCTGGGCATGCCGGAGACCGCCATTGGCCTGTTTCCCGATGTGGCCGCCAGCTGGTTTCTCAATCGTCTGCCCGGTCGCCTCGGACTGTTCCTGGCCTTGACCGGCAGCCCGCTGAACGCCCGCGACGCCCTGGACCTCGGCCTGGCCGACTACTTCCTGCAGGATAGCCAACAGGACGCACTGCTGGCTGACCTGCAAACGCTCGACTGGCAACAGGCCAACGCCCTGCCAGGGTTACTGGAGCAGCTACAGGCCGAGGCCCTGGCGCACTGCCCGACAGGCCAATGGCTTAGACGGCGTGCACGCATTGATGCCCTGCTCGACAGCGCCGACCTGGCGGGCTGCGTAACGGCCCTGCTGGCACAAGGCGAAGGTGATGACCCCCTGCTCCGCGAAGCCGCCACCCGCCTGGCCGGCGCCTGCCCGCTGAGCCTGGCGCTGTGCTGGCAACAACTGCACCGCGCACGCGGCATGAGCCTGGCCGACTGCCTGCGCATGGAATACACGCTGAGTCAGAACTGCTGTCGCTTCGGCGAGTTTTCCGAAGGCGTGCGCGCCAGGTTGCTCGACAAGAACCAGCAGCCCCACTGGCGCTGGCCAACCCTGCAGGATGTGCCGGACAGCGTGCTGGCCAGCCATTTCCAGCCCTGCTGGAGCGGCGCACATCCGCTGGCTGATCTGCAGGATCAGCCCTAGCGCTCGCGCAAGGCCTCGGCACGCGCCCGCAGAATGGGCTTGAGCAGGTAACTGAGGATGCTCTTCTGCCCGGTGATGATATCCACCGAGGCCACCATGCCCGGAATGATCAGCAAGGGCTGCTCAACAGTCCCCAGGTGGCTCTTCTCGGTGCGCAGCTTGATCAGGTAGAAGCTGTTGCCCTCGTCATCGGTGACCGTATCGGCACCAATCTGTTCCAGCTGTGCCTTGAGGCCGCCATAAATGGTGTAGTCATAGGCCGTGAACTTCACCACGGCTTCCTGCCCGGGATGCAGGAAGGCAATATCCTGCGGACGGATACGCGCTTCCACCAGCAGGCTGTCATCCAGCGGCACCACCTCGACCAGGTCACTGCCCGGCTGGATCACCCCGCCAATGGTATTGACCAGCAGCTGCTTGACCACACCACGCACTGGCGAGGTGACCAAAGTACGCTCGACACGATCCTGCAGGGCCTTGCCGGTGGACTTGATCTTGCTCAGCTCGGTGCGCGCTTCGTTCAACTGCCCCAGCGCCTCGCTGCGAAAGCGGGCACGGGTCTCATCGATCTTGCGCTCGACTTCCTTGATCGCCGCTTCGGCACGCGGAATGGCCAGGCCGGTCGCTTCAAGCTGGCCACGCGCATCGACTTCGGCACGCTTGAGGCGCAACACCTCCACCGGCGAAATAGCCCCCGCCTCGACCAACGGTTCGGACATGCGGATTTCCTCGCGCAACAGGCCCAGGCTGCTGCGGAACTGTCCCTGCTTGGCCACGAACTCGCGCAACTCCTGACGACGCTGGGCCAGTTGCTCTTCAAGACCGGCCACTTCGTCACGTAGCTGCTGCTGGCGACTCTCGAACAGCTGTTGCTCACTCGCCGCCAGGCTCTGCGCCCCCTCCGGCAGTTGCTCCGGCAAGGCCAGCGGCTGCTCGTCCACTTCCGCCTGCAAACGCGCCACGCGCAGCTGCAAGGCCAGGCGATCAGCCTCGGTCTCCCCGACATTCGAAGCAAAGCGCGTGTCATCCAGGCGCAGCAATGGCGCGCCGGCCTCCACCACCTGCCCTTCGCGCACGAAGATCTCCGCGACAATGCCACCTTCGAGGTTCTGGATCTTCTGCAGGCGCGAGGAAGGAATCGCCTTGCCATCGCCGCGCGTCACCTCGTCCACCACGGCAAAATGCGCCCACAGCAACAAGCACGCCACGCAGGCCAGCATGCCCCACAGGGTCAGACGCAACACCCGCGGCGCATCTTCGATAAGCGCCTTCTGCACCTCGGGCACCGGCTCGTCGCCCAACTCATCCCGACTGCCGAAATAACTGGCCAGGGCTTCGCGAAGTGAATTAACTGACACTGATCTGCCCCTTTTTCAACGCTTCCATCACCGCTGCCTTGGGGCCGTCGGCAATGATCTGCCCGCGATCGACGATAATCAGCCGGTCGACCAGGCTCAACATCGAGGCACGGTGCGTCACCAGCAGCAAGGTCTTGTTGGCAATCACCGCCGCCAACCGCTGCTTGAGGCGCTCCTCGCCGGTGTTGTCCATGGCGCTGGTCGGTTCGTCGAGCAGGAGGATCGGCGGGTCGAGCAACAAGGCTCGCGCCAGAGCGACGTTCTGCCGCTGGCCGCCGGACAGGTTCTGGCCACGCTCGCCGACCTGCAGCTCATAGCCTTGCGGGTGCAGACGGGCAAACTCGTGCACGCCGGCCAGCTCGGCGGCCTGCAGGACCATCTCATCCTCTACATAACGGGCACCGCAATGCAGGTTGTCACGCAGGGTCCCGGAGAACAGCTGGATATCCTGGGGCACATAGCCGATGTTGTAACGCAGGTCGCTGACATCCAGCTGGCGTACATCGATACCGTCCACCAGCAGGCTGCCGCCATCCGCCTGGTACAAGCCGACAATCAGCTTGGCCAGCGAACTCTTGCCCGAACCACTGCGCCCGATGATGCCAACCTTCTCGCCCGGACGAATCTGCAGGGTGATCTTCTTCAGGGCGACCTGCTGCTGATCGGGGTAACTGAAATCCACCTGGCGAAACTCCACCGCCCCCTGCAGGTTCTGCCGCTTCAGCGGGCGTTCATCAGGCTGGCGCTCCTGTGGCAGCTCCATCATCTGATTGATCGAATCCAGCGTCACCCGCGCCTGCTGGTAGCGGGTCATCAACCCGCAGATCTGCCCCAGCGGAGCCAGGGCACGGTTGCTCAGCATGTAGCAGGCAATCAGCCCGCCCATGCTGAGCTGCCCGGCAATGATCTGGTAGACGCCCACGACAATGATCGCCACGCCGGTCAGCTGCTGGATCAACAGCGTGGCGTTCATGGCCAGACCGGACAGCATGCGCGCGCGTAACTCCAGGCGACTGAGGGTACCGATGGTCTGCTCCCACAGGTATTGCCGTTCACTCTCGGCATTGTTGACCTTCACCGCGTCCAGCCCGGCGAGCGTCTCGATGAGGCTCGACTGGCGCTCGCTGGCCAGTTGCATGCTGCGCTGCATGGTCGATTCCAGGGGTTTCTGCAACACCCAGCTGATCGCGATCACCAGAGGAAAGGCGATGATTGGAATCCACACCAGATGGCCGCCCAGCATGGCCACCACAGCAAGAATCAGCAGGGTAAAGGGCAAGTCGATCAGCGCTGCCAGGGTCAGTGACGACAGGAAGTCACGCAGGGTCTGGAACTCATGGATGTGCTGGGCGAAGCTGCCAACCCGCGCCGGGCGATAACGCATGGCCATGCCAACAATGCGCTCGAACAGCGTTGCGGAAATGATCAGGTCGGTCTTCTTGCCGGCCAGATCCAGGCACAAGCCGCGCATGGTCTTGAGCAGCAGATCGAAGAAGAACGCCACGCAAATGCCGATGGCCAGCACCCACAGGGTAGCCTCGGCCTGGTTGGGCACCACGCGGTCGTAGACATTCATGACAAACAGCGGCGTGGCCAGGCCAATCAGGTTGATCAGCACGCTGGCCGCCAGCGCATCGGCATACAACCAGCGCGAGCGCTTGAGGGTATCGCGGAACCAGGCCCTGGCCCGCGGAATCAGCTCGCCACGCGCCATATCGAAGCGATGGCGCGGCTGGGCAAAGAAACTGCGCCCGACATAGTCCTCGGCCAGCAGGGCGATATCCACCAGCACCTCGCCCCCCTCGCTTTCGCTGGGCATGATGCGCGCCTGCTCACCTTCGAAACCCAGCAACAGCGCACTGCGGCCGTCCTTGAGCAACAACAGTGCCGGCATGGCCAGCGCGGGAATCTGCTGCAAGCTGCGCCGCAACCAACGCCCCTGCAAGCCGGCGCGCGCCGCTGCACGCGGCAGCAGCTCGGCGCTCAGGCGCTGCTGCGGCAAAGGCAGCCCGGCGGTCAGCATCGCGCGACTCACCGGCTTCTGGTGCAGCGCACACAGTGACAGCAGGCTGTCGAGCAGCGGATCGTCATAGCGATCGCGCGGATCGCTGTGTGCGGCGAAGGAAGGATCGGCTACCACGCAAACCTCGGATCATGCGGCGACAAAGACAACGGCCGCCCAAATGGCGGCCGCTACAGACTACGCGTTGCCGGGCCGCCGAAGCTAGCCTGGCCGCACCCTTGGGTTCAGTTGAACCCTGGCAGGCGGATACGCGAACTCGACTCTTCCAGCGGTACGCTGGCCAGGGGCGCAACTACCCCCTGACTACGCAGTAGGGTGCCGGTGGTGGCCTTGATCCGGTACTGATTGAACAGCTCCAGGGTCCGCACTTCCTCAAGACGCCGCGCCGCGGCAAACAACTCGTTCTCACTGTCCAGCAGGTCAAGCAGGCTGCGCTCGCCCAGCGTGAACTGCTGCTGGTAGGAGTCACGCACCCGCGTGCTGTAGTCCACATACTGCTGAGCAATCGGCAACTGCTTGCGCGCGTTATCCAGGGCATTCCAGGCCAGGCCAAGCTCCTCGCCCAACACGCGCAAGGCGTCGTTACGGATGTCCATGGCCTGATTGACCTGATACGCCTTGGCACGCAGGTCAGCCTGGTTGCTGCCGCCGGCATACAGGTTGTAGCGCATGCGCAGCATGGCCTGCCATTCGTTGCTATGCCCGCTGGTGCCGTCCAGGTTGTTGTCGAAGTTGCGCTGCAACTCCGCATTGACCTGCGGATAGAAGGCCGACTTGGCGGCACTCTCCTGCTCACGCGTGGCCTGTACATCCGCGTCGGCCGAGCGTAGCAGCGGGTTGTTGGCCAGCAGCTCTTCGATACCGGCCTGCAGGCTGGCGGGCAACTGCGCGTCCAGCGCACCCGGCTGGCGCAGATCACCGGGCACCCGGCCCACTACGCTGAAATAGTTGACTTCGGCATCCGCCAGATTGGTCTGCTCGGTAATCAGGTTGTTGCGTGCCTGCGCCAGACGCGCCTCCGCCTGATCCAGATCGGCCATGCGCCCTACCCCGCGCTGGCTGCGCAGGCTGATCTGCTCATAAATACGCTGGTGGCTGTTCAGATTGTCTTCAGCCAGACGCACCATGGCCTGACGCTTGAGGACATCCAGATAGACCGTCACTACATCAAGCCCCACCCGCTCGGCCGTACCCAGCAAGGCATAGGCCCGCGCATTGACGGTAGCGCGCTGACGCCCCACTTCACTCTGCGTGGCAAAACCATCAAAGAGCATCTGCTGCAAACGCAGGGTCGACTCACCCCGCGTCAGGGTTTTGAAACCATGCCCCGAAGACGCACGCGTACCCGGACTATCGGTGCCCTCACGACCATAACCGGCCAGCAGATCAACCTGCGGCAGGTAGCCTCCCTGCGCGGCCTTCATCTGTTCTTCGGTCGACAAACGCGCATTGATGCCCGCCTGGATCTGCGGATGGCTATCCATTGCCTGCTGCATGGCTTCATTCAAGGTTAGCGCCTGGGCCGACAGGGAGACGGCAAAGGCCAGGGGCATGAGAACGAAGAAACGCATGATGCTTGAATTCCTTTCAGAACGGGCTGACCGCATAAGCAGCACAGGGAGTATGTGGCCGATCCGCCAAGTGCGAAAAATCGACCGCAAATGCGAATCGCGTCACAGCAAAAAGCTGATCAATATCAAAGTGACACTGTACGGGCGGATTGTTTATGATCACGCCCAAAGGGTCAATAGCTTGTCGCTTTTAGTCAGAACGACCAAATAAGACATTATTTTGACGCCAATTAGTTGCCGCATCATACACCTCTGCGCCGAGCGCCAACTAAACTAAACGGATGATTCGCGCCCATCGGCGCGCCAGGAGCCAAGGTATGAGCGTCGTTGCTGCCACCCTCAAACAGGTTTTCGGTAACGCCTACGTCATCGCCAGCGATGGCAGCAAGCGCCCCGCCCTTGAAGGTGAACACCTGTTTAATGGCGAGCAGCTACTGACCGAAAGCGGCGCCACCGCCGTACTGCAACTGGCTAACGGCGAACGCCTGGACGTCGCCAGCGACAGTCTCTGGCAAGCCGCCCCCGCCACTAGCGAAACAGCCCTGGCCAGCGAGGACGACCTGCCATCCGATCTGGAGCAGGCCCTGGCCGCCGGCTTCGACCCCACACTGGAACTTGAGCCGACTGCAGCGGGGCCCGCAGCCGGCGGCGCAGGTGGCGCAGGTGGTGGCCACTCCTTTATCTTGCTGAGCGAGACCGGCGCACAAGTCGAAGCAACGATTGGCTTCAATACATCAGGCCTGGACAGCAGCGCCGGACTCCTGCGCGAAGAGCAGGTCGCACAGGCCAGTCTCTCCGACAACGGCAGTATCGACCTCACCGCGCCGACCCTCACCGTCAGCGCGCCGGACAACAGCAACGACAGCACGCCCACCCTCACCGGCAGCAGTGACCAAATCGGTGGCACCGTCACCCTCACCGTCACCGATGCCAACGGCGCTACCCAGAACCTCTCGGCCACCGTGCAGACCGATGGTTCCTGGAGTGTCGCGGTCAGCACGCCGCTGGCTGAAGGTAGCTACAG
Source organism: Pseudomonas fluvialis (assembly GCF_002835605.1). Taxonomy (NCBI): domain Bacteria; kingdom Pseudomonadati; phylum Pseudomonadota; class Gammaproteobacteria; order Pseudomonadales; family Pseudomonadaceae; genus Pseudomonas; species Pseudomonas fluvialis. The sequence continues at coordinate 66 of NZ_PIYS01000012.1, read as the reverse complement.
CGTCGTCGCGCAGGTCAGTGATGCCGCCGGCAATACCGCGCAGGCCACGGACAACGGCAGTATCGA
>NZ_PIYS01000011.1:0-4754 GCF_002835605.1 Pseudomonas fluvialis | reverse complement strand
CGACGCTCTGTGCCGTTGGCAGGTGTTCGAGGATGTGGCGCAGCCAGGCGTAAGGCTCTTGGCCGTTGGCCTTGGCGGTTTCGATCAGGCTGTAGATCTGTGCGCTGGCCGTGGCGCCCTTGGGCGTGTCGCTGAACAACCAGTTCTTGCGACCGATGACGAACGGGCGGATGGCGTTTTCGGCGCGGTTGTTATCGATGGGCAGGTTTCCACCTTCGACGTAACGCACCAGCCGGCCCCAGTTGCTGGCCAGGTAGTTTACGGCCTTACCCAGAGCCGTCTGCCCAGCAACCTGCGGCTGGGTCTTGTCCAGCCAGGCCTTGAGTTGATCGAGCAGCGGTTGGCTGCGTTGCACTCGGGTGGCCTGCCGCTCGGCATCGCTGGCGTCCTTCAGTTCACGTTCGATGCTGTAGAGCTTATTGATCAGGTTCAGCGCCATGTCGGCACGGCCGGTCTTGCCCTTGGGCTGCACTTTCTGCGCCTCGACGAACTTGCGCCGCGCATGCGCCCAGCAGGCCAACCGCTCGATGCCCTCTTGCACGGCCACGGCGTTGTAGCCAGCGTAGTCGTCAGTCATCAGGTAGCCGTGATAACCATCGAGCAGGCGCAGCGGTACCTCCTGCGCGCGGCTGGTGGTGTAGTCGAAGAGGATCACCGGCTTATCTGGCGGCCCGCCGCTTTGCACCCACATCCAGGACTGCGCGGTGGGATCGCGTCCGGGTTCGTGCAGCACCTGCAGGCGGGTTTCGTCACAGTGCAGCACCGGGTAGTCCAGCAGTTTGTCGCGCATCAGGTTGAGCAGCGGCTGCAGCTGCTCGCCACTTTGGATCACCCAGCGCGCCAGGGTCTGGCGGGGAATGTCGATGCCGTGGCGACCGAGCATTTTCTCGAAACGGTACAGCGGGATGCCGTCGGCGTACTTGGTGGTCAGCAGCATCGCCAACACGCTGGGACTAGCCAGGCTCTTCTCGATCAGTTGGGCCGGTTTGTCGGCGGTGACCGGTGCGGTTTCGCAGGCCTTGCAGGCGTAAGTCTTGCGGATATGACGGATAACCCGCACCTGCATCGGGATGATCTCCAGTTGCTCGCTGGTCTCTTCTCCAATCACCTGCTTGCAGGCGCCGCAGGCGCAGGTCAGTTCGTGCTCGGGCAGTTCATGGACGACTTCGACGCGCGGCAGATTGGCCGGCAGCGGCTTGCGCTTGCCACGACGCTTGATCGGCGCAACGACTTCTTCGGCTTCAGCTTCGGCTGGCTCGGCAGTCGGCTCTTCGACCAGCTCTTCGGCCTCGTTGAACATGGCCAGCTGCGGTGAGTCGGCATCTTCAGGGCTGCGCTCGGACTTGGGTGAGAACAGCTTGTGCCGCAGCAGGGCGACCTGCTCCTGCAATTGCAGCACCAAGGCCTTGAGCAGGACGGGATCGTTAGGAAGGTTGTCGGCGCCAAATTTCATGGCGCTGGATTATACCGGCTCAGGCCACGAACCGCGGCGTCAGTACCTGGTGCGGACGATTGCGCCACAGGTCAATTCCGTCGAGCAGCCAGTTCAGTTCGTCAACCGTCAGCTCGATGGCCTCGTCGCCTGCATCGGGCTTGGTCTTGAAGCGCTCGGCTTCCAGTCGCTTGAGCCACAGGCAGAAACCGTTGCGCTCCCAGTAGAGAATCTTGACCTGGCTGCGCGTGCGATTGAGGAACACGAACAGCACCGGGTTGAACACTTCCACCTTGATGTCCAGCTCGACCAAGGCGGCCAGGCCGTTGATGGATTTGCGGAAGTCGACGGGCTTTGGGTAGAGGTAGACCTTCTGCACCTTGGCATCGGGACGCATCATGGGATGAACTCCAGTGAAAACGGGAGCTCAGCATCCAATGATCTGCGGCCTATGGGCAGGTGGGGTTTATGGAGCGCTTACCATACTATGATTAGCAGGCGGGGCTTCTTTCCTCATCTTTGGCTATGCCAGTCGGCTGCCAGCTTCGGAGGCGTCCTGCTGTAACCCTCTCGCTCAACACCCAAGGAGTTTGGTTGTGCGTAAATCGGCGTCCCTGCTGTCCATCCTTGCTTTCTCGTCACTAAGCCTATCGGGTGCTGGTTATGCCCAAGATGACCACAACGCTCGCCTTACGACGATATATAAGTACTTTGCCCCGATAGATATTGCCCATATCACGGGCTGCAAGCGGCATGACATCTTGGGTGACTACTTGAATGCGCTGACTGACTCCATGGCGGTCAATCCAAACTTTCGAAAAGAGGCGGGCGGAGAGGTCATGGACTACATAATCTCTCAGTCTGAGCGAGAAAAATTTATAGCTGGATACGATCGAGCCGCCCCAAGCGACTACATTTTCTCTATATGTGACAAGAATATTGCTACCGCGCTTGAGGACTTGGCCGATCTAAAAAGGATAATCGCGAGCTTCAAAGCTCATGCTGCTTCGCGGTAGTTTGGCCACTGCCACTAACTAGCCTTAGTTTCAGCGGATTTTCAATAACGAGGCATTCAGAGGCGCCTGTTAACAAGATGAATTTCTGCTGAGCACCCTTGGCACTAGTGAAGGCTTGAAAGCTGCCGGCGCTAAGTATCTCAACTGCGTCGAGGTGGTCAATTAGTTCGCAAGCACTCTCATAGCTAGTTAAACGATGTTGCATGATGTACGCCCCGTGGGTTGTTGTGTCCGATCACGTTACCAGGGCTATGGGAGAGGTGTAAGACTGCCGAAGTTTGTTCCGGCTATGTATAATGCGTGACGTCCAAGCTCGTAATTAAGTCAGCGGTTAGTTACTTTTACTAATCCGCTGGCTCTTTTCATTCCTCCCCGTCCTCATGGTCTTCATAGGTAAGCGCTCCATAAACCCCACCTGCCCATAGGCCGCAGATCATTGGATGCTGAGCTCCCGTTTTCACTGGAGTTCATCCCATGATGCGTCCCGATGCCAAGGTGCAGAAGGTCTACCTCTACCCAAAGCCCGTCGACTTCCGCAAATCCATCAACGGCCTGGCCGCCTTGGTCGAGCTGGACATCAAGGTGGAAGTGTTCAACCCGGTGCTGTTCGTGTTCCTCAATCGCACGCGCAGCCAGGTCAAGATTCTCTACTGGGAGCGCAACGGTTTCTGCCTGTGGCTCAAGCGACTGGAAGCCGAGCGCTTCAAGACCAAGCCCGATGCAGGCGACGAGGCCATCGAGCTGACGGTTGACGAACTGAACTGGCTGCTCGACGGAATTGACCTGTGGCGCAATCGTCCGCACCAGGTACTGACGCCGCGGTTCGTGGCCTGAGCCGGTATAATCCAGCGCCATGAAATTTGGCGCCGACAACCTTCCTAACGATCCCGTCCTGCTCAAGGCCTTGGTGCTGCAATTGCAGGAGCAGGTCGCCCTGCTGCGGCACAAGCTGTTCTCACCCAAGTCCGAGCGCAGCCCTGAAGATGCCGACTCACCGCAGCTGGCCATGTTCAACGAGGCCGAAGAGCTGGTCGAAGAGCCGACTGCCGAGCCAGCCGAAGCTGAAGCCGAAGAAGTCGTTGCGCCGATCAAGCGTCGTGGCAAGCGCAAGCCGCTGCCGGCCAATCTGCCGCGCGTCGAAGTCGTCCATGAACTGCCCGAGCACGAACTGACCTGCGCCTGCGGCGCCTGCAAGCAGGTGATTGGAGAAGAGACCAGCGAGCAACTGGAGATCATCCCGATGCAGGTGCGGGTTATCCGTCATATCCGCAAGACTTACGCCTGCAAGGCCTGCGAAACCGCACCGGTCACCGCCGACAAACCGGCCCAACTGATCGAGAAGAGCCTGGCTAGTCCCAGCGTGTTGGCGATGCTGCTGACCACCAAGTACGCCGACGGCATCCCGCTGTACCGTTTCGAGAAAATGCTCGGTCGCCACGGCATCGACATTCCCCGCCAGACCCTGGCGCGCTGGGTGATCCAAAGTGGCGAGCAGCTGCAGCCGCTGCTCAACCTGATGCGCGACAAACTGCTGGACTACCCGGTGCTGCACTGTGACGAAACCCGCCTGCAGGTGCTGCACGAACCCGGACGCGATCCCACCGCGCAGTCCTGGATGTGGGTGCAAAGCGGCGGGCCGCCAGATAAGCCGGTGATCCTCTTCGACTACACCACCAGCCGCGCGCAGGAGGTACCGCTGCGCCTGCTCGATGGTTATCACGGCTACCTGATGACTGACGACTACGCTGGCTACAACGCCGTGGCCGTGCAAGAGGGCATCGAGCGGTTGGCCTGCTGGGCGCATGCGCGGCGCAAGTTCGTCGAGGCGCAGAAAGTGCAGCCCAAGGGCAAGACCGGCCGTGCCGACATGGCGCTGAACCTGATCAATAAGCTCTACAGCATCGAACGTGAACTGAAGGACGCCAGCGATGCCGAGCGGCAGGCCACCCGAGTGCAACGCAGCCAACCGCTGCTCGATCAACTCAAGGCCTGGCTGGACAAGACCCAGCCGCAGGTTGCTGGGCAGACGGCTCTGGGTAAGGCCGTAAACTACCTGGCCAGCAACTGGGGCCGGCTGGTGCGTTACGTCGAAGGTGGAAACCTGCCCATCGATAACAACCGCGCCGAAAACGCCATCCGCCCGTTCGTCATCGGTCGCAAGAACTGGTTGTTCAGCGACACGCCCAAGGGCGCCACGGCCAGCGCACAGATCTACAGCCTGATCGAAACCGCCAAGGCCAACGGCCAAGAGCCTTACGCCTGGCTGCGCCACATCCTCGAACACCTGCCAACGGCACAGAGCGTCG
>NZ_PIYS01000010.1:30809-86280 GCF_002835605.1 Pseudomonas fluvialis | reverse complement strand
AGCATTTTGAGGCTGTTTTCAACGCTGTATTGCCAACGCAGGTAGTTTTTCAACGGCCTGCTAGACACAGGCAGCACCACCACTCTGACCATCCGGCACATCAGGGGTTGCCTGCCAACCTGCAAGAATGCCGATTTCACCGGCAAAGTGCCAGCCGCAGGCGCCGGGCGGTTTGCCCTGTCTGGCGCATTCCGGTAGCTTTGCGCCACGCGCGCGCGGGCGAGCCAATCGCCGCCAACGCGCTTTATTTCAGATCGCTAGCAAGGTCCGTCATGGCTCAATACGTCTACAGCATGCATCGGGTGAGCAAGGTCGTTCCCCCCAAGCGTGAAATCCTCAAGGACATCTCTCTGTCGTTTTTCCCTGGCGCCAAGATCGGTGTGCTGGGCCTGAACGGCGCGGGTAAATCTACCCTGCTGCGCATCATGGCCGGTGTCGATACCGAGATCGACGGCGAGGCCCGGCCGATGCCGGGCATCAAGGTCGGCTACCTGCCGCAGGAGCCGCAGCTCGACCCGCAGAAGACGGTGCGCGACATCGTCGAAGAGGCCGTAGGTGAGATCAAGCAAGCCCAGGCGCGCCTCGACGAGGTGTACGCCGCCTACGCCGAGCCGGATGCCGACTTCGACGCCCTGGCCGCCGAGCAGGCCAAGCTGGAAGCCATCCTGCAGGCCTCCGACGGCCACAACCTGGAGCGCCAGCTGGAAGTGGCCGCCGACGCTCTGCGCCTGCCGCCATGGGACGCCAAGATCGAACACCTGTCCGGTGGCGAGAAGCGCCGCGTGGCGCTGTGCCGCCTGCTGCTGTCGGCACCCGACATGCTGCTGCTGGACGAACCGACTAACCACCTGGACGCCGATTCGGTGGCCTGGCTGGAGCGCTTCCTGCACGACTTCCCCGGCACCGTGGTAGCCATTACCCACGACCGTTACTTCCTCGACAACGTCGCCGGCTGGATTCTCGAGCTCGACCGTGGCCACGGCATCCCCTACGAGGGTAACTACTCCGGCTGGCTGGAATCCAAAGCCAACCGCCTGGCCCAGGAAGCCAAGGCCGAGGCTTCGCATGCCAAGGCCATGAAGGCCGAACTGGAATGGGTACGCCAGGGCGCCAAGGCGCGTCAGGCCAAGTCCAAGGCGCGCCTGCAACGCTTCGAGGAAATGCAGTCGCAGGAATTCCAGAAGCGCAGCGAAACCAACGAGATCTACATCCCGGCCGGCCCGCGCCTGGGCGACAAGGTCATCGACTTCCATAACGTGTCGAAGTCCTTCGGTGATCGCGTGCTGATCGACGACCTGTCCTTCAGCATCCCCAAAGGCGCCATCGTCGGCGTGATCGGCGGCAACGGTGCAGGTAAGTCGACCCTGCTGCGCATGATCACCGGCAAGGAGCAGCCGGACTCCGGGACCATCGAGATTGGTGAAACCGTGCAGATCGCCAGCGTCGAACAGAGCCGCGACATGCTCGACGGCAGCAAGACCGTGTGGGAGCAGATCTCCGACGGCTTCGACATGATCAAGGTGGGCAATTACGAGGTGCCGTCGCGCGGCTACGTCGGGCGCTTCAACTTCAAGGGCGCCGACCAGCAGAAGTTCGTCAAGGATCTCTCCGGGGGTGAGCGCGGCCGCCTGCACATGGCGCTGACCCTCAAGCAGGGCGGCAACGTGCTGCTGCTCGACGAACCGTCCAACGACCTCGACGTGGAAACCCTGCGCGCCCTGGAAGAAGCGCTGCTGGACTTCCCCGGCGCGGCCATCGTGATTTCTCACGATCGCTGGTTCCTCGACCGCATCGCCACGCACATCCTCTCCTACGAGGACGACGGCAAGGTCAATTTCTTCGAAGGCAACTACAGCGAATTCGAAGCCGACCGCAAGAAGCGCCTGGGCGATGCCGCTGCGCAGCCGCACCGCGTACGCTACAAGAAACTAGCCCAATAAAAGGACGCAAGCCGCACCGAAACGGAGCCTTAATGGCTCCGTTTTTTCTTGTTTTCACACAAGCTTTTATGTTTTTGCACCAAATAAGTACATGAAAGCGACGTTTTGCTCTATTGCAAGGCACGCCTCCTTTGGTAGAGTCCGCGCAAAAAACGCGTACTCCCATTTTTTGAGCTATCGAGAACTGCCATGAGCGAAAACGTTGATGCCTTCCTCGCCCGCCTGAAGCGGCGTGACCCTGAACAACCCGAATTCCACCAGGCCGTGGAGGAAGTCCTGCGCAGCCTCTGGCCGTTCCTCGAAGCCAACCCGCACTACCGTGATGCCGGCATCCTCGAGCGCATGGTCGAGCCTGAGCGGGTCATCCTGTTCCGCGTACCGTGGGTCAACGATGCCGGGCAGGTACAGGTCAACCGTGGCTACCGTGTCCAGATGAGCAGTGCCATCGGCCCCTACAAGGGCGGCCTGCGCTTCCATCCGTCGGTCAACCTGGGCGTATTGAAGTTCCTCGCCTTCGAGCAGGTCTTCAAGAACTCGCTGACCTCGCTGCCCATGGGCGGCGGCAAGGGCGGCTCGGACTTCGACCCCAAGGGCAAGAGCGAAGGTGAAGTGATGCGCTTCTGCCAGTCGTTCATGAGCGAGCTGTACCGCCACATCGGCGCCGATCTGGACGTTCCGGCCGGTGATATTGGCGTCGGCGGCCGCGAGATCGGCTACCTGTTCGGCCAGTACAAGCGCCTGTCCAACCAGTTCACCTCGGTGCTCACCGGCAAGGGCCTGACCTATGGCGGCAGCCTGATTCGTCCGGAAGCCACCGGTTACGGCTGCGTGTACTTTGCCCAGGAAATGCTCAAGCGCGATGGCCAGGATTTCGATGGCAAGCGCGTGACCATCTCCGGCTCGGGCAACGTAGCCCAATATGCCGCGCAGAAAGTCATGGAGCTGGGCGGCTCGGTGATTTCCCTGTCCGATTCCGAAGGCACCCTGTTCATCGAGGCCGGCCTCAGCGAAGAGCAATGGCAGTACCTGATGGACCTGAAAAACGTCCGTCGCGGCCGCCTCAGCGAAATGGCCGCGCATTACGGCCTGCAGTTCCTCGCGGGCCAGCGTCCCTGGCAACTGCCTTGCGACATCGCCCTGCCCTGCGCCACGCAGAATGAGCTGGACGGCAACGATGCCCGCACCCTGCTGAAGAATGGCTGCTTCTGCGTCGCGGAAGGCGCCAACATGCCGTCGACCCTGGAAGCGGTTGACCTGTTCGTCGAGGCCGGCATTTTCTACGCCCCGGGCAAAGCCTCGAACGCCGGCGGCGTGGCCACTTCCGGCCTGGAAATGAGCCAGAACGCCATGCGCCTACACTGGACAGCCGGCGAAGTGGACGAGCGCCTGCATGGCATCATGCAGAACATTCACCACGCCTGCGTGCACTACGGCGAGGAAAATGGCCGCATCAACTACGTCAAGGGCGCCAATATCGCCGGCTTCGTCAAGGTAGCCGACGCCATGCTGGCCCAGGGCGTGGTCTGATCACGCCGACGCCTGCCCGAGCCATCTGGCCCCGGGCAGGCGCTCCCCGCTCAATAGTGATACCAGCGCAGCTGTAGCTGCACCTCGTTCTGCGCTGGCGTCCACTGACTAAACTCACGGCGCGCCGCCAGGCGTAGCGCCAGATCAGCACCCAACTCCCACTGCTGTTGCAGCGCCAGACTGCGGCGTACCTCGCCATTGGCAAAGTAGTCGCCACGCCCCTCGAGGCTCAGATTACCCAGCCCGTTGCGCCACAAAAGCCCCGTATTGAAACCCACCGCCGGCTCCAGCAGGTTGCCGAACTGGGCATTGTGCTCAACCCGCGCCGTACCCATAGCGAAGCCCAGCAGCCTCTCGCTCAGTTGCCAGCTGCCGCCGGCACCCCCGCTGAGATGCCCGACCAGCTCGCGCTGCCCTTCCTCGCCCAGCACACGCTCCAGGCCGCCGCCGACCTGCCAGCTGATCGGCTGCAACAGGCGGTTACGCGGGGTCAGCGAGCGAATATTGGCCAGGTCCAGGCGCTGCAGCTGCCAGTGGTTGCCTTCGTACTGACGCACCTGCATCCCCAGGATCTCGATCTGCGCACCCAACGGGAAGCCCTGCGCGTTGTCGTTGAGGTCGTGATAGGCCATGCGCAAGCCATACTCGGCGTAGCTGCGCCCCTCCTGGCTACCCAGGGCAAGTTGCCAGGTACGTGACTGATGCCCCTCTTCCGGCAACCCCGGCCGCTCGACCTGCAAGGGCTCGGGAGGGTTGCGGTTGATGGCCTGCAACAGACGCAGGCTGCGCTGTGCCACCTGGCTGTCACGCGCCTCACCCGTGGCCTGGTAGCGCAGCAAACGATAGGCGGTATCCTGCACCTGGGCCTGACGCGGCAAGGGCAGCGCGCGGAACTGTGCGTCCTCCAGCCGGGCAGGGTCATCGGCCAGGCGCAGTGCCCAGTCTTGTTCAGTGGCGTCCAGCCCGGCACGGCGGGTCAGCAGTTCACGCTCGCGCGACGGCCGGTAGTCGATCTGCTCGACCAGCCCCGCCTGCTTGACGGCCTTGACCGTATCGGCGGGAATCGCGGTCAGCGGGAACTGCTCGGTCAGCCGCAGGCCGGGACGGGCAATTTCGAGGAGCTCCAGCAGGCGATAGGAGCAGTTTTCGTCAAAGAAGTAATAGTCGAAGCGGACCTGCTTGAGTTCCCAGACATGCTCGACCATGCGCTGGGTTTCCTCGGCCGAGAGATTCAGCCGGTATTCCCAGAGGTCACGGTTTTCCAGACGACTGTACTCGCTGAGTTTCTCGCGGTAGGGCAACAGGGCAAACAGCCCGGGGTAGCCACCCATCAGGCCTTTCCAGGCATACAGGATGCTGTTGTCGCTACCCTCGATATAGGCGCCGAAATTCAGCGCATAGCTGAGCATCGCCGTGCTTTGCGCAAAGTCTGGCGGGTCGATGCGCAGCAACGTGTGTCCGAACATCGACGAAGGACTATTCAGGTAGGCCGCGGGGAATACCAAAACCGTGCTGTGCGGATTGACGTCGGCCAGCCAGGCTTCGTATTCACTGCAGGTCACCGCCGGCAGGTCATCCAGCTGCAACTGCTCGCGCAGCCAGCGGGTACGCGCCGGATAGCGGCACTGCGCATGCTGATCGGCGTCGCTCAGCGGCGCGTACAGGGCCGCCAGGGTCGCACGCAGTTCGGCCTGCGGATCGTGCGCGCCCTGCTCGGCGAGGAAAAACTGCGCATCGTCGACATGGCTACGCCAGCCACCCAGGCGCGCCGCTTCGTAATGTCCCAGGGCCAGCCAGAACGGCTGTTCAGCCAGTTCGGCCAGAGGCAACGCGGACGCAGCCGCCTGAGCGCCGCCAGCGCTGGCCAGGAGCAGCGGCAAGAGAAATCTTCGCATGGGGGGACAACCGGAAAAAGCAGCGGCGACCGATCTACACCGGCCGCCGCAGGGAGGGTCAGAACGCCAATCAGGCCTGCTTGGCGTACTTGGCCAGGCGCGCGTCAGCCTTCAGCACGGCCAGCGTGGCTTCATGCACCTGCTGCTCGTTGACATCGGCAGCGCTGAAAATCTCGCTGAAGTGCGCCTGGGTCACCGCGGCAAAATGCGCGCGGTCTTCCGGCGCCACGCCCAGTACCACGGCATAGGTGGTCAGCGCTTCGCCTTCACCCTTGGCCATGTCTTCGGACAGCTCGTCCATGATGCCGCTGAGTACCAGCATCGGCTTCCCACCGTAGGTCAGTACGCCGCTGGTGGAGCAGCCGTTGGTGCCCGAGGTCATGCCGAAGGTGGCGTTGCCCGAGGTGCCGTTGGTGGTGGAGGCGACAAAGTGCGAGGGCATGCCGCTATGGCCCTTGAACAGCATGTTGCCCCAGCCACAGTTCGGGCCGCCCGGAGCCTCGGCAAAGGCGCTGGCGGAGGTGACTGCAAGCAAGCTAGCAAACAGAACTCGTTTCATATGCTGATCTCTTCTTCTGGTCATGGGGTCGGCGTCATTGCCAACCTGTGTGTCAGCATTTTGCAAGCGCCGCGCCCTGTCAAGGCGCAGAGCCGGCAATAGCCCGCAAAATACAACGCTTGATCCATGTCACGGCGCCCATCACCACACGCGCCACACTGATAGCACTCTCCTGCACACCGAGGTGCCCGCATGTCTACGTTCGACCCCGCCGCCGCACTGGAACAACTGCTTGCCGAATACAGCCAGCGTGCTGCGGCGATCCGCCGCGACCTCGCTCAGGCGCACGACGCCGACTTCGCCGAACAGGCCGTCGAGCGACAGAACGACGAAGTGCTGGATGCCCTGCTCGCCGAAGCGGAAGCCGGCATGCGCCTGGTGGGTCTGGCCCGCCTACGCCTGGCCGAGGGCAGCTACGGCCTGTGCCAGCGCTGCGGTGAAGCCATCAGTCCCGCCCGCCTGCAAGCCCTGCCGGCGGCGGAATACTGCCTGAACTGCGCCGACCAGGCGGGCTGAGCAGCAGGAAAAACGCCGGCAAGGGCGCCCCGGGCTGCCTGAGTGCAGCCGGCCAACCTTGCTGGCGGGGCAGGTGACGGCCAGAATGTTCGCCCAATGCAGTGATGTGCCTGCGCATTCGCCCCACCGCCCCCAGGATTCGCCATGCCCGATACCCTTGCCAACGCGCTGCGCCTGCCCGTGCAGTCCCTCGCCCGCCCATTCAGTCCCGAGCAGTTCAGCTTTGCCAGCACCGATGAACTGGAACCGTTCCGCGGCGTGCTCGGCCAGGAGCGAGCGGTGGAAGCCATGCAGTTCGGCGTGGCCATGCCGCGCCCCGGCTACAACCTGTATGTCATGGGCGAGTCGGGCACGGGACGCTTTTCCTTCAGCCAGCGTTACCTGCGTGCCGAAGCCAAGCGCCAGCCCACCCCGGGCGACTGGCTGTATATCAACCATTTCGCCGAACCCCGCGAGCCCCATGCGCTGGGTCTGCCGGCAGGACAGGCAGCCAGCTTCTGCAATGAGATCAGCCAGCTGATCGACAACCTGCTCGCCACCTTCCCGGCGGTGTTCGAGGCGCCGACCTACCAACAGAAGAAAAGCGCCATCGACCGCGCCTTCAACCAGCGTTACGACCGCGCCCTGGACAACCTGGAAAAGCGTGCGCTGGAAAAGAACGTCGCGCTGTACCGCGACAGCAGCAACATCGCCTTCACCCCCATGCAGGATGGCAAGGCGCTGGATGAGGCCGAGTTCGCCCAGCTTCCCGAAAGTGTCCGCGAGCAGTTCCACGAGGACATCGCACAGCTCGAGGAGTGCCTCAACGAGGAACTGGTCAATCTCCCGCAATGGAAGCGCGAGTCCAGCAACCAGTTGCGTCAGCTCAACGAGGAAACCATCAGCCAGGCCCTGGCCCCGCTGCTCGACCCGCTGCTGCAACGGCATGCCGACAACCCCGGCATCCTCGCCTACCTGCAGGCCATGCATGACAACCTGCGGCGCACCGTGGTCGATCAACTGGTCGACGACAGCAAGCCCGAACTGCAGCGGCGCGAGCTGCTCGAAGAGCAATATGCCCCCAACCTGCTGGTCGGCCATGCCGAGGGCGCCGGCGCACCGGTGATCTTCGAGCCGCACCCGACCTACGACAACCTGTTCGGGCGCATCGAGTACAACACCGACCAGGGTGCGCTCTACACCAGCTACCGCCAGCTGCGTGCCGGTGCGCTGCACCGTGCCAACGGCGGCTACCTGATCGTCGAGGCCGAGAAACTGCTCTCCGAGCCGTTTGTCTGGGACGCCCTCAAGCGTGCCCTGCATTCGCGCCAGCTGAAGATGGAAGCGCCGCTGGTCGAACTGGGGCGCATCGCCACGGTCACCCTCAATCCGCAGCGCATCCCCTTGCAGGTCAAGGTGCTGATCATCGGCTCCCGCGAGCTGTACTACACCCTGCAGGACCTCGACCCGGACTTCCAGGAGATGTTCCGCGTCCTGGTGGACTTTGACGAAGAGATCCCCCTGGCCGAGGACAGCCTGGAACAGTTCGCCCAGCTGCTGAAAACCCGCACCAGCGAAGAAGGCATGGCCCCGCTGAGCGCCGCCGCCGTGGCCCGCCTGGCCACCTACAGCGCGCGCCTGGCGGAACACCAGGGACGTCTGTCGGCACGCATCGGCGACTTGTTCCAGCTGGTCAGCGAAGCGGATTTCGTCCGTCAGCTGGCCGGTGCCGAGCTGACCGACGTCGGCCATATCGAACGCGCCCTCAAGGCCAAGGCCGACCGCACCGGACGCGTGTCGGCGCGCATTCTCGACGACATGCTCGATGGCACCATCCTTATCGACAGCGCCGGCGCGGCCATTGGCAAGTGCAACGGCCTCACCGTACTGGAGGTAGGCGACTCGGCCTTCGGTGTGCCGGCGCGAATTTCCGCCACCGTCTACCCGGGCGGCAGCGGCATCGTCGATATCGAGCGCGAGGTCAACCTCGGTCAGCCGATTCACTCCAAGGGCGTGATGATCCTCACCGGCTACCTGGGCAGCCGCTACGCCCAGGAGTTTCCCCTGGAAATTTCCGCAAGCATCGCCCTGGAACAGTCCTACGGCTACGTCGATGGCGACAGCGCGGCCCTCGGCGAGGTCTGTGCACTGATCTCGGCACTGGCCCGTGCGCCGCTCAAGCAGTGCTTTGCCATCACCGGCTCGATCAACCAGTTCGGCGAAGTGCAGGCGGTCGGCGGGGTCAACGAAAAGATCGAAGGCTTCTTCCGCCTGTGCCAGGCGCGCGGGCTGAGCGGCGAGCAGGGCGTGATTATCCCGCGTGCCAACGTCAGCAACCTGATGCTCGACGAACGCGTGCTGCAGGCAGTGCACGCCGGACAGTTCCACGTATTTGCCGTCAGCCATGCCGACCAGGCACTCAGCCTGCTGGCCGGCGAGGCGGCTGGCGAGGCCGATGCGCAGGGGAATTTCCCCGAGGGCAGCCTGAATGCCCGCGTGGTAGCCCGCCTGCGCGAGATTGCCGAACAGGGTCTGGACGACGACAACGACAAGGCCGAAGAGGCCCCGGTCAGCAAATCGCGGCGCACCCGCCAACCGGCCGCGGACAAAGCCAAGAGCGGCGACGGCGCCTGACCCAGGCGGCTGCTAAGCTGCGGATAAGCCCCGCTGCGAGGACTGCCGCCATGCCGACGACCTTCTGTCTGATCCGCGACTGCCTCGGCCTGCGCCTGCGCATCGAATGTCAGGCCCGCGCCCTGCGTGATGGCAGCGGCCTGTGGTGGATACTATGTGCCGCCGGCCGCGATGGCGAACCAGTCAGTGCGCTGCGCAGCCAGGGTCCGTTCCACGGTGAACTACAGGCGCAGCGCGGGCTGCAAGCCATCATCACAAACCTGCAGGCGCTGGGTTACCAGAGCAGCGCCCAGCCAGCACTGTGGAGCCTGCCGCTCCAAGCCGAGCTACGCCGTCTCCAGCACCAGCCGCACAGCCGTCCCTGGTATTGCCCGCAACATCTGTGAATGGGCTCGTGCTTGTCTGGATGGGGGCCACGGGTATACTTGCGACCCGTTTTTTCCGGCTTGGAGTCACCCCATGGAACGCTTTCTGGAAAACGCCATGTATGCCTCGCGCTGGCTGCTGGCGCCCATCTATTTCGGCTTGTCGCTTGCCTTGCTGGCCCTGGCACTGAAGTTCTTCCAGGAAGTATTCCACATCCTGCCCAATGTCTTCAGCATGGCCGAGGCCAACCTGATTCTGGTGCTGCTGTCACTGATCGACATGGCCCTGGTCGGTGGCCTGCTGGTGATGGTGATGATTTCCGGCTACGAGAACTTCGTTTCGCAGCTGGACATCGATGAAGGCAAGGAGAAGCTCAACTGGCTGGGCAAGATGGACTCCGGCTCGCTGAAGATGAAGGTCGCGGCATCCATCGTGGCCATCTCCTCGATCCACCTGCTCAAGGTATTCATGGATGCCAAGAACATCCCCGACAGCAAGCTGATGTGGTACGTCATCCTGCACCTGACCTTCGTCGCCTCGGCGTTCGCCATGGGCTATCTGGACAAGCTGACCAAGCATGACCACTGAGTGAACGCCACTTGTCATGCCGATGACGGCCTTTCATATGCCAGCGCCCCAACCTTGAGTTAGAATGCCCGCCTTTTTCCAGCACCGCCCCGCAGAGGACTGCCATGTTCAGCCGTGATTTGACCCTCGCCCGTTTCGACGCCGATCTGTTTGCCGCGATGGAGCAAGAAGCCCAGCGCCAGGAACATCACATCGAGCTGATCGCTTCGGAGAACTACACCAGCCCGGCCGTCATGGAAGCCCAGGGCAGTGTGCTGACCAACAAGTACGCCGAAGGCTACCCGGGCAAGCGCTACTACGGTGGTTGCGAGTACGTCGACATCGTCGAGCAACTGGCCATTGATCGCGCCAAAGAGCTGTTTGGCGCCGACTACGCCAACGTCCAGCCGCACGCCGGCTCGCAAGCCAACGCCGCCGTGTTCCAAGCGCTGGTCAAGCCGGGCGACACCGTACTGGGCATGAGCCTGGCCCACGGCGGCCACCTGACCCACGGCGCCAGCGTCAACTTCTCCGGCAAGATCTACAACGCCGTACAGTACGGCATCACCGACGCCGGCCTGATCGATTACGACGAAGTCGAGCGCCTGGCCGTCGAGCACCAGCCGAAGATGATCATCGCCGGCTTCAGCGCCTACTCGCAGGTGCTGGACTTCGCCCGCTTCCGCGCCATCGCCGACAAGGTCGGTGCCTACCTGTTCGTCGACATGGCCCACGTGGCCGGTCTGGTTGCCGCCGGCGTGTACCCGAACCCGGTACCGTTCGCCGACGTGGTCACCACCACCACCCACAAGACCCTGCGCGGTCCGCGTGGCGGTCTGATCCTCGCGCGCGCCAACGAGGAGATCGAGAAGAAGCTCAACTCCGCCGTGTTCCCGGGCGGCCAGGGCGGCCCGCTGGAGCACGTGATTGCCGCCAAGGCCGTGTGCTTCAAGGAAGCCCTGCAGCCGGAGTTCAAGGCTTACCAGCAGCAGGTCGTGAAGAACGCCCAGGCCATGGCCAGCGTATTCATCGAGCGCGGTTTCGACGTGGTTTCCGGCGGCACGCAGAACCACCTGTTCCTGCTCTCGCTGATCAAGCAGGACATCACCGGTAAGGACGCCGACGCCGCTCTGGGTCGCGCCTACATCACCGTGAACAAGAACAGCGTGCCGAACGACCCGCGTTCGCCCTTCGTCACCTCCGGCCTGCGCATCGGCACTCCGGCCGTCACCACCCGTGGTTTCGGCGAAGCCGAGTGCCGCGAACTGGCCGGCTGGATCTGCGACATCCTGCAGAACATGGGCGACGAGTCGGTGATCGACGCGGTACGCGAGAAGGTCAAGGCCGTCTGCGCCCGTCTGCCGGTGTACGGCAACTGATACACTGCGTTACCTGAGTGGCAGGCCCAACCTGCTACTCATTCACTGTTTAGGCCAGTAGCTCAATTGGCAGAGCGGCGGTCTCCAAAACCGCAGGTTGGGGGTTCGATTCCCTCCTGGCCTGCCAAACAGGCAAAGGCCCGGCATAGCACTATGTCGGGCCTTTGTGTTTTACCCGCCCCCCGTCCTGCCCTGCACTCCCCGCACCAGCCATCTACTGGCTTTGCCGCACCGCGCACACGCCGTACAACGTCTTCCGCCCGACACTTGCTATAGTGTGGAAAACCCAGTCAGGAGTGCAGCAATGACCGATACCAGCCAAGAGCGCCGGCGCTTCCAGCGCATTGCCTTCGACGCCGCCACCGTGCTCAGCCAGGGGGATCATCAGTGGCCGGTAGAATTGCTCGACATCTCCCTGCGCGGCCTGCTGGTACGCTGCCCGGCAATCTGGCACGGCGATCCGCAACAACCCTTCACAGCACGCCTGAGCCTGGATGACGGCACCCAGGTACAGATGGACGTACAGCTCACCCGCGACAGCCAGGGACTACTGGGCTTCCTCTGCCAGCACATCGACCTCGAATCGATCAGCCACCTGCGCCGCCTGGTCGAACTCAACCTGGGCGACAGCAGCCTGCTGGAACGCGAGCTTGCCGCCCTCAGCGATAACTGACACTGCTGCCGACCTGCACAGCGCCGCCTCCGGGCGGCGTTTTGCTGTGTGCCCGTCATCTTTATGTACAACTTTTCCAGCAGAGCTATACAAAAGTATTGACTTGTACAACGGCACACCTAAGATGAACACAAGCTGTACAACAGTTAAGTTTTGTACAACACATCCTGGGAGGCTCCATGCATACGTCGATGCCCAAGCCCAAGCTCGCCATCAGCGCCTGCCTGCTCGGCGCCAACGTGCGCTTCAACGGCGGCCACAAGGAATCGCGCCTGTGCAGCCAGAGCCTGGCCGAACATTTCGAGTTTGTTCCGGTATGCCCGGAAGTCGGCATCGGTCTCGGCACCCCCCGCCAACCGATCCGCCTGGTCGGTGATGCGCAATCTCCGCGTGCCGTAGGGACCGTCCAGCGCGAGCTGGATGTCACTGATGCGCTGCGCGACTACGCCGAACGCATGGCCGGCGAACTCGACGATATCTGCGGGCATATCCTCATGCAGAAGTCGCCGTCCTGCGGCATGGAGCGGGTCAAGCTCTATCAGGACAATGGTTATCCGGCCGAGGGAGGGGCAGCGGGTATCTATGCAGCCCGTTTCATGGCGCTGCGCCCCGACCTGCCGGTAGAAGAAGACGGCCGCCTGAACGACCCGGTGCTGCGTGAGAACTTCATCACCCGCGTATACGCCTATGCCGAATGGCAACGCTTGTGCCGAGCCGGCCTGAGCCGACGTGGCGTGCTGCAATTTCACGCACGCTACAAGTACCAGCTGCTGGCCAATAATCCGCAGGCCTACAAAGAGCTGGGCCGGCAACTGGCCAGCATTGCCCAGCATGACCTTGAGCAGTTTGCCGCCGACTATTTCAGCCGCCTGATGCAGGCCTTGCGTCGTACCGCCAGCCGCGGCAGCCACAGCAATGTACTGCAGCACCTGTTCGGTTACCTCAAGCATGCACTGAGTAGCGAGGAGAAACGCGATACCGTGCAACTCATTGAGCAGTACCGGGAAGGTATCGTCCCGCTGGTGGTCCCGCTGACTCTGCTCAAGTACCACTTCCGTCGCCATCCGCATCCCTATGTGGCGCAGCAGGCTTATCTGCAGCCGCATCCGGAGCGCCTCAGCCTGCGCAACGCGCTCTAAACCATGCAGCCCGAAGATTACAGCAGCGCACTGGCTGCCGGCTGGTTGCCGATTCGTGACGTAGCCCGGCAGACCGGCGTCAATCCGGTCACCTTGCGCGCCTGGGAGCGACGCTATGGCCTGCTGCAACCACAGCGCACTGGCAAGGGCCACCGCCTGTATCCACCGGGCCAGGTGGAGCGCATCCGACAAATCCTCACCTGGCTGGGGCGCGGCGTCTCGGTCGGCCAGGTCAGCGAGTTGCTGCAACGCCAGGAACACCAGCCGCTGGCGCACAACCTCTGGCAGGAGCAGCGCCAGCAGCTTCTGCAAGCCATCGCCGAACAAGCCGAGCGACGCCTGGATGACCTGTTCAACCAGGCGCTTACCCTCTATCCGCCCGCTACCCTCTGCGCACAGCTGCTCCTGCCGTTACTCGACAGCCTGCAGCAACGCTGGCAAGGCCAGTTCGGCGCCGAGCTGGAGCGGGTGTTTTTTCACTCCTGGCTGCGCAGCAAACTCGGCGCGCGCCTCTATCACCAGAATCGCCAGCTGGGCGGTGCCCCGCTGCTGCTGGTCAACCTCTCGCAGCGTCCGCTTGAGCCTGGCCTCTGGCTGACCGCCTGGCTCTGTGTCAGCGCGGCCTGCCCCAGCGAGGTATTCGACTGGCCGCTGCCGGCCAATGAACTGCTGCTGGCCATTGAACACATGCAGCCGCGGGCCCTGCTGCTGTATGCCAGCGACAGCCTGCCGAGCCCCCTCCTGCAACAACAACTGCCCCGTTTGCTGGCCAGCAGTCCGGTGCCGCTCTTGCTCGCCGGCCCAGCCAGCCAGATTCATGCAGCGAGCCTGCAGGACCTGCCAGGCCTGCACCTGGCTGCCGGCCCGCTGGCCGCCCTGCACAGCCTGCAACATCTGGAACTGCTTGGCAGCGCACAAGGATCGCCCACATGACCCAGCTCTACTGGTTGCGCAATGACCTGCGCAGTACCGATAACACGGCACTCAACGCAGCCATGGCCAATGGCCCGACCGTAGCCCTGTATGTGCTGAGCCCGGCCCAGTGGCAGGCGCACCACGACTCGCCGAACAAGGTCGATTTCTGGCTGCGCAACCTGCACGCACTGCGCGACGAGCTCAACGCCCTCGGCGTACCACTGCTGATTCGCCAGGTCGAGCACTGGCAGGACATTGGCGAACTGCTCCTCACCCTCTGCCAGCAACTGCAGGTACGTGCCGTGCAGGTGAACGCCGAATACGGCGTCAACGAAACCCGTCGCGATCAGTCGGTAGCCGCCTGCCTGGCCCGCGCGGGCGTCGCCTGGCATAGCCATCTCGACCAGTTGCTGTTCGCCCCTGGCAGTCTGCTGACCCAGTCTGGACAGTGCTTCCAGGTGTACAGCCAGTTTCGCAAGGCCTGCTATCGACAACTCGCCCGTCACCTGCCAACGCCCCTGCCACGCCCGCGTGCGCAACCCGCGCTGCCCCTGGCCAGCGATCCGCTGCCCGAGCAGGTGAGTGGCTTTGCCCGCCCCACGGACAGTCTGCGCCAGCTCTGGCCGGCCGGCGAACAGCAAGCCCTGCAACGTCTGCAGCGCTTCGCCGAAGCGCGGCTGGAGGACTACGACCGCCAGCGCGACCTGCCGGCCCTGCCCGGTACCAGCCAGCTGTCGCCCTATCTGGCGGCCGGCGTACTGTCGCCCCGCCAATGCCTGCACGCGGCTCTGCAGCACAACCAGGGCGAGTTCGAAAGCGGCAACCCCGGTGTGGTCTGCTGGATCAACGAACTGCTCTGGCGCGAGTTCTACAAACATATCCTCGTCGCCCATCCCCGCCTCTCCATGGGCCGTGCCTTTCGCCGCGAGACCGAGGCACTGGCCTGGCGCGATGCTCCACACCAGCTGCTGGCCTGGCAGGAAGGACGCACCGGTTTCCCGCTGATCGATGCGGCCATGCAGCAGTTGCGCGCCACCGGCTGGATGCACAATCGCCTGCGCATGGTCGTCGCCATGTTCCTCTGCAAGAACCTGCTGATCGACTGGCGACATGGCGAGCGCTTCTTCATGGAGCAGTTGATCGACGGCGACCTGGCCGCCAACAACGGCGGTTGGCAGTGGAGCGCCTCGACCGGCACCGATGCCGTGCCCTACTTCCGCCTGTTCAACCCGATCACCCAATCACAGCGCTTCGACCCGGACGGGACCTTCATCCGCCACTGGCTGCCAGCCCTGGCCGGCCTGAACAAGCGCGACATCCATGACCCAGCGCGGCTCGGCGGCTTGTTCGGGATAGCCGACTACCCACGTCCGCTGGTCGACCTGGCGGCCAGCCGCAGCCGCGCACTTGCCGCCTTCAAGGCCCTGGAGCGCAGCCATGAGTGAATTCCTGCGCCACTTCGCCCAGCGTTTCGCCAGTCTGGATGCCGCACACTTGCACCAGCTGGCGGAGCTGTACAGCGAGGACATCCTGTTCCGCGATCCGCTGCACGAGATACAGGGCCTGGCGGCCCTGCAGCGCTACTTTGCCGAGCTGTACAGCAACGTGCGCGAACTACGCTTCGATGTCTACGCCTTCGACACCCTGCGCGAAGGCGAAGGCTACCTGCGCTGGACCATGAGCTACCGCCACCCGCGTCTGGCAGGTGGTGCACTGATCCGCGTGGACGGTTGCTCGCACCTGTTGTGGCGAGATGGCCGGGTCTACCGCCATCGCGACTATTTCGATGCGGGCGCCCTGCTGTATGAACATCTGCCACTACTCGGGCGGGTGATTGCCTGGTTGAAACGGAGGTTGGCATGAGCTGGACGGAACAACGGATCTGGCTGACCGGTGCCAGCAGTGGTATCGGTTTGGCACTGGCCGAACAGTTGCTCGAGCGGGGCGCACGCCTGGCCCTCAGCGCGCGACGTGAGGCGCCGCTGCAGGCCCTTGCCGAACGTTATCCCGGACAGGTGCTGGTCCTGCCGGGCGACCTCGGTCAGGAGAGCCAGGTACAGGCCGTCGCCCAGGCCATCGATGCCCACTGGGGCGCACTGGATATGCTGCTGTGCAATGCCGGCAGTTGCGAATATGTCGAAGCGGGCGCTTTCCAGGCAGCCAGTATCGAACGCATGCTGCGCAGCAACCTGCTCTCGGTGGCCTATGCCATCGAGGCGGGCCTGCCGCTGCTGCGCCGTGGCCGACAGGCGCAACTGGTCGCGGTGGGCAGTTCGGTCACCTACCTGCCGCTGCCCCGCGCAGAAGCCTACGGCTGCTCCAAGGCCGGCCTGCGCTACCTGCTGCAAAGCCTGCGCATTGCCCTGGCCAGTGAGGACATCGCGGTCACGCTGATCAGCCCCGGCTTTGTCGACACCCCGCTGACCCAGCGTAACGATTTCCCCATGCCGATGCGCTGGACAGCCGAGCGTGCCGCCAGCGAGATCATCACGCGCCTGCCGGCGCGCCCGTTGGAAATCCGTTTCCCCGGCCCCTTCATCAGCCTGCTGCGCCTGCTGGGCAGCTTGCCGCAACGCTGGCAGCTGGCCATTGGCTGCCGCCTGGCGCGCCCCGTTCACAAGGAATCACGACCATGAAGATCGCCATCATCGGCAGCGGCATTGCCGGCCTGACCTGCGCCTACCTGCTCAATCGCCGCCATGCCATCACCCTCTTCGAAGCCGAGTCTTGGGTAGGCGGGCATACGCATACCGTACCGGTCAGCCTGGATGGCCAGCACTACGCCATCGACACCGGCTTTATCGTCTTCAATGACTGGACCTATCCAAACTTCATCCACCTGCTGCGCCAGCTTGGCGTGCGCTACCAGCCCACCGAGATGAGCTTTTCCGTACACGACCCACGAAGCGGCGTGGAGTACAACGGCAATAACCTCAACAGCCTGTTCGCCCAGCGCAGCAACCTCCTGTCACCGCGCTTCTGGGGCATGCTGCAGGATATTTTGCGCTTCAACCGCGAAGCGCTGCGTGACCTGGAGGAAGGGCGCATCGCCGCCGACCTGACCCTGGGCCAGTACCTGCAGCAGAATGGCTATGGGCAGCGTTTCATCGACCACTACATCGTGCCGATGGGCGCAGCGATCTGGTCGATGTCGCTGGAAGGCATGCTCGGCTTCCCCCTGCAATTCTTCGTGCGGTTCTTCCGCAACCACGGGCTGCTCTCGGTGAGTGATCGCCCTCAGTGGTATGTCATCGAGGGCGGCTCCAGTGCCTACGTGGAACCGCTGACCCGCGACTTCCTGCAGCACATCCGCAGCAACTGCCCGGTACAGCGCATCGAACGCGATGCCAGCGGCGTCACCGTACACAGCGCAGCGGGTAGCGAACGCTTCGACAAGGTAGTACTGGCCTGTCACAGCGATCAGGCGCTGGCCCTGCTGGCAAAACCCAGCGAAGCCGAACAACAGATTCTCGGAGCCCTGCCCTACGCCGAGAACGATGTGGTGTTGCACACCGACACCCGCCTGCTGCCGCGCCGCCCGCTGGCCTGGGCCAGCTGGAACTACCGGCTGGGCGGACCACGCCAGCAGCCGGCGGCGGTCACCTACAACATGAACATCCTGCAGGGCATCAAGGCCCCGCACACCTTCTGCGTCAGCCTCAACCAGAGCGAGGCGATCGCACCCGACAAGGTGCTGGCGCGCTTTCGCTATGCCCATCCACAGTACAGCCTGGCCGGCATGGCCGCCCAGGCACGCTGGGAAGAAATCCATGGTGTGCAGCACAGCTACTATTGCGGCGCCTACTGGGCCAACGGTTTCCACGAGGACGGCGTGGTCAGCGCGCTGCGCGTGGCCAGCGCCTTCGGGGAGCAACTGTGAGCGCGCTACAGCACAGCGCGCTGTACCTCGGCCAGGTTGGGCACCGGCGTTTTGCTCCGCGTGCACACGCCTTCAACTATGCCATCGGCCTGTTCTACCTCGACCTCGACGAACTGCCGCAGCTCCTGCAACTCAGTCGCTGCCTGGGCTCGCAGCGCTGGCGGCCACTGGCGTTCCGCGAGCAGGACTACCTGCCGGGCCTGACCGGCAGCGGCCTGTCACTGCGTGAAGCGGTGCGCCAGCGTCTGCACGAGGCGCTCGGCCGCGATATCGACGGCCCGGTCCGTCTGCTCACCCAGCTGCGCTGCTGGGGACTGAGTTTCAACCCGGCCAGTTTTTTCTACTGTTTCGATCGCCAGGAACAGTTGCAGGCGATCCTCGTCGAGGTCAGCAATACCCCCTGGCGCGAACGCTATCACTACGTGCTACCCGCCCAGGGCGACGGCCCGCAGTTCTTCGCGGTGGCGAAGTGTTTCCATGTCTCGCCCTACCTGCCCCGCGAGGTGGATTACCACATGCACTTCAGCCCACCGGGCCAGCGCCTGGGCATTCACATGGCCGACTGGCAGGGCCCGCTCAAGCTGTTCGATGCCAGCCTCAGCCTGCGCCGCGAGCCACTGGACCAGCGCAGCCTGCATCGCTACCTGCGGCATTTTCCGTGGATGACCGGCAAGGCCGTGCTAGGCATCTACTGGCAGGCCTTGCGCCTGCTGCTCAAACGTACCCCCATCCATGACCATCAGCCGGCCCTGGGCCAGTTCCAGGTCGCTCAGTTTCGTCACAAGGAGTCAGCCGATGAAAACCTCTAGCCTCACCGGCAAAGCGCGCCTGTTCAGCCACACCGGCCTGGCCAATGGCCTGCTGCGCAGCGCGGTATTGCGCCAGCTTGGCCAACTGCGCCATGGCCAGCTGCGCGTCATCGAACAGGGCGAAAGCATGGAGTTCGGCCCGGGTGGGCACGGTCCGCATGCCGAGATCGAAATTATCGACAGCGCTGCCTGGGGCCTGATCGCCGGCAACGGCTCGATCGGTGCCGGCGAGGCCTATATCCATGGTTACTGGTGCAGCCCCGACCTGACCGCCGTGGTGCGCCTGTTCGTCGCCAATCTCGACGTACTCGACGCCATGGAGCGTGGCCTGGCCAGCCTCGGCCGACCGCTGGTCAAGGCCCTGCACTGGCTCAACCGCAATACCCGCAGCGGCGCGCGCCGCAATATTGCCGCGCACTATGACCTGGGCAATGCCCTGTTCGAGCAGTTCCTTGATCCGACCATGATGTATTCGGCGGCGATGTTCCCGCCCGGTTGCGACGACCTGGAGCAGGCGCAACTACACAAGCTGGAGCGCATCTGCCAGAAGCTCGACCTCAAGCCCAGCGATCACCTGCTGGAAATCGGCACCGGCTGGGGCAGCATGGCCATCTATGCCGCCAGCCACTACGGCTGCCGGGTGACCACCACCACCCTGTCGCGCGAGCAGTTTGCCTACACCCAGGCGCGCATCGAGGCTCAGGGCCTGCAGGATCGCATCACCCTGCTGCTGGAGGACTACCGCGACCTGCGTGGCGAATACGACAAGCTGGTGTCGATCGAGATGATCGAAGCGGTGGGTCATCGCTTCCTGCCCACCTATTTCCGCCAGTGCGCCAGCCTGCTCAAACCCGACGGGTTGATGCTGCTGCAGGCCATCACCATCCGCGAGCAGCGCTATGAAATGGCCCGCCGCTCGGTGGACTTCATCCAGCGTTACATCTTCCCCGGCGGCGCCCTGCCCTCGGTACACAAGATGCTGGAAATCGTTGGCCGCGACACGGACCTCAACCTGCACCACCTGGAAGATTTCGGCCTGCATTACGCCCGCACCCTGCGCCACTGGCACGAACGCCTGCGCCAGGCGCGCGGCAAACTGGCCGAACTGGGCTACGACGAGTACTTCTTCCGTCTCTGGGAGTTTTACCTGTGCTATTGCGAAGGCGGCTTCCTCGAGCGCAGCATCGGCACCGCGCACCTGCTGCTGGCCAAGCCGCAGGCCCGGCCATTGCCGCTCCTGGGAAAGTTCGATGAATAAACTGCTGCTCAACGCCCTGCTGTTTCAGCTCGGCTGGTTCCTCTGCGTATTCGCCGCTCAGCAGCCCTGGCTGCTGCTCGGCGTGCCGTTGCTGCTGGCCATCCACCTGCGCTGGGTGGCCGGCTGGCACGCCGAAGGCCGCCTGCTGGTCAGCGTGCTGCTGAGCGGCGCGGCACTGGACAGTACCCTGCTGCAAATGGGCGTGCTCGATTTTGCTGGCGACAGCCTGCTGCTGCCACTCTGGCTGGCCGCCCTGTGGCTGCTGTTCGGCACCACGCTCAATCATTGCCTGGCCTGGAGCGCACGGCCCTGGTGGCGTGCCAGCCTGCTCGGCGCATGCGGCGGGCCGTTGTCCTACTACGCTGGCGCGCAACTGGCCGGTGTCGGGATGCCGCTGGGCCTGTGGCCCAGCTTGCTGATCCTCGCCGGCTGCTGGGCCGTCTTGCTACCGCTGCTGCATGGTTTCGCCAGCCTGCAACGGCAACGTCTGGCCAGCCAGTGAATCCGGCCTCGGCCGTTTAGGACTTCTCGCCAGGCTGCTCGTCACTGCCTAGCGCACGGCGCAAGCCCTTGATGGCGCCTCCCAGGTCGCTGCCCAGGCCACGCAGGCGCTTGGTGCCGAACAGCAAGGCAACGATCAGCAAAATGATCAGCAATTGCCAGACACTGATTCCCATGGTCCTCTCCTCGATTAATGGTGTGCGTGGACGTCATGGCCGGCTTCGGCAGCCTGGCTGTCGGCTTGCTGGCTCATGGGCGCATGCCCATGTCCCATGGCGGCGCCCTGCTGCAGCAGCTCAGCCGTGATGTCGTCGATGCGCAGCACCTGACCGCCCTGCATCTGCGCGAACTGCTCGGCAGCCGCCTGCTCGGCAAAGGAAGCCAGCGGCACACCCATCGCCCCCTGCAGGTTGGGCGCTACCACGTAGTAAGCCGTGCTGGCGTCGATCAGGTGCTCATCATCGGGAGCCTGCCAGTCGCTGCGCGCCATGTCATGCACAAACATTTTTGCCGTGGCCAGGCGGTTTTCCGGCTGCAGCCACCAGCCAAACATTTCCGCACTGGAACAGAACTTGCGCACCGCGCCACGCTTTTCCACCGCCTGCCCTTTGGCTCCGGGGAACTCTTCGATGATCATGCCGCAGACATGGCATTCATCACTGTCATGGATGGCTACCGGCACGATCTCGCGTACCTCTTCGGCTTTTTCCCCACACCCGGCCAGCAGGCTGGCACCCAACAGACACGCGGCCAGCGCCGCACTTTTTGCCAGATTGATTTGCATCGTCATCACCTTACACCCAGGAGAATTCACAATTCGCGGCGGCGGAAGGCCAGAAACGCCAGGCCCAGCGCCAGCCCCGCCCAGCCCAGCAAGCACAGCCAGAGCAGACCGTTGCCCACCGGCAGGTCACTGCCCAAAGCCATCACCCCAACCATGCTGCTGGCCCCCTCGAAACCGGCCAGGTTGATCAGGCGGAACACATCGGTGGGGTTGAGCAGCAGCAGCCAGGGCAGCAGTTCGGGATTGAAGCGCCCTTCGCTGAGCACCAGGATCGCCAGCAGGGCCAGGTCGAAGACCAGCACAAAGACGAACCACACGCCCAGCGCCAGCCCGGCTGCGCTGGATTTTTCCTGCACCAGGCTGCTCAGCAGGTAAGCCAGGGCGATGAACACCAGGCCCAGCAGCGTCGACGACAGCATGAAGCGGGCAAAGGCCCAGACCAGCATGCCCAGCTCGACATCGGCGACCAGCACGGCGATGGCCAGCGCTGCGCAGCCGAAACCGATCAGCGTCGCCAGACCGAGGATCAGCCCGTGGCCGATGAACTTACCTAGCAGGATCTGCGCACGACTCAGTGGGTAGGTGAGCAGCAGCAGCAGCGTACCGCCCTCCTCCTCGCCGACGATGGCGTCATAGGCCAGCAGCAAGGCAATCAACGGCATGAGGAAGGTCGCCAGGCTGGACAGGCTGGCAATGGTCGCCGGAATCGAGGTGAACCCCACCTGCCCGGAGGCGGCTGCGCCCAGCCAGGCGATACCGGCGGCGAGCATGGCGAACAACAGGCTGATGGCCAGCAACCAGCGATTGCGCAGGCCGTCGCTGAGTTCCTTGCGGGCGATATTCCAGATCTGATTCATCACGACTCCCCGGCAGGTGCGGTGCTTTCGGCACGCTGCATGTAGTAGCAGTACAGGTCCTCCAGGGACGGCTGCTGGATTTCCACGTCCGCGACC
The DNA here is from genome assembly GCF_002835605.1 of Pseudomonas fluvialis. Classification (NCBI taxonomy): domain Bacteria; kingdom Pseudomonadati; phylum Pseudomonadota; class Gammaproteobacteria; order Pseudomonadales; family Pseudomonadaceae; genus Pseudomonas; species Pseudomonas fluvialis. The sequence continues at coordinate 64,006 of NZ_PIYS01000010.1, read as the reverse complement.
TGCCCCTCGCCCAGCAACTGACGCAACAGGCCCAGCTTGTGACCATTGTGCGCCGCCACCTCAAGCAAGCCTTCGGCACTGCTGCTGGCACTATGCCCGGCCTCGCTGAACCGTGCCTGCCAGTGCTGGGCCTGGCTCAGCCCGCTGGCGCGGATCAGCGTGGGCAAACCGGCCGCGGCACGCAGGCTGGGCAAGTCGCCCACCGCCTGCAGGCGTCCGTTGGCGAGAATCGCCGCACGGTCGATATAGCGCTCCACCCCCGGCAGTACGTGGGAGCAGAGGATGATGCTGGTGCCCTGGCTGCGTAGTCGCTCAATCAACTGGTAGAGCGCCTGGGTGGCGATAGGGTCGAGGCCCACGGTCGGCTCGTCGAGCAGCAGCAGGCGGGGCGTACCCAGCAAGGCCTGCGCCAGCCCGAGGCGCTGACGCATGCCCTTGGAATAGGTTTTCACCCGACGCCGCGCCGCGCCAGCCAGGCCTACCTGCTCGAGCAACTGATCGACCTGCCGCTGCTCCGCTCCCTTGAGACGGGCAAAGTGACTGAGGGTTTCCCGACCGCTTAGCTGCGGGTAGAACGTCACGTTCTCCGGCAGGTAGCCAAGCAGACGGCGTACCTGGGCATCGCCCGGCGCGCCACCGAGCACCCGTACGCTGCCTTCGCTGGCACTGAGCAGGCCGAGAATCAGCTTCATGGTAGTGGTCTTGCCCGCGCCGTTGTGGCCGAACAACCCCAGCACTTCACCTTCACCGAGGGTCAGGTCAAGATCGTGCAGCACCTGCATGCTGCCGTAGCGCTGCTGGACGCGCTGGATTTCCACTGCATTCATGGTCGGGTTTCCTTGGCTGCCGGCAGCAGTTTTTCCGTCGGCATACGCATCAGGGGGTGGCTGTCCTGCACGCCCGGCGACTTCATCACCGGGAAGGCTCGCTGCACCCAGCGCAGCATTTCGATACTCGGGCTGTTCATCAACAGACGCACCTGCGGGTACATCCACAGCAGGCGATCGACATTGTCGTTGGGCTCATAGGGCACGTCGCCCAGGCCATCGCCGTTGCGATCCCAGCCCAGGTAGTCGCTCCAGTAATTGCCACGCCCATCAATAGACCACTCCTGGGTACGCATGGCGACGTATTTCACCTGCTGCTGGTTGTCGATAAAGCTGTTGAGGGTGATGCGGTTGTCTTCCGAGCCGGCGGTCAGGTGAATACCCAGGCCACTGCGTTGGAAATGATTGCCACGAATATCGTTGAACAGCGTGTTGTAGATGAACAGCGCCTTGCCTTCGGCGCCACTGATCATGCTGTCGCCGTCGGTAGAGCCGCTCTGCACATCGCTGACGTAGTTGTCGTAAATGCGCGAATAGGTGATGTAGTTCATCAGGATGCCGTAGTTCTGGTCGAACTCCGAGCGATTGCCAACCACCGTCAGGTTGCGGCTGGACATCAAGGCGAAACCGGTCCGGGTACGCCGGGTGATGTTGCTGATCACCGTGTTGTCATTGGCGAACATGTAGTGCACGCCATAACGCAGGTCTTCCAGCAGATTGTTTTCCAGGTGGTTACCGTGGGATGTATCGATATAAATGCCATCCCGCGCCTCGCGTACGGTATTGCCGAGAATCCGCGCGCCTTTCACGGAAAACAGGTGGATGCCGTTACCACGGTCCTGCGAGCGCACGCTGGCGTCGCCGGTAATCTGGTTATCCAGCACCTGCACGTCACGATTACCATCCAGCCAGATGCCAAAACCACGGCCGCGTATCTGGTTGCCCCGTATCACGCTGCCATCGGCACCTCGGCCGACGAAGATGGCCGAGTCCATCTGGGTGAGGTCATGGCCCCAGTTTTCCAGGGTACAGCCCTGTACGCGCACCTGCGGTGCCTTGATCAACAGGGCGTGCCCTTTTCCCTGGGCATCAATGCGCGCGCCTGGCGCACACTCAAGGCTCAGACTGCTCTCGATATGGAACTGTCCGAAATAATCGCCGGCAGGCAGCTGCCAGCGATCATCACCCAGCGCCTGCAGCGGCAGCTCGGTGATCGCGCGCGACTCGGCCAAGGCCGACGCGCTGAAAAAAAGAGGCATGCACAACGCCAGCAGGCGCAGGCGAGTCGCCGAGAAAAGCTGCACGAAATTGTCCTTAGCTAGCCAGAGAATTGTTCCTGCCCGTCTGCTGACGGGCAGGAACAATAGACACTAAGCCTCCCGGCTGCCCCGTCGCACAAGCAACGGGACATCCACAGGCAGGACTCAGGCCGGCTCTACCAGCATGCGGCCAACCATCTCCATGTGCAGGGCATGGCAGAACCAGCTGCAGTAGTACCAGTGCAGACCCGGCTTGTCGGCCACGAAGGTCACCGAGGAGGTCTGCTGCGGGCTGATTTCCATGCTCACACCATGGTTGACCATGACAAAGCCGTGCGACACGTCTTCGATCTGGTCGATGTTGGTGACAACCACAGTAACTTCATCACCCTGCTTGACGGTGAACTCCTGCACGCCATAGCTGGGTGCCATGGAGGTCATGTAGACACGCACCTTGTTGCCGTCACGGATAACCTTGTTGTCGGTCTCCAGGTTGATGCCGTCCTTTTTGGCCATCGCTACGGTGCCGGCGAAGAACGGATCGTTGCGCTCCCAGATTTTCTTGGTCTTGACCTGATCACGGCGCGCCATGATGCAGTCATGCGGCTCGGCATAGGTCGGGCCGTCGTGCACCAGCTTCATTTCCTCACCGGAAATATCGATCAGCTGGTCATTCTCCGGGTGCAGCGGGCCGACTTGCAGGAAACGGTCCTTGGAGAATTTGCACAGCGCCACCAGCCATTTGCCATCGGCCTCGCTGGTTTCACACAACGACGCATGGATGTGTCCCGGCTGGTAGTGCACATCGAGCTTCTGCTTAATGTAGTTGACCTTCTCGCCCTTGTAGGCACGCACAGCGTCAGCCATGTTCCACTTCACCACCTGGCTGTCGATGAACAGCGTGGTGTAGGCATTGCCGCGGCCGTCGAAGGTGGTATGCAGCGGGCCGAGGCCCAGCTCCGGCTCGGCGGCGATGGTATCGCGCGGATCCTTGAGCTTGCCGGCAAACAGGTCAGGCAGCTTGGCGATCTCGATCATCGATACGGTCGGCGACAGCTTGCCGTTGGCGATGAAGTATTTGCCATCCGAAGAGGTATTGCAGCCGTGCGGGTTCTTCGGCACCGGGATGTAGCGGGTGAATTCGCTGTCCTGGTCGCCTTTCTTGCGACCATCCAGTACTGGCACCTTGGAGTCGCCCAGGGTAATGAACTTGCCGGCCTTGACCGCTTTCTCGGCAGCGTGGATATCGAATACCACGACCCAGTCGCGCTCGTTGCGCATCATGCCACCGAGGTCGTAGGCCTTTTCCGAGTTGTAGCAGGTCGCAGCGGCGAAGCGCCCGGTGTAGTCGGCATCGGTGTTGTCGAGGTTACCGTCGACGATGATCTGGAAGGCCACTTCCATTTTCTCGGCGTCGATGACGTTGTACATGGTGTAGCTGTTTTCATGCTGCAGGTCGAAGATCTTGCCGTCGTTCGGGTGCGGGATGACGAATTCGGCGTTGGCGAACACGTACTTGGTGTAGGGCACCTTCTGCAGGCGCAGACCGTGAATGGCCTGGCAGTTGGGGATAGTGATCATCTTGTCGCACTTCATGATATCCAGGCGGATACGTGCAACGCGGGTGTTGGCCTTGTCGTTGATGAACACATACTTGCCGTCGTACTTGCCGTCGGTCATCGAGATGTGCGGGTGGTGGCAGTCGCCGTTGAGGAACTTGGCGCTCTCGCCCATGATCGCCCGGCTCTCGTTGGTGATGCCCCAGCCGGTAGCCGAATCGACGTTGAATACCGGAATACGCATCAGCTCGCGCATCGACGGGATACCCAGTACGCGCACTTCGCCCTGGTGGCCACCGCTCCAGAAACCGATGTAGTCATCCAGTTCACCGGGGGCCACATGGTATTTCAGCTTGGCATCCTTGACCGCTGCCGCCCAGGATTCGCGGCTCATCACCGCCGAACCCAGACCCGCAGCCCCCACCAGGGCAGCACCGGCACCGGTCATGGCTGTGGCGCCGAGGAAGCCACGGCGACTCAGGCCGGTTTTTTCCACCTCGTTCTCGGGTTTCTTGCTGTTAGACATGGTGTTTCTCCTTGGGAAGGGGATTTTTCTTTCTCGTTATTAAGTGCGCGGATCCATCTCGACTACCGGGATCAGCTGCGGGTCGGCCGGAGCCGCCTTGTCGCGCTTTCGCTTCTTCTGCTGGGCGATAAGCGGGGGACACTTGTGCTCGTTGTGGTAGGTCATCTGGCAATCCAGACAGTAGTGGCACTCGTTGGCATTGATCCGTCCATCCGGGTGGATGGCCTGGATCTCGCATTCATTGGCGCACAGCTGGCAAGGCTGACCGCACTCCTTGCGGCGCTTCAGCCAGTCGAACAGGCGTAGCTTGGTCGGTATGGCCAAGGCTGCCCCCAGCGGGCAGATATAGCGGCAGTACACCTTGCGGGTGAAGATATTGATCACCAGGAGCAGCACGGCGTAGGCCACGAACCACCACTCACGACCGAACTTCAGGGTAATCGCGGTCTTGAAGGGTTCGACCTCGGCGTAACGCTCGGCCGTGGCCAGCGATTCCAGGGAGATGCCGAACAGCAACAGCAGGATGATGTACTTCACCGCCCACAACCGCTCATGTACGGCGAAGGGCAGCTCGTACTGACGAATCTTCAGCTTGCGTGCAGCCTCGTTGATCAGCTCCTGCAAAGCACCAAACGGGCACAGCCAGCCACAGAACACGCCACGCCCCCAGAGCAGGATGCTCCCTGCGGTGAACACCCAGAGCATGAAGATCACCGGGTCACTGAGGAACAGCTCCCAGCGGAAGTCCTGCATCACCGCATGCACGAAGGTCAGCACATTGACCACCGACAGCTGCCCCAGGGCATACCAGCCAATGAACACCACGGTGAACATCAGATAGCCTCGGCGCAACCAGTGCAGGAAAGCCGGATAGCGGGTAAAACGATCCTGCAGGAACAAAATGGCCATCAGCAGCAACAATGCCGCGCCCAGCACGGCCACCTGGAAGCTCTTGGCATACCAGATGTTCACCCACATCGGCCGATTGGCCTCCTCGATGGCTGCCAGTTCTTCAGCCGTAGGCAGTGGCCGCTCGATATAGTCCTCAGGGATCTGGTAGGACATCTCGAAGCTGGTGAACACGCCATCCACAGGACCGGTCTGGCGACGCACCAACAGCTCCAGCGTCCAGTCCGACCCCGGATCGAAGGCATACTGGTTGCGCACGATGAAAATCGCTTTCTCGGCAAACGCCGGCATGCCGTCCAGATAGACATCATCCAGGCGCTGAAAATCGAGATCGCGGAAGCTGATCAGGTCACCAAACTGGCGCAGTTGTACGCGGTCGAAAATCCCACCACGCACATAACCCGAGCCCTTGAAGGAATACAGCCCATTGCCAAGTACCGCGATGGCCTGCTCACCCTCTTTCAACTGCCCCATCAGGTAGTCGTACTGGCTGTCGCCAAGCAGATTGCGCCCGATGGTCGGAGCATTGAGATGCGCCACATACAGATCGATGAAGGTGTCATCTTTCTGCTCGGCACTTGCCTCATCAATACCTTCGGCCTCACTGCCAACAAAGGCCTGGTCGATCTGCCCACGGGTCAGCAGCAGCCGGCGAATCGCCCCATTGCCGGTCAGGGTTGTCCAATCGCTGGGGCTGTAGACATCCTGGCGAATCGTGGCCGGCTTACTCTTGATCGCGGCATGCGCCTCGACCAGTCCCAGCGACACTGCCACTTTATGCGCGGCACGCATCACGGTCTCGCTGAGTACCATGACCGTCACCGTGGCCCCCGTCACCGCATCCACAGTCACTGCATTGGGATCACTGGAACGCCCCACCACCACGCGCTGGTTGACACCGATGCCGGTGTACTTGGCAGAGAACTCATGCAGTTTCGACTCGGGAATACCGGTCAACAGGATCGGCTCATGGTGCTCAAGCACATAGGCATCCTGGATGATCCCCTGAGGATCCAGCACCACCTGCATATTGATCGGCTTACCCGAATAAGCCGGCAAATCGATCACCGACTTACTCTGAAAGGCGTAGCCCAGTACGTCCTCCCCAGCCTTGAGGGTACGTACGGCAAACTCGCCCGCAGGCTCGGAGATACTGGTCAGCGCCGGGAAGGCAACCAGCATGCGCTCACGCTCTAGCGCGCCCGGTGGATCCGCAAGGGCCTGCTGCATCCCCGCCAGCACCAGCCCCCACACCAACAGCCATCTTATGGATAGCTGCAACCCTGTACCGACTCGCCCGTGGCTGAACATGAGAATTCTGACTTGCCCGTTAAGATGCGTGCATGGTTACCGACTAACCTTAGACTGCCCTTGACCCTGGTCAAGAAAGAGTTTGTGCGGCGCTATACCGCACCCACTATGCGCTCTCAATGAGCATCGCTAAGCGACTGAATGCACAAAGAAAAAAATTTGCCCGCCAAGGTTGACAGCGCACAAGAGCAAGAGAATAATGCGCGCCACAAATGGCAACGTAGCTCAGTTGGTTAGAGCACGGCATTCATAATGCTGGGGTCGGTGGTTCAAGTCCACTCGTTGCTACCATACAAATCAAGGGGTTAGCGAAAGCTAGCCCCTTTTTGTTTCCGGCACTGTCCGCAGAGTGTCCGCATCTTGACCAGTCAGCCGAGCCAACGGGGACAGCAAGAGAGCCGTTGAAAAATGATCAGGCGCAAGGTGCGAATAGCGCATGGTCATCTTAATGTCGCCGTGACCCAAGATACGCTGAAGGGAAAGGATGCTACCCCCACCCATCATGTAATGACTTGCGAATGTATGGCGCAGAATGTGGGTAAGCTGCCCTGGCGTGTGCAGACCACTACGCTCATAAGCCTTGCGGAAGGCGGATCGACAGGAACCAAAGAGCCTACCAGCACCAGGTAGGCCACGGGACAGAATGAGGCGCTCCAGGTCAGGCGGAATAGGTATAGAACGATTGGAACCATTTTTGGTACCAAGGAACCTAACCTGGCCATTGCGAACATGAGGACGAGTCAACGATTCAGCCTCATCCCATCGCGCACCAGTAGCCAAGCAAATCTGAGCAACAGGGAGCGTGTGACTGTTTGAAGAAGCAGCACATTCAGCCAGCAAAACACGACACTCATCCAATGTAAGAAAAGCACGCTCAGACTCATCAACCTTGAGCTGGCGAAGCTTGGCAAGTGGGTTTTCGTGATGCCATACGCCAAGCCGGATCAACTCATTAAAAACCGACTTTAAATAACGATGCTCATGATTGACCGTTGAAGGCGTGCACGTCTTGAGGCGATTCGTACGATAACGACCAAAATCCAATGCAGTGAAGCTGGACGCAATAGGATTGCCCAAAGCCTCAACAATGGCCATGGTACGGCTGAAGCGATATTTATCCTTAAGCGTAGAGCCGTGAAGCTCTTGCCATATTTCAACCAAGTCAGAAAGACGCTCACCAGGATCACGGCCACGCTGTTGATACTGGCGACGAAGATCAGAAACCCACCGTTCAGCCTCAGACTTAGTACGAAAGCCGCGCTTACGCTTACGAATGCCCGCAGAGTAATCAAGCCAAAAATCAACATCCCAACCGCTTGAACCCTTGAAGATCATACGGCCCGCCCCCAACGAATATGCCGATCCTCAAGAAGGCTTTTTATATGCTTATAAATATCAAGCTCTGACATGCCTTTAGAAGAATAATGATCACGGATAACAGGCCAGCATTCCCAATCCTTTAAACGATCAAAAGCCTTCTTAGCACCAACACGCTCACGAGCAACAAGGCTTACAAAATTACCTAAGAAAAGCTCAACATTCTTGCCAGAAAATCCGCGTGATGTTTTGTATTGGCGCTTATATTCAGTGCGATCAACCAGGGAATCAACGGGCAAATCAACACGGACATCATCACGAATGAGTGTCCAAAGAGGATCAAAATAACCAGGACGAGCCAAAAGCTTAAACTGGCGAAGGCCATAACGCCAAAGGCCATCAAGGTGAGCAGAGAAGTCAGCAAAAGAGCTAGTCTTAAGAAGCTCCCCTGTATGAACATCAACGGAGCCTGATGCAAACTGCTGAATAACAGAATGATGAAAGCGCAATTCAATACGCCAAACATCAAAATCAGGATTATAATTTTGAGGATCAGAAGGGTCTAAACTATCACGACGCCGCCAGACCTGTTCCCAATAATCAAGCTTATCAATAGCACGGGCCTGCTCAGTTTTGTTATAAATGGAAAGCTGAATACCACTAGCAGAACCAAACATTGAAGTTTCACCACGACCATAAATACTTGATTTAGTGGCCCAAGAAATCTCACTAATGCCAGAAATATCACGATGAGTACGGGCGCGACAATGCATACGAGAAACAAGATCAGAAGGAGGCAACCAGCCCTGTAAATCCAAAGCCAAATGAACAGCACACTGATTGCGCTCAAGGCTAGTCAAAATGCAATCAGCGTAATAATCAAGTCGCTGCTGAAGACGACCAGGACTGAAAGCATCAATAGCATGTGGCGAAACCTCAATTTTCAAATGAGGCCCGACAGTATCAATCTTAGAATTAAAATTCTTTACAAGAAGAATTAAACCGAGATCAGCATTCTGCAATTTATATTGATAACCGGAGTCTTTACTAACACGACCGGAATGCCAGCGCTGGCCAGCGAAATCAACAATAGAACCGGGCTTATCAAAAAGGCACATCACTTCAGGACGAATAAGGCCACGATATAACTGACGGACTGTATCAACACCACAGGAAAGAATCTTAACCCTTGAAAGATCGACAATCTGAGCATCACGAGGATGCACAAAGATACGACCTACAGGCGACGGAAGAGCATCTAAACCGATGCGGACATAATCCTTGATCTGCATTTTTCAAATTTCCCAAAATTGACAGCTTTTGACGCTTTCGAAATCAGTTTATCTGACGTGTTCCAAACATAAGGCCACCCATTATGCGAAGCCAAAGAATCAATCAGTAAAGCGAATGAAGCGATCAGGCGCGGTACGGCCAAAAAACCTATAGAGGCGCATTTTCCAGCGCTTAGGCGGCAACCAATAACCTGAAGCGTCAGGTTTAACGTATGACGGGCGTTTTTGTTTCATATCAGTCCCTCATTATCCTTGATCTGCATTTTTCAAATTTCCCAAAATTGACAGCTTTTGACGCTTTCGAAATCCGTTTATCTGACGTGTTACAAGGACGTCAGTCGCGCTTGTAGGGCGCGGCGCTCGCAGGCTCAAGCCGCGTCCCTACAAGCGCAACATAGCAGAGAATCACCATAGGAAACGTTCCTTTTCATAAGGGACAACATTAACCGCTGTACCAGGAGAAGGATCAGCAGAAGGCGGAGAGTCGAAGCGTGGACGGTCAGAAGGAGGCGAAGCATTTTTTGCCAATAGCTCACGATCAGGCCGGGCATGATCAAAATACCCTCTATTAACAGCATTCTGACAAAACGAAAAAGAGGTTTTGTACCAGGTGCCTTGCTGGGTATAGCACTCGCACATATATGAACGATCACCAGCAGAGACAACACGATAGCGACGCTTGTTTCGTTCAATATAAGAAGGATCAGAAGACATAACACAAGAAAGCTTAGGGTAAGTTTTAGGCTTGGTTAGTTCGTCATATATGGGAGCAGAAGAAGGAACATCAGGTATCCTTGGCGTATGAATGGCAATATATTGATCAGGCGACAAAGGAGACTCAGACGACGAAGCAGGCTTAATGATATTAACAACAGATTCCTTGACTTTATCCACAGAAGAAAGATCAGCAGAAGAAACAGAACCTTGATCTATTTGAGAAGCCTGCGAATAACGATCATAAGCACGAAATAAAAGAAAACCAGCAGCAAAGATAACACAAAGAGCCATTATCATCTTTTTAGGTGGATTAAATCTAAAATGATGATCAGCCTTAGAGCTTGAGTAAATATCAAAAAACTTTTTATCAAGCTTAATATGCCGCTTATCCGCATCCTTAAAGCTTGTCTTTAGTTCAACCTTCTCAACAACAGCCTCAGACTCAAAGCGTATAACCTGAGTAGACTTAAAAACGCGCCAATAGTGAATGTGATGATTGCAAAGACGACGCAAATGAACATCAAGATAGCGCGGGTCTTGTGTAATTAAATGAACCTCAAACCCATCATGCCGCATAACCTCAAAGCGCGTAATATGTTCAGGGGGGCGCGTTCTATCATCGCGCTTGCCAAACCAGCCCTGAGCCTCATCAACAACAATAATAGAATTTTGCGGAAGCTCAAACCACTTCAGAGGATCATCAAATTCAAACCAAGAAGCACGCAACTTATCCGTCTGCAAATCACGAATGTTATGAAAATAAACAGTGCGACCCTCCTTAAATGCCTTTTGATCAACCTCCTTAATAGAATTTAGGGTTTTGCCATGACCCGGCTTACCTGTACGAATAACCAACATAAGAAAGCCCCTCCCTAAGCTCAAGCATCAATAGAGGTGCCACCAGGAGCACGCCAAACTTGATTGCGTTTACGATCCTGTACCTTATCAAGACCGGCAATAATCATCCGAGTAGTAACGGCAGAAATCATGATATTTATGGCAACATCGACTTTAGCAAGGCCAAGGATCATTTGAATATCAATATTCCCCCTGCTCATATTCGAGGTAATGTAATCAACAACAAGAGAGATTAAAGCGTTAAAGCCAACATAAGTAACAAATCCGACACCAAGAACGCGAAAAACAAAATTTATTAAAGGCCGCGCAAAAAACACCAAAACTTGTAAAGCCCAAAAAAATTGCATCACTGCCCCCCAAATGCCCGACCGACATAAACAGCGAAAAAGACACCAGCAGCCACAACAATCAAATAGCTCAAATCAGTAGCAAATTGACAAAGCGGGTCAAATTCAAATTGAAAAGAATGGCCACCAAAAGAACGCAAATTAACAACTTTAGGCTGAGGACAACCAGAAGAAGGAAGAAAGCGAGTGCCTTGATTAAAAAGCTCACCAACATTTATTAACTCATCATCCTGGCCTTTAAAATCAGGATGCTGAAAGAATTTTCCAATATCATCCTTAACTTCTTTATCAAAAACCTCCCTGTATTCAGAGTTACAGAATTGCTCTTTAGCAATACGGGCTTGAGCGCAGGCAATAGCATCACCAGTGCAAGAAAACTGTTGGGTACAGAGAAGACCGGAAACCTCACCACCTGGAGTATCACCGCCGCCCGTATCGCCGCCGCCTGTATCACCCCCGCCCGTATCGCCACCGCCTGTATCACCGCCGCCCGTATCGCCCCCGCCCGTATCGCCGCCGCCCGTATCGCCGCCGCCTGTATCACCCCCGCCCGTATCGCCACCGCCTGTATCACCGCCGCCCGTATCATCTTTTGTACAACCTGACTCACCAGACGAATAACCAGGAGGGCAAGGAGGCAGAGTAGGAGGAACAGGAGAATCACCAGTTGAGCAAGTAGAACCAGTTTGTTGCGCGTTCCACTCGCAAAAGACCTGATGAGGATTGCCATCATCAGGAAACGAAAAGCAGGAATTAACAGGAGGAGAAGAGGACTCAACAGAGCAGCCAGCAGAACACAACGGCCAGGGAGGCAAAATAGCGGAGGATTGCGGAACCTCACCAGTTGCAGGGTCACGCATGCCAAAAGGCCAAGTTACAGAATCAGGTTTACCAGAGACACAAGCATCACCGTAACGAACTCTAGAAGAAACACCATCACTAGACGAAGCAGCAGAAGAACCCTTCATACCGTCAGAGCGCTCATAACGATAAATGCAAGAACCGTCAGACACACCCTCAAATGTATGAGTAACAGAAAGCCCGTTAATAACTTTTTGCAAATTTGGAATGACCGCAGTGCAAGCCTCAGTAGAGTTAACGTAAAAAACATCAGGCCCAGTTATGTCATTAGTAACAGGACGAGAAGCAAAGGCAGCACAAGGCAAAAGCAAGATAAAAAAGAAAACGCGCATAGCTAAACCCGCCCAAAAAAAACAGCCCAAGCAGCAGCGGCAGTTACCAGCAAAACAAACCATTCAAGAGTCATAACAAACACCAAGAAAAGAAAACCCCGCCGGAGCGGGGTTAGTCTTGCCCGGCACGGACGTGGCGAGCAGGCTTACAGGGCGCGGCGCATATACTTGAACGCAGCAGCAGCAACCAGGACGCCAAACACGGCCCAACCGATAGTGCCGACATCAGCACCGGCAGTAGTGAGCGCAGTGGTAGCTTCAGCCGGTACAGCAGCAAATGCAGAAGAACCGATCAGAGCAGAACCAGCAGCAACCGCGCCAGTAACAACACGCGAACGGGCAAACATAGTCTTCAGTTGTTTCATTTTTTCAAACCTCAGTGCAGGAGTTTTTTAAGAACCAGGAAGCCAAACACAAGTGCAAATAAGGTAATAACCTCACCCTGCAATTCAGCCACATGATCCCAAGTTAACGCAGTACCATAAAGGGACTGCATTTCCTGCTCACTCATAGAAACTAAGGTGCCAGTACAAACGGGAACACCGTTAGCATCAGCAACCCAGCCACTAGAGCAAGCAAGGAAATTCACGGAGCCACCTTATTCAGGCTTGGCAGGAGTGCCAGCAGGCTTAGCGGACACATGAGAAACAGACGGCTTCTTAACAGGATTAAGAGCCAGGGCAATCATTTTCCCGGCATTCTTAGAACCACGATCAATATCGAAAGTTACTTCGATCTGCTCAAGCGGATCAATTCCAGCGCCGAGAGAAAACAATTCATCAATAACATCATCATGAATAACCATAGACAAAACAGAAAGGCCAACATCCGTTTTATTGTCCGGCTCATCACCGACAAAAAGACGGGCATTCTTGACGTTATCAAATTCAGTTTTCTGAATACCCAGGAAAGCAAAGTTTGCAGTAGCACGTGCCATTTTCATCACCTCACATTATGCGCGATTTGCGCTAAATGACTTAAGCAAGACGCAGAACACCAGGCAGCAAGTGTTTTTAATTACACAAAGACCGCCAAGAACAAGCGAAATGCCAAGCCGCTAATTAGTCCGCCTAAACCAAGGGCCACGGCCCTTGTAATCCCGTTTCGCCACCTTAACCAGGCGCTGCATGCAGCACCTGGTCAACCTGGCGACCTACTAAGTTTTGAGTCGAAAAAATCAAAATCCTGCTGAAACTGATAATTGAGAGAAGCAACCCTGGCGCAGGTAGTACCGCCACAAAAAGAACCGCCACACTCACACTTCAAACCAGTAGGCGAAGAGGTAAAACGTTGAGCCTTTCCACAGTCCTGACAAAGGAAGAAATCACCGGAAGAGGCATCAGAGGGTAAAGATTTAAATTTTGAGAACGGCTTTTTAGCTTCAACAAGAAGAAAAACACAGAGAAGCTGAATAAAGAAAACAACAACAAAAACAATGGTCAAACCAAAAATAAGATAAACAGATTCAAAAAACATAACTCACCCCAACTATTCAAAAAGAGGGACGTAAGGTGTTGGCTTGCCACTGTCGTAAATAACGTGCCAATAACGAGGAGCGCGGAGGCTTGGCTTGTGTTTCGCGCAAGGAGAAGGCCGGGTCACATACCAGCGCCCAGCTTCCTGAGACAGGCGCACGGGGAGGCACTGGTTGCAAAGTAACGGCAGGTACGTATTGCTTGCGGCCTGACTTTTCGACCAGCAGACAGAGCAAGCGCAATCCACGGGGTGAGGCAGGCGCAGGTATCGATTCAGGGCGCTCATGAGACAACACCTGCGCCTGTTGCTTTTCCAAAGCAGCAGCCCTTTCGCGTTGCCACAGTTGATAAGAAGAAATGACAGGCCCGGCATTTTGAGGGCAAGGGAACGGCTTACCTGAATGCTCCAAAGCATTAAAAGCGACGGACTCAACAAGGCAACGCTGCTCAAACGTAAAAACCTGAGCCGCGACCAGGGCATTAACAGCGCCAAGGACTTGCCCTATATAAAACTGACGCATGCCGGCATCAGCCGAAAGGCGAAGCGAACACAGAGAACGAAGAAGCTCTTTCAGGCAACTATTCATCTGCATAATCCCCCTGAGCAAAAACAGTCTTGCCATTGGAAAGATCAGCGGAACCCTTACCAAGGGCAAAATCATTACAGGAATCACAGCCGCAGAAGTCACCACCGCAGTTACAGCGCCACTGACCAATATGTGAGGACTCAGAGTAAGGGAGAACCTGTAAGCAGTCCTGGCAGAGCATAAGAGAAGGAAAATCACTCATCTGCATAATCCCCCTGAGCAAAAACAGTCTTGCCCTTGGACAGATCAGCACGAAGCTGAGCAAGGTTTACAAGACGGGGACGGCCCATCTTGACGCTGGGGACAGTGCCGGTTTGCATCCAGCTAGTGACCGTATCCTCAGTGACACCCATCATCATTGCGAACGTTTCCTTGCTGCAAAGCAGAGCATTGCGGCAATCCAGGTAGACAACGCGCTTGCCGTCGAGATCAAAGCTCACATCGAACGGAGGCTGTTCCAGGTGTTGTGCGGCCATTCCCTATACCTACCCTCGAAATACTCATAAACTGTCGTTAAAGGGTGTTTCGCGTGACGAAATATTCGTCACATGGCCAAATGATACATGACGAAATATTCGTCGTGTCGAAATATTCGTCAATCCTTTAGACGGATTTGGAATATGGAAGATAGGCTAAGAGAGGTTGTCAGGCATATAGGCCCGTCAAACCTGGCCAAAAATACGGCAATAACAAATCGCCGTAGATGGCAGACAGTGGCAACAGACATTAGAACAAGCACAAGGGTCGAAGACCTTTCTGAACTTTTGAAGGCATATCCGCAGTTCGAGCTTTATATAATCAGGGGCGAAATAGACCCAGCAAAAGGACAAATAAGCCCGGCATATGTCGAAGCAGACTTAAATTTAGCAGCACAAAAAACGGGCAGCAGATAACAGCAGTAGTGGCCCGACGCTGGTTTACAAGGAAGTGAAGATATGGAACGGGAAATTTGGAAGGTTTTAATTACAGCAGCCGGAATATGGGCTGTATGGACAATGACTCAAGGAATAGGACAGTACGCCCAGGTAAGATCAGGACTGGAAGAGCAGTCAAAGGAAGTGTCCGCAAAAGGGCAAAACACTATAAACAACGATCACCTGCGACAAGATCAAGCACCTGAAAGCCGCATTTTTACTGGTAACGACACGCAGCGACAGTAAAGGCATTATTTTCATAATGCTGGGGTCGGTGGTTCAAGTCCACTCGTTGCTACCATACAAAACAAAGGCTTACCTTCGGGTAGGCCTTTGTGCTTTTGGGGTAGTCACTACAAAGTGACTACCCCTTGCCTACATCGCTCCCCAAGGCCTTCAGCGCCGATCTCAGCTTGAACCGTTGACGCTAACAGGCCCCAGGGCGATTGCTGCTAGCCGACTGCCCGCAGCGGTTCGATCTCATGCTCAATCTCTTCGCCGGCCACCGCATACGTAGTCGCCAGGGCGTATTCCGTCTGCAGATTCATCCAGAACTGCGCGGACGTGTCGAAGTAACGACCCAGGCGAATCGCCGTATCGGCAGTGATCCCCCGACGCTCCCGCACAATGTCATTGATGGTCGGAGCCGACACATGCAGAGCGCGAGCCAATGCAGCCGGGGTAATTCCCAGCGGCTCAAGGAACTCTTCGCGCAGCACTTCACCAGGGTGAACGGGGCGCATGCCGTTGATTGCCATGTTCCACCTCCTCAGTGGTAGTCGACTATTTCTACTTGGCTTGGGCCGGAGTCAGTCCAAACAAAGCAGATCCGCCATTGATCGTTAATCCTGATGCTATGTTGGCCAGCGCGATCACCCTGTAACTGCTCCAGCCGGTTACCCGGTGGCGAGCGCAGATCCCGCAGTTCAACAGCCGCATTCAGCATCGTCAGTTTCCGTGTGGCCACGTTAAGAACGTTAGCCCAGCGCCTTGAACTCCCTGAGTCGAACAGAGCCTGGGTTTCTGCACATCTGAAACTCAGGATCACGCTTTAATCCTTAACGTTAAGCGTTAATGTGATCATACCCCGCCCCACTCAAGCTGTCACGCTGCCAATCTGAGCACGCGGAGATAAGCGCAATGCAGACTCCAAGTGACCAGGCGACAGGTGCGCGTAACGCATGGTCATGGTGATTGAGGAATGCCCCAGGATCCGCTGCAGGCCGAGAATGTCGCCTCCGGCCATCATGTAATGGCTGGCGAAGGTACGCCGAAGAATGTGGGTCATCTGCCCCGGAGTATCAAAGCCGCAACGCTGGTAGGCACTGCGGAATGCCGAGCGGCAGCACAAGGCAGGCCCCTTTTTATTGGCCGGCAGGAACCTGCTCAGCCACCCCGTCACCCTGCCGTGACGGGGTGGCTGTACCTCGGCCTAGCCGGTCACCCGGCGCCACAGTGCACGGCCTATAACGCGTACCTTATCGCGCGGCGTGAAGCGCTTGAGGGTGGCCTTGACCACGCCTTCGGTAAAGCGCGTGCGCTTGCTGTAGTCGATGCGCACATCCACCAGAACCGGCTGCCCGGCCTCGGCCAGCTGCATGGCCTGAGCGATACCGGCGGCACACTCGGCATTGCTTTCGATACTCAGGAAGGCCGCACCGGTGGCTTCGGCCAGTGCGGCCAGGTTGAGCGGCTTGAGCACCGTGCAGGTCTTGCGGTTGTAGGGAATTTCCTGGGCCTGGGCGATCTGCGACAGCTCGCCGTCGTTGAACACAAACAGCGGCACGCCTAGCTGCAGACTACTGGCGGTGACCAGCTCCAGTCCGGTCATGCGCAGCGCACCATCGCCCACCACCCCAACGACCTGTCGCTGTGGATTGGCCAGCTTGGCACCGATGACGGCCGGCACGCAGTAGCCCATCGCATTGAAGTCACTGGGCGAAATGAAGCCGCGCGGACCGTGGATAGGCAGCAGCTCGGCAAGCAGGAAGGTGTGATTGCCATCATCGGCCACCACCAGCGCATCATCGGCCAGCTGTGCGCGCAGGGCCTGACAGAACACGGCCGGATTGACCCGGCTGCCGCTGTCGTGCTGCAGCCACTGCTGCAGGTAGGCGGCCTTGTCACGGGCAATCTGCGCCGGCAGGCTGCTGCTGCGCGGCTGGCCGAGCAACGCGCGCACTTCACCGAGCAGGGCGGGAATAATCAGCGCAGCATCACCTGCCAGGCACAGGCTGGCGGGGAAGTTGGCATTGAACACCTGCGGGTTGATGTCGATGTGCAGCAACTGTTCCGGCACCGGCATGCTGTAACTGCCGGTGGGGATTTCCGAGAAGCGGGTGCCTACCGCCAGCAGGCAGTCACATGCCACGAAGGCCTGCTCGGCAGCGGGCACGGCATAGGCGCCGAAGCCCATGCCGACATGCAGGGGATGGTTGGCCGGGAACGCACTCAAGCCCTGCAGGGTGGTACAGACCGGCGCGCCCAGCCATTCGGCCAGCTCGATCAGTTCGCGCTGGGCAGCCATTGCCCCCCAGCCGAGAAACAGCCCGGGATGACGCGCCGCAACCAGTTGCCGGGCCATCTCGCGGAGGGTCTGCTGGTCGGCCACCGCTGCCGGAGGCGCCGGCTGGAACAACGGCATGTCCTCAACCTCGCCGAGGAAATTGCCGATGTTGTAGGGCAGTTCGACAAACACCGGCCCCGGTTCGCCACCTGTGGCGATGCGGTAGGCCTCGTACAGCGTGGGAATCACCTCGGCATGGCTGAGAATGCGAAAGGTCGCCTTGGTGATCGGCTTGAGCAGGGCATGCTGGTCGATATCGTGCAACTGGTACTGCCGGCCATTCTCGCTATGGATACCGCCGGAAATGATCAGCATGGGAATGCCATCCAGCCCCGCCTCACCGATGCCGCTGGCGGCATGCGTCACCCCGGCTGCCGGGACGATCACCAGCGTGCCGATACGCTGCCCGGTGCGGCTGAAGGCGTCGGCCATGAAGGCCGCCCCGCACTCGTGGGCGACCAACACCGGCTGGATGTGTGGCGAGGCGTTCAGCTCGTCATACAACTCGGTGTTGTGCACACCCGGAATGCCGAAGGTGTGGCTGACGCCCAGTTGCTCCAGGGCAAAGCGCGCCAGTGCTGCGCCGGTTTTCTTCATGGGTCGGTCCTCGCTTGTCATTATTGTGCCGGACGGTTGGCGATGGCTTGCGCCGCTCGCCGGCCGTTGAAGATGCAGTTGGAGAGAAAGGTGCCTTCCAGCGAACGAATACCGCTGATGCCACCGCCGCCAAACCCCGCGGCCTCGCCAGCGGCATACAGCCCGCGGATTGGCTGGCCCTGGGCATCGAGCACCCGCGACTGCAGGTCGGTCAGCATGCCACCCATGCTCTTGCGGCTGATCAGCCGGGTACGGATGGCGATCAGCGGCCCGGCCTTGGGATCGAGGATCGCCTGGAAGCGGCAAGTACGCAGGCGGTCACTGCGCCATTGCCGCAACTGCTGCAGGCGGCGCAACTGTTCATCATTGTGCAGCGCCGCCCCCCGCGCCAGCATGGCATCGTAGCGCTGGATATCAGCACGCATGGCCGCCAGGTCCAGTCGCCCATCGCCGGCCAGCTCGGCCATCTGTGCAGCCAGCGCCTCCAGGCTGTCGGCGGCCAGCACATCCGCACAGGTGTCGATCAACTCGTGCACCAGCGCCTGGTTACCCGTCAGGGTCTGCCAGAGCAGACGCAACAGCTTGCGGTCACGGAACAACGGATTGGCATCGGTACCGGATACCGCCAGTTCCTTGATGGCAATCCGCCAATTGAGCAGTTGCCAACCGTACTGCCCGGGCAGATGGCCAATCCGTTTGCACAGGTCATGGGTATCGAAGCCGGTCACCAGCGGCTGCGGGCCGATGCGTCGGCCACTGGCATCCAGCCAGAGCGCCGAACGTGCCGGGATCAGACTGATGCCATGCGCCGGGAAGCGCGGTTGCGGGTGGGCAATGCCGGCAGCGTAGTTCCACATCTGCCCCAGCCGCACCACCTGGCCGCCCAGGCGCTGCACTTCGCCATGCAAAGCACCGTCGGCACGCGGATCGGTGCCGTTGAGCAGGTTGTCCGGGCAGGGTCCGTAGAGCGGGTCCCAGTGACGCCGCACCAGTTCCAGGTTGCCGTTGATGCCGCCACTGCACAACACTACCTGCTCGGCCGCCACGCTGAAGTCACCGTCCGGGCCGCGCCCCTGGCAGCCGACAATCGCCCCGTTGTGTTGCAGCAGGCGCTCCACGCGGTGTTCGAACAGGCTACGCAGGCGCTCAGCCGCGGAGTGTTCGAAGAGCTGCCGCACCAGCGGCTGGACAATGCCACGTCCACAGCCCCAGGCCACGTGATAGCGCGGCAACGAATTGCCATCGCCGTGATTGCCCCGTTCCACCCACTGCACCGCCGGAAAGAAGCTAATGCCCCGCGCACGCAGCCAGTCGTAGATGTCCGCCCGGTTGCGCTCGGCGTAGGCCGCCGCCCAGCGCTGCCCCCACAGGTCTTCCTCGGCAAAAGCAGCGCTGCGCAGCCAGTCATCCAGCAACAACTGCGGCGAGTCATGTACGCCGTTGCGCCGCTGCTCCGGGGTGTCGCACAGCAGCAATCCGCCAAAGGCATCATTGGCCTGCCCACCGCACTGACTGCGCGGCGCGCCATCCACCAACAGCACGCTACGCCCCAGATCCAGCAACTCCAGGGCCGTGGCAATACCGGCCAGGCCGGCACCGATAACCAGGGTGTCACAGTGGTATTGCTTGCTCGACATGACCGCTTCTCCTGTTGCTGCGCAGAGAATAGGCAGAGAACCGTCATGCAGCCTGACATTTTACGAAGCAAAGGCTGACATTTTACGAATACGCAGGCACGCTGGAGCACCGCACACCGAGCCACACGCCGCGATGACCCAGATAGCCCGCAGTGCCGTATTCATCGGTTTCGACAGCCTGTGTCGACAACATGGGCTGAATCCCCATGCGCTGCTGCAACAGTGCCAGCTCGACCCACTGCTGCTGCGTCGCCAGGATCTTTACCTACCCTATGCGCGCTTCGCCCAGGTTCTCAGCCTCGCCGCGGCACAGGCCGAGTGTCCGAGCTTCGGCCTGCAACTCAGCGAATACCACGACTACCTGGTGCTGGGCCCCTTCGGCCTGCTGCTCGCCCAGGCCGAGAGTTTTGCCGATGTCCTCAAGCTCACCCAGCAGTACGTGCACCTGCACGCCCAGGGCATAGCTCTGCAGGCCAGGCTGGACCGCCAGCATCTGCAGGTGGAATACCGCCTGCAATTGCAGGAAAACGTCGACCAGCGGCAGCTGCTTGAACTGGGTCTGGGCGTGGTACATCGTTCCATGCAGAGCCTGTTTGGCGAGCAGTGGCAACTGCGCCAGCTTCTCATCCGCCACGCCTGCCAGGGGCAGCCGAGCGACTACCAGCGCTTCTTCAACTGCCCGGTGCTGTTCGAGCAACCGCTCACTGCGCTCGTCGCCGATCCGGCGACCGCCACCCTGCGACCTCTGGAGCAACGTCAGCAGCTGAAATCCCACCTACTGCAGCAATATGCCCAGCGTCATCAACTGGTCGATGACCTGGCCACACGGATTCGTTTCGTCCTGCAGTCGATTCTCTCCACTGGCGAAGCCAGCCTGCCGGTGGTTGCCCGTCTGCTCGACAAGCACCCACGCAGCCTGCAACAGGCGCTGCACGCGCAGGGCCTGAACTTTCGCCGGCTGCTCGATGAAGTGCGCTATGCCGAAGCACGGCAGCAGTTGCGTCAATCCAACCAGTCGATCACCGACCTGGCCCTGCACCTCGGCTATGCCGACGAGACTGCGTTTTCCCGCGCGTTCAAACGCTGGAGCGGCCAGGCGCCCCAGCCGTGGCGGCTGGCGGCACGCGCGGCGCATTGAAGCCTGTACCGCGCCCGGCCAGCAGCAGGCCAATGAAAATCAGCGCCGCCCCACTCCAGTGGTAATGCTGCAGCTGCTCATCCAGCCACAGACTGCCCAGCAGCGCGGCAAACACCGGCATCAGGTAATTGCTCATCGCCGCACGTGCAGCGCCCAGCACACGCACGCCCTGGTTCCACAGGAAGTAGGCGAGCACCGAGGCACAGGCGGCGGTGTAGGCAATCGCCAGCAGGTTGCCCGAGCTTGGCGCGAAACGCAGCCCCTGGCTCAACTCATACAGGTAGAGCGGCGCCTGCAATGGCAGGCCGAGCAGCACCAGGGCCGTCAGCAGGGTCAGCGGCGGCACCTGGAAATAGCCTTGCCAGCGGCGCAGCAGCACCGAGTAAAGCGCCCAGTCGAGGGTAGCCAGCAGCATGAGCAGATCACCGCGACTGAAGGACAACTGCCAGAGCAGGCTCAACTGCCCCCGCGAAAGCAGCCAGAGCAACCCGGCGAACGCCAGTAACAACCCCAACCAGGCACGCCGCGGCGGCCACTCGCCGAGCAACAGGCCGGCCATGAGAAACGTCGCCAGCGGCAAACAGGTACTCAGCAGGGTGATATTGATCGCCGCCGTGCTATGCGCGGCGCTGTACAGCAGGCTGTTGAAGGTGGTGATGGCCAGCAGCGCGGCCAGCCACAGGCGCCAGCCCGCGCGGCGCAGCACCTGACGATGTCGCCACAGCGAGGCTCCAGCCAGCGGCAACAACAAGCCCAGGGCCAGCGCCCAACGCCAGAAGCCCAGGCTGAACGGCGGAATATCCCCGGCAAAGGCACGAGCTACCAGGGCATTGCCCGCCCAGCACAGGCTGGCCAGGGCCAGACCCAGCCAGGCCCACAGCAGCGGGCGGGTCATGTCACACGAGCAGGCGAGCGCAGACGGT
This sequence comes from Pseudomonas fluvialis, assembly GCF_002835605.1. Classification (NCBI taxonomy): domain Bacteria; kingdom Pseudomonadati; phylum Pseudomonadota; class Gammaproteobacteria; order Pseudomonadales; family Pseudomonadaceae; genus Pseudomonas; species Pseudomonas fluvialis. Next base: position 42,054 of record NZ_PIYS01000010.1, on the reverse strand, counting down.
ATTGTGGCGGCACCTGCTCCAGGCTGCTGACCGTGACATTCAGGTTCTTCCAGCGACCATCGCGGATACCGTAGATGCAGCCATGCACGGCCAGCGACTGGCCGCGATGCCAGGCGTTCTGCACGATGCTGGTATGGCTGACATTGGCCACCTGCTGGATCACGTTGAGCTCACACAGCCGGTCGACACGTTCCTCCTCGCAGGCGAACTGCGCCAGGTGCTCGCGCTGCTCGTAGCAGAGGTCGCGAATGCTGCGCAGCCAGCCATCGATCAGGCCGAACTGGGTGTCCTGCATCGCCGCCCGCACACCACCGCAACCGTAGTGACCGGTCACCAGGATATGTTTGACCTTGAGCACGTCCACCGCGTACTGGATCACCGACAGGCAGTTGAGATCGGTATGCAGCACCACGTTGGCGACGTTGCGGTGCACGAACAGATCACCCGGCAGCAAGCCGACGATCTCGTTGGCCGGCACGCGGGCATCCGAACAGCCAATCCACAGGTATTCCGGCAGCTGTTGCTGGGCCAGCTTGGCGAAGAACTGCGGGTCCTCCTCCTTGATCGCTTCGGCCCAGCGTGCATTGTTGTCGAACAGGTGTTGCAGCTCATTCATCCGTCAGCTCTCCCGGCGGGGCTGTCATTCTCAGTGCGTGGCCCGGTTGGACTGGCCTGCCCCGGCAAGGGTCACAGTGGCGCATCAGTCGAGCAGGGTGCAAACCATCACCAGGGCATCCTCGCGCCCGCCCTGGGCGGCCGGGTAGTAGTCACGACGCCGGCCGACTTCATTGAAGCCATAGCGCTCGTACAACCGGTAGGCCTGCTGATTACTCGCGCGTACCTCCAGGAAACACTCGCATGCTCCCTGTCGCCCGGCCTCCTGCATGATCTGCTGCAACAGCCGCAACCCCAGGCCACGCCCCTGCCAGGCCGGCGCCACGGTGATATTCAGCAGGTGCGCCTCATCGAGGATCATCTGCAATACCGCATGGCCGACCTGCTCGCCGTCCACACGCATCACCCAGCACTGGTAACTGTTCAGCGCGTCGGCAAACAGGGCACGCGACCAGGGATGCGAGAAGGCCGCCTGTTCGATGGCCACCACCCGGTCCAGGTCTGCCGCCTGCATGGGGCTGAATTCAACCTGGCTCATCATCCCTCCAGCGCGCCTGCACACCCTGCATGGCCTGCCACAGCGCAGCCTTGCGCTGCGGTTCGTCGATCAGCAACTCCAGCCCCGGCAGCGCCCAGGCACGCCCCAGCTGCGCCAGGTCCAGCTCGCGCAGGTAATCCTGGCTATCCGCTCCCGCGGCATAGCGCAGTGCCGGCAGGCCGAGCAACCACAGGCAGGCCCACTGCTCGCCACGCTCGCGCTGGGCGTACAGCAGGTCCTCGATCACCGCACGCGCCGCCTGCGGGCCCTGGTCGAAATCACGGCTATTGAGCAACGGCCAGCGCAGCGGTTCGCCAAGCAGTTGCGGGCTGTCCGGCAGACCGGCAGCGCGCAACAGGTCCTTGAGCAGCAGGTAGGAGGGATCGCGCCGCTGAAACGGCTCACCGGTCGGCAATTCAACCAGCAGCAGGCAAGCGCCGGCGCGGTACAACTGCAGGGTAAAACGCGGAGTAACCGGACGGGCGACGGGCTCGACCGGCACCTCGGGCGGACTATCCGGGGTTTCCAGTGGCGCACGGGCAACGGGCGCCGGACGCCGCAATGGCAGGCGCGCCAGTACTTCTCCGGGCAACGCCGGCTCGGCCGGCACTGCGCTCGGCGCGGGCGCGGCACTGGCCGGGCGCGGCGGCGTCAGGCTGGGTGCGGCAACCACTTCGGCCAGGCAGTCCGGGCGCGAGGGCGCGGCAAACGGCAGCGACAGGCGCGGCAGCCAGCAGTCGACCTGCATGGCGCTCAGGTAGGCACGACGACGGCTTTCTTCGATCACACGTCAGCCGCTTGCGGATGGGCCTTGGGGGCTCCGGCCTGCATCAGGTTCAGCGCATTGATGTAGGCCTTGGCCGATGCCACCAGGATATCGGTGTCGGCGCCGTTGCCATTGACGATGCGCCCGCCCTTCTCCAGACGCACCGTCACTTCACCCTGCGAGTCGGTACCCTGGGTGATGGCGTTGACCGAATAGAGCTGCAGGCTGGCCTCGGAATGAGCGATCGACTCGATGGCCTTGAAGGCGGCATCTACCGGCCCTGAGCCCTGCGCCGTGGCACGCTGCTCCTGCCCTGCCACGCTGACCACGATCTGCGCCTGGGGCACCTCGCCGGTCTTGCTGGCCACTTCCAGGGTCACCAGCTTGAAGTGCTCCGGCGCTTCCTCGGCCAGCGTGTCGCTGACCAGCGCCTGCAGGTCTTCGTCGAAGATCTCGTGTTTCTTGTCGGCCAGCTCCTTGAAGCGCGCAAAGGCCGCGTTCAGCTCCGCCTCGCCGGCCAGCTCGATACCCAGCTCTTCCAGGCGGGCACGGAACGCCGCACGTCCAGAGTGCTTGCCCATGACCATTTTGTTGGTGTTCCAGCCCACCGACTGCGCCGACATGATCTCGTAGGTTTCGCGGTGCTTGAGCACGCCATCCTGGTGGATACCCGACTCGTGGGCGAAGGCATTGGCGCCGACGATGGCCTTGTTCGGCTGTACCGGAAACCCGGTGATGCCGGAAACCAGACGCGAGGCGGCGAGGATATGCTCGGTCTCGATGCGCGTATGCACCTTGAGCAGGTCCTGGCGGGTCTTGATGGCCATGACGATTTCTTCCAGCGCGGCGTTACCGGCGCGCTCGCCCAGGCCGTTGATGGTGCACTCGACCTGGCGCGCACCAGCGACCACCGCAGCCAGCGAGTTGGCCACGGCCAGGCCGAGGTCATTGTGGCAGTGCACGGAGAACACCGCCTGGTCGGCATTGGGGATGCGCTCCAGCAGCTGGCGGATGGTGTCGGCGTACTGGTGCGGGATGGCGTAGCCGACAGTGTCCGGAATATTGATGGTGCGTGCGCCGGCATCGATGGCTGCCTCGATGATGCGGCAGAGGAAGTCGATCTCCGAGCGCCCGGCGTCCTCGCAGGAGAACTCCACGTCGCTGCACAGGTTGCGCGCCTTCTTCACCGCACGCACCGCCTGCTCGACTACCTGATCGGGCTGCATGCGCAGCTTGTACTGCATATGGATCGGGCTGGTGGCAATGAAGGTGTGGATACGCCCGGAATTGGCCCCGCGCAGCGCCTCGGCGGCGCGCTCGATATCGGCATCGACAGCCCGCGACAGGCTGCACACGGTGCTGTCCTTGATGCTGTCGGCGATCAGTTTGACCGCTTCGAAATCACCGGGACTGGCAATCGCAAAACCCGCCTCGATGACATCCACACGCAGGCGTTCGAGGGCCCGGGCAATGCGCAGCTTTTCTTCCTTGGTCATCGACGCGCCAGGGCTCTGCTCGCCATCGCGCAGCGTGGTGTCGAAGATGATGACGCGATCATTGCTGCTCATGGAAAACTCCTCACGGCTATCTCAACCCACGCGTGCCGGGTGGGCCCTTATACGAGTGATTGTCGCGTGAAATACCGCGGGCGGGAAGGAGCAGCTGCACGCTGGCGCATGGCAGACAGCAAAAAGCCCCACGGCCAAGACCGCAGGGCTTTTGCTGATGGCTGACGAGCGGATACGCCCTTATTGATTCCAGGGACGGTCGCCCTGTTCATCCTTGATGCGGGTCGGCAGCCCCATTTCATCCAGCAGGTGCAGGAAGGGCTCCGGCGGCAGCTGTTCGACGTTGACCATCTGCCCGGCGTCCCAGTCACCACGGGCAATCAGCCGCGCGGCAGCGACCGGTGGCACACCGGCGGTATAGGAAATGCCCTGACTGTCGGTCTCGGCATAGGCTTCGGCGTGGTCGGCGACGTTGTAGATCAGCACCTCGCGCGCCTGGCCATCCTTGCGGCCTTTGACCAGGTCGGCAATGCAGGTCTTGCCGCTGTAGCCCGGCGCCAGTGAAGCCGGATCGGGCAGCACGGCCTTGACCACCTTGAGCGGCACCACTTCGACACCTTCGGCGGTTTTCACCGGCTGCTCGGAGAGCAGGCCAAGGTTCTTCAGCACGCTGAAGACGTTGATGTAGTGATCACCAAAGCTCATCCAGAAACGGATGTTCGGCACATCGAGGTGCTTGGACAGCGAGTGCACCTCGTCATGCCCGGTCATGTACAGGTTCTGCACGCCGACCACCGGCAGGTCATCAGTCCGCTTCACCTCGAACATGCTGTTGCTGGTCCACTGGCGGTTCTGCCAGCTCCACACCTGACCGGTGAACTCGCGGAAGTTGATTTCCGGGTCGAAATTGGTGGCGAAGTACTTGCCGTGCGAGCCGGCATTGACGTCGAGGATGTCGATCGAGTCGATCTGATCGAAATGCTGCTTGGCCGCCAGCGCCGCCCAGGCGTTGACTACGCCCGGATCGAAGCCCACGCCGAGAATGGCGGTGACGCCCTTCTCCTGGCATTCGGCCAGGTGTTTCCACTCGTAGTTGCCGTACCACGGCGGGGTTTCACAGATTTTCCCCGGTTCTTCGTGGATCGCGGTATCGAGATACGCCGCACCGGTATCCATGCAGGCGCGCAGCACCGACATGTTGAGGAAGGCCGAGCCGACGTTGATGACGATCTGCGAGTGGGTCTCGCGGATCAGCGCCTTGGTCGCCTCGATATCCAGCGCGTTCAGGGCATAGGCCTTGAGCTCGGCCGGCTGCCTGAGGCTGCCCTTGGCCGTCACGCTGTCGATGATCGCCCGGCACTTGTTGACATTGCGCGAGGCAATGGCGATCTGGCCCAGCTCATCATTGTGTTGTGCACATTTATGGGCCACAACCTTGGCCACACCTCCCGCACCGATGATCAGAACGTTTTTCTTCAATTTAGCTCCCCCAATCGCAGGCCGTCAGGACAGGCTCTGCAGGTAGTCGTCAAAACCAAACTCGCGAACCACTTCGACGCTGCCGTCGAGCTGGCGCACGGCGATCGCCGGCATCTTGAGTCCGTTAAACCAGTTTTTCTTGACCATGGTGTACCCCGCCGCATCAATGAACGACAGGCGATCGCCGATGGCCAGCGGACGATCGAATTGGTACTCCCCGAAGATGTCGCCGGCCAGGCAGGACTTGCCGCACACCATGTAGGTGTACTCGCCGGCACAAGGCGCCATCTTTGCATTCAGTCGGTAGATCAGCAGGTCGAGCATGTGCGCCTCGATCGAGCTGTCCACCACGGCCAGGTGTTTGCCGTTGTAGAGGGTGTCGAGCACTGTCACTTCCAGCGACGCGCTCTGCGTGATGGCTGCCTCGCCCGGCTCCAGGTAAACCTGCACGGCGTACTTCTCGGAGAACGCCTTGAGTCGCGCACAGAACTGTTCCAGCGGATAGCCTTCGCCGGTGAAATGGATGCCGCCGCCCAGGCTGACCCACTCGACCTGGTGCAGCAGGTGGCCAAAGCGCGCTTCGATCACCCCGAGCATTTCATCGAACAGCTCGAAACGACCATTCTCGCAGTTGTTGTGGAACATGAAGCCGGAGATCTTGCCGATCACCGCCTCGACCTTCACCGGGTCCCACTCGCCGAGGCGGCTGAACGGGCGCGCCGGGTCAGCCAGCAGGTAGTCGGAGCTGCTTACCTGCGGGTTGACGCGCAGGCCGCGAATGGCCCCGGCGGTCGCTGCGTCGAAACGCTCCAGCTGGCTGATGGTGTTGAAAATGATCTTGTCGCAGTTTTCCAGCATCTCGGGGATTTCGTCATCCGCCCAGGCCACGCTGTAGGCATGCGTCTCACCGGCGAACTTTTGCCGGCCAAGCTTGAGCTCATACAGCGAGCTGGAGGTGGTGCCGTCCATGTACTGTTCCATCAGGTCGAACACCGACCAGGTGGCGAAGCACTTGAGTGCCAGCAGGGCCTTGGCCCCGGAGTGCTCGCGCACATAGGCAATCTTCTGCAGGTTGCCCAGCAGCTTCTGCTTGTCGATCAGATAGTAAGGCGTCTTGAGCATCTTCTGGCCCCTCTTGGTCCGGCCACCTGGGGCACCGCGTCCCCACCCCGAAAAGCGGAGGCGAATTGTGCCTATGCGCGGCCAGGATCGAAAGGGTATTCGTGACCCTTTCGTCATTTGTTGGCCAGCATGTAGCGTCTGCATGGCTGCATTGTGACAATCCACGGCAGCACCGATCTGTCGAGTTTTTCCACGACCGCGCGGGTCCCTGCAGTACAATGCGCGCCCATTATGGACAGCCCAGACAGCCCGTCATGATTGACCCCAAGCGCGTGCTACGCGCCCTTGCCGAACACTGGTCGCTGCTCGACCCACTGTGCGAACGCTTTGACAGCGGCACGCTCAGTCTGGTCGAACTGCGCGCCCAACTGGCCGCTCAGCGCGGCACGGCCGATGCGGCGGAAATCACCGCCCTGCTTGACCAGTGGATCCGCCTGGACATCCTGGTGCCCGTGGCCAAGAGCCCCAACCGCTTTGAGCTCAACGCACAGATTCACGACTTCCTCGCCTACCTGCGCCGTGAACACCGGCTTGGCCTGTGCCTGGAAATCGAAGCCTACCTGCGCCACCTGGAACGCCTGGCCGGGCATATCCAGGAGGCCTTCGCGCAACGCGACAGCCAGGATCTCGCCCGCCAGTTACGCCTGCTCGACATGCGTGTGCGTGACGTCCTGAAGAAGCTCGCCAACGATGAGCAGGCGCTGGTTGGCGTGGCCGAGCGTGCCAAGACCTCGGACCGGCAGATTCCCCTGCGCCAACGCTACGCCGAGGTACTGGCCACCTGGGACGAGTACGTCGAGCCAATGATCCAGCTGGTGGCAGCCGACGGCGCGTTCGAGCAGGGCGTGCGACGCGCCGAACAGGTCCTGCTGCACCTGCTCGGCGAGCAGCAGCGCCTGGGACAACTGGTCGATGACGACCTGCTGCTACGCACCCACGCACGCATTCTCGACATGCAGACCACCGCGCAACTGACGCTGCGCCGCGCCCGCGAGCTGCTCCTGCCGCTGCGTGAAGAAGCGCGCCGTCACAATGCCGTGACCCGCGGCGCCGCGCTGGCCCTGGCAGCCATCCGCCGCAAGGGCCTGGACGGCGTCCCACAAGCTGCGCTGCCGCTGTTCAGTCGCCCGCAAAGCATCTTCCTCGGCACGGCCAACCAGGTGGAAGCCTATGTCTACGCGCTGGCGCGCTTCGAAGCCAAGCCGGCGCACTTCCCGCGGGCAGGCGGGACACGTCGCCACATGACCAGCAGGGCGCCACTGACTGCGCGGGAGATGATCGAGCGCTGCGAGCAGGCCCTGCCACTGCCAGACCTGATGCAATGGCTGCTTGATCAGGAGCCCGAGGGCGCTACCGACGAACTGCTCTACTGGTTTTCCCGCTTGTCGCGCGACAGCCGCTTCCAGCGCGAGCGCCTGGCACGTCGCGACTACCTGACCCGCGAACATCAGGTCAGCCTGAGTTCCTATGCCCTGACAGGACGCCAAGCATGAGCGGCCTGTCCTTTCTTGCAGCGGCTGGTGCTGGCAGCCATCCCGCACAACCGCCCTCTGTCTGTGAGGCCCACGCATGATCATCGACCTCAAAGAAATGACCCTGCTGGCGGCGATCTTTCGCGAGCTGCTCAAGGGTGGCCACATCAGCCGCCGCGATGCCGAGCTGTATGCCCAGCTGAACAACCTGCAGGACGCCTATCGCGCACTGTTCAAGGCACAGGGCTTCGAGCTGGTGTGCGACAGCCGCGGTTTCTATTACTTCGTCCCGGAACAGATGGGCGCCCAGGTCAACAAGACTGCGCAACGCCTGGCGCTGTTCACCTTCATCCTCGTCGAACACCTCGCCGACCAGGGGCGCGATCCCCTGAGCGTGCTGGATGGCGGCAGCCTGGGCCGCGATGAACTGCCCGGCCTGCTGGACAAATACAGCGACCTGTTCGTCCAGGCCGAAGTCGCCAGCCAGGACGAACTGGAAGAGAAAATCATGCGCCGCCTCACCCAGCTGGGCTTCGCCAGCGAAGAACAGGGGGTGTATCGCTTCCTGGCACCCATGCACCGTTTTCTCGATGTGTGCCTGGCGGTGCAGCAGGATCGCGACCTGGCGGCCAGCCTGCACAGCCACCTGCCCCTGCCCACCCCCGCGCTGGGCGACGACAGCGAATCCGCTAGCGCCGCTGAAGATGACGACGAAGAACAGCAATTGGCCCGCGCCATCGCCGCGGAGCGTGCGGCTCAGGAGGACTTGCAATGAGCCAGGAAAGCTATGGCATTCGCCGTTTTGCCCTGCTGAATACCGCCGGCTACAGCCTGGGGATCTTCCCACTGGAGCACCCGCTGTCGGTGTACGGCGCGAATAACCTGGGCAAGTCGGCTTCGATCAACGCCTTGCAGTTCCCCATCCTGGCCCGCATGTCGGACATGAGCTTCGGCAAGTACAGCCTGGAGCAATCGCGCAAGTTCTACTTTGCCGCAGACACTAGCTACATCCTCGTGGAAGTCGCCCTGCCCCACGGCCCGCATGTCATCGGCGTAGCCGGTCGCGGTCCCGGGGGGGGCTTTGGCCACCAGTTCTTCGCCTACCAGGGCGCACTGGATCTGGCCCACTACCAGAAAGACGGTACCTGCCTGCGCCAACGCGAATTGTTCGCCAACCTTGAGCAGCACGGCCTCAAGGCTTATGAAATCAAGCCCGAGGAGCTGCGCCGACTGCTGGTCGGCGGGCATACCAGCATACCGCTGGACCTGACACTGATCCCTCTGCGCTCGACCAGCGAACAAAGCCTGAAGACCTTCCGCGCACTGTTCATCAACCTGCTGCATATGCGCGAGATTACCGCGGCGAAGCTCAAGCAGCTGTTCCTCGATGCCTTCGAGCACAGCCTGCGCTCCGGCAGCGTCGACTATATCGCCGCCACGGAAGAGGCATTCCGCGACGTGCGCCGCATGGAGCAGGACTACCAGGCGCTGGTCAATGCCGCGCCGCTGATCGAAGCACTGGCCAGCGGCGTGACACAGCGTGAAATCCTGCGCGGCCGGCTGCATCGCCTGTCGCCACTGCTCGACAACCTGCTCGGCAGTTGGCAGGACTATGCCGGTGCCCGCCGCGAAGAGCTGCTGATCCAGGCCGAACACTACCAGCGCGAACAGGACGGCCTGCAACAAGAACAACGCCACGGCACCGCTGAACTACTGCGCCTGCAGCGCGAGATCAGCGAACTGCAACGCTGGCTGGGCGAACTGGCCGTGCTCAAGCATCGCTTTGCCTTGCTGGAGGATGCCAGGCCACTGGAAGAGCAGTTGCTGGCGGCCAAGGACGCGCATGACGAACTGGCCGGCGCGCTGGCCCAGGCCCGCCAGTTTTCCACCAGCGACATCGAAGAACGCCTACGCGACCTGCAGCAACGCCTCAAAGCGGTTCGCCAACAGCTCGATCACGCGGACAACAACAGCTACGCACGCCTGCGCGAAGAGTTCTCGCAGGCCGATGTCGATCGTCTGATGCGCCTGTTCAATGGTCAGCTGTTCAGCTTGCCGGTTGGTGAAAAAGGCATTCAGACCGAGGACGAGGCCTGGATTCCGACACTGGAAGCCATCCTCGCGCACTTCAAGGGCGAGCACTTCCAGGCCCCTGGGCTGACCATCGACCTGTCCAGCATCGAACCTCCGGCACTGCAGGCACTGGCTGACCGTACCGCCTTGCGCGACCAGAAGGATCGCCTGGAGCGCGAACTCAAGCAGCTCAAGGCACAACAGGCCGTGGCCACCGATCGCGCGGCCAGCAAGACTCAGGCCGAGCAGCTCTACCAGGCGGTACTGGATGCCCAGAAGGCGCTGGAAGATTACCGTCGACTGGAAACACTGGCGGCTGAAGAAGAAGACAAACTGCAGCTACTCAGTCAGTTGCAGGCAACACAGGACGAATGCCAGCGGCACAGCGACAGCTTCACTGAGCGCGTTCAACAACTGGCCGCCAAACTGCAGCTGGTCAACCGCCAGCTGGCCGACATGGAAGCCAAACAGCGCACGCTGGATGACGCCCTGCGGCGCCGCCAGTTACTACCCGCCAACCTGCCTTTCGGCCAGCCCTGCATGGACGCGCTGGATGACAGCCTGGACAACCTGCTGCCGCTGCTCAACGACTACCAGGACAGCTGGCAGGCGTTGCAGCGCATCGACGGGCAGATCGAAGCGCTGTATGCCCAGGTGCGCCTCAAAGGCGTAGCCAAGTTCGACAGCGAAGACGATCCCGAGCGACGCCTGCAACTATTGCTCAATGCTTACCAGCACCGCCAGGACGAAGCGCTGACCCTAGCCAAGGCACGACGTGCCGCAGTAACCGATATCGCCCGCACCCTGCGCAATATCCGCAGCGACTATGACAATCTGGAACACCAGTTGGCGCTGTTCAACCGCGAGATCAACCGGCGCCAGGTTTCCAACCTGGAGAGTTTCCGCATCGTACTGGCTCCCAACAAGGAAGCCCTGCGGCACATCGACCAGATCATTCACAGTGCCGGGCAATACGAGGAGGGCGAAACCCTGTCGGTCTTCGACCTCAGCCAGTCAGCCGATCAGGATGCGCGCAACGAGGAAGCCAAGGAATACTTGGCCCGCCTGGTCGCGGCGAATGGCAACCAACTGGGTCTCAAGGATCTGTTTGAACTGGCCTTCGAGATCACCAAGATGGGGGGACAACCGATCATCCATACCGATATCGATGGTGCGGCGTCGAACGGCACGACCATGACCATCAAGGCGCTGACCAATATGTATCTGCTGCTGCACCTCATGGATCGCGAGCAGGCCGGCAAGGTACGCCTGCCCTACTATCTCGACGAGGCAGCCGACATTGATGAACGTAACCAACAGGCCCTGATTGAAACCAGCCTGCAACTGGGCTTCGTACCAATCCTCGCTTCGGTCAAGCCGCAGGTGTGCGCGCACGTGGCCATTGACCTCGAGGCCGGCAGCGGCCCTGCGGGTATCTACATCGACGAAGCTGACTGGAAGTACATCAAGCGTCGCGAGAACTTACCCAGCCCCAGCTGAAACGCTGAACAAACTAAAAAGCCACCTACGGGTGGCTTTTTAGTAGGCCGGATATTTCCGAAAGTCAGCCTGGCAGCTTTTTCCCGCGCACAAAGAAGAAACCCCAGCCTCTTTCGAAGCTGGGGTTTCGTATAGGTGCTTGACGATGACCTACTCTCACATGGGGAAGCCC
>NZ_PIYS01000010.1:0-30759 GCF_002835605.1 Pseudomonas fluvialis | reverse complement strand
CCTGGCATCGGATTTTTTATGTCTCTGCAACAGCAACTGCTCGACTTAGGTGAACTGTTCAACTTCTCGGATCTGAGCACCTTCACCCAAAACATCCCGATCGAGTGGGTGGCATCCGCTCTGGACTTGTCCGCCCAGGCCACCATAAGGCGGCGGCGTCTGCCCAGCGATCAGGTGCTCTGGCTGGTGCTTGGCATGGCCTTGTTCCGTGACGAGCCGGTGCATGAGGTCGCACGACGCCTGAATATCTGTGCCCAGGGGCTGGCCTCTCACGACCTGCTGGCCCGAAGCGGTGTCACCGAGGCGCGTAAACGATTGGGTGCCGATCCGGTTGAGTGGCTGTTTCGTCAGACGGGTAACCAGTGGGGTTGCGAGCGCTATGAGGGCGATACCTGGCAGGGCCTGCAAGTATTGGCCGTGGATGGCGCACTCCTGCGCACCCCAGACACGCCTGAACTCCGAGAGCATTTCGGCTCCGGCAATACCTCCACCGAGCGCCAGACGCCGTTTCCCATGCTGCGACTGGTAGCCCTGATGAACGTGCGCTCGCACCTGATTCTGGATGCGCAGGTGAGTCCCTACCGGCGCAGTGAGATGCGCTTGGCCGATGAGTTTATGCAGCAGATTCCCAATCAGTCGGTGACGCTGTTCGATAAGGGCTTCTGGAGTGCCGACTTGCTGTTGCGCCTGGGCGCCGCAGGGGAAAGCCGGCACTGGCTGATTCCGGCCCGCCAAGGGCTGGTTGGCGAGGAAGTCGCTCGTTACGGCAAGGGCGATCGTTTGCTGCGCATGAAGGTGTCGGCACAGGCACGAAAGCGCAACCCCGACCTGCCGACGCACTGGGAGGTACGTGAAGTCAGCTACGCCGTGAAGGACAAGATCAAGACAGTGCTCACCTCGCTGCCTGCGGATACTTACAGCGCCAAGACCATCGCCAAGCTGTATCAGGAGCGCTGGGAGATCGAGCTGGGCTTCCGGGATATCAAAAGCTCTCTGCAGCAGAATGCGATGACCCTGCGCAGCAAGGTAACGGAGCTGGTCTACCAGGAGGTCTGGGGCTTGTTGTTGGCCTACAACATCATCCGCCGCGAAGCCGGTCAGGCAGCCGTCGCCTTCGGCCGCTCTCCGGGCGACATCCGCTTCAAACCAGTAGCTCAATACATCGCCGTGCAATTGATCGTGATGGCGGCGGCCAACCCGATTTCAGCAACAGGAACACGATTGTCGGAGCTGAGAGCAGGAATCGGTGGGCTGTTTCTGGATCACCGTCCAAGGCCATCAAGACCAAGGACGGTGAAGATCTCAAAGACCCGTTATCCAGTGGATCGAAAGGCTGCTCCGCTTAAGTGAACAGCATTACGGCCTTGGCCGGGTTTTTTCAGTGAAGCACGCAGATTACTGCTTGATCTGAGCTTCCACTTCAGCTTCCACGCGACGGTTGATCGCACGACCGGCATCGCTGGCGTTGTCAGCAACCGGGCGGGACTCACCGTAACCTACCGCGTTGACACGGCTGGCATCGACACCGTACTGGTTGACCAGCACTTCACGAACAGCGTTGGCACGACGCTCGGACAGCTTCTGGTTGTAGGCATCGGTACCACGCGCATCGGTGTGACCTTCCACAACGGTGGTGGTCTGCGGGTACTGGTTCATGAAATCGGCCAGGGCCTTGATGTCAGCCTGGCTTTCCGGCTTGACGTTGGCCTTGTCGAAATCGAACTTGACGTCCAGCTCGACACGTACGGTTTCAATAACCTGCTCCGGCTCGGCAACAGCCACCGGCTCAACGGCAGGAGCCGGCTCAACAACCGGAGCGGGCTTGCTGGAGCCGCCGAAGTTCACGCCGAAGCCAACACCCGCCAGCCACTCGGTTTCATTGGCGTCGATGTTGTAAGCGGCGTCGACGCCGGCCTTGGCGAAGACGTTCTCAGTGAAGAAGTACTTCACGCCGGCACCCAGATTGGCGAAGGTGCTGTGGTCACGACCGGTACGCGCCGGTACGTTGCTGATGTTCTGGTGAGCTACACCCGCAGAAACGAACGGACGCAGGGCGTCGCCCAGGTTACCGAAGTGGTAGGTGGCATCCAGGGAAGCCAGGTTGCCCTTGATGTTCTTGCGGCCAGTATCGTTTTCCGAGCGAATGTCGTGGTATTCACCGTAGGACAGGCCCAGGGAAACGTCATCAGTCAGGTAGTAGCCGATGGTACCGCCAAACAGGTTGCCTTCGGACAGGTCACGGCTGCTGTCGGTGAAATAGCGTTTGGCGAAAGCGTCAACCTCGACAGCGCCTTGGCCTTGAGCCAGCGCGCCCATGGAGGTAGCGGCAATCAGAGAGCCAATGACGAGGTGCAAGGTGTTTTTCAGTTTCATCCGTTAAATCCCCAGTAGGTGAATGTGGATCTGCAAGGACCCACACGCAAAAATCGACAGCATTATAGCAGAGGCGTTCGCCATATAAATGGCACGCCATCAGTTTTCTGCCAGATCGCCGTCCTGACCAGCGAATTTTTCCCGCAAGCGGTCTAGCGCACGTTTGTAGCGCATTTTCGTGGCGCTCAAGCCCATGTGCATGATGTCGGCGATCTCCTGGAACTCCAATTCGGCAACAAAGCGCAACACAAGGATTTCCCGATCGATGGGATTGACGTGCACCAGCCAACGATCCAGGCCAGCCTTGTCTTCAACCTTCGGCATTTTTTCCTCGGAAGCCTCTTCCAGGGGGTCCAAACTCAGTGCGTCCAGCAGGCGCCGTTTGCGACGCTCCTTGCGATACTGGGTAATGCACTCGTTGTAGGTAATGCTGTACAACCAGGTTTTGAACTTGGACTTGCCCTCGAAATTCTTCAGGCCATAGAGCACCTTGAGCATGACTTCCTGGCACACATCGTCAGCATCACGCTCATTGCCCAGGTAGCGCGCACATACGTTGAACAAGGTGCGCTGGTAGCGACGCATCAGCTCTTCGTAGGCGCGTGTAATATGGAACAGTTCGCCATGGGCACGCTGCACCAGCTCTTCATCGGAAAGCTCGCGGGGGTCGTAGCGCAGCGACGAGTGGGAGTTATTCAAGACAAATGGGGCCGGCAGTCGGTTCGAAGGTCAGCGGCTACGCACAGGCAGCAACTGACGCGGATAAGCTCGGGCGCACTACAGCTTAGTGGCTACGCACCTGTTGTTCGAGCAATAGACGGTTGGCCACTGAAATCAGTTCACCATCCTTGCTCAGCAGCAGAGTCTTGACCGTGCCGATTTCCTCGATCTGCCCCTCGATATCACCAATACGGACTTCCTGCCCCAGGCTGTACAGTTCACGCACATAGATACCGGCAATGATCTGCCCTGCCACCTGGCGACTACCCAGGCCTAGGGCCAGCGCCGCGGCCAAGCCTACCGAGATCAGGACGATGGCAATCACCATGTTGAGCAGGTCGGTCTTCACTTCGAGCTGACCAATCGCCACCGAGATGCTGATAATGATCACCAGGCTCTGTGCGATACGTCCCAGGCTGTGCGCGTAGTCAAGACCCACACCTTCAGCGGCTCCACGCACAATACTGTTGGCCAACTGCGCCAGCAGCACCCCTGCCAACAGCACCAGTGCGGCACCGAAGACCTTGGGCAGATACAGGGCAAAGACATCCAGCGTCGCAGAGACCCGCTCGAGGCCCAGCGACTCGGCCGCCGACACCAGGAAGATCAGCAGCACGAACCAGTAGACGATCTTGCCAATCAGCGTGGAAACCGGCACCTGAATGCCCACCCGCGCCAACAGTTTGTTCAGCCCGGTACCACTCATCAGGCGATCAAGGCCCAACTTGGCGAGCAGCTTGGACAGCAGGGTATCGAGCAATTTGGCCACGATAAAGCCCAGTAGCACCACCACCAGGGCGCCAAACAGGCGCGGAATGAAGGCGCCCACCGCACCCCACAGGGTGCTCATGGCGTTGACCAGGCTCTGTGTCCAGGGATCGAATTCCATTGTTATTCTGCCTTCTGTGTAGTTCTTGTGCGGTAACGGGGGCGCCGGCTAACCGGCATGGCATGACTGGAGGCACTATTGAGCCCGAGCATCAGCGCATGCAACGCATGGCCCAGCAAGCTGAATAGATCGCCTGCACCCACCTGGCGATTGGCGGTTTTGAGTACCCGCCCCAGGGTGGCGTTATCGTCGTGCACAGCAGACGATGATTTGAGCAAATCACGCAGGGACTCTTCAAAGGGATCGCGCATGGTTACCTCGTAGACTATGTCGGCTAGACGCGAGCCGCGCATCCAGGGTCACATCACAACCAGCGCAAGCGACGGAACAGCCACCACTGCCCCAGCGCCAGCAGAACGAACAGGCTACAGACGGCGTAGAAGGCATACTCAGTCTCGGCGCCGGGAATGCCACCCACGTTGATACCAAGCAGGCCTGTCAGAAAGCTCAGCGGCAGGAAAAATCCGGTGATGATGCCCAGCAGGTACATGGTGCGCCCCATACGCTCGCTCATGCGCCGGTGCTCGGACTCGAGAATCAGGCTGATCCGCTCACGCATCAGTTCCAGCTCTTCCAGATGACGAGTCAACTGGTTGTGCAACTCGTTCCAGTAGTCGCTGGCCTGTGGGGCAAACCAGGGACGATGATTACGCAGCAATATCTGATACAGCTCACGCTGTGGCGCCAGGAAGCGCCGCAGTGCCGCGGCGCGACGGCGCAACTGCTGCATACGGTCGTGGTTGGGGCGGTACTGCTCACTGGCATCGACGCGCTCCTCCTCATCATCGACCGCCTCCCCCAGATCCAGCAGTAACTCATCGACATGCTCGGTGAGTCCGCGCGCCAGGGCCAGCAACAAGTCGGAAACATGGCAAGGCCCCTGTCCGGCCGCCAGCTGAGCCAGGATCTTCTCGGTCACCCGCAGCGGCCGCAAACGCAGTGAAAGCAGGCGCTGTGGCTCGACGAACACCCGCACGCTGACCATGTCTTCCGGCTCGGCGCCGGGATTGAGGTTGACGCCACGCAGGAACAGCAGCAATTGCTCTTCGCTCAACGGCAGCAAGCGTGGCCGGGTGCTTTCTTCCAACAGCAGGTTGCAGGCAAAGGCACTCAGCCCACTGCACTGGCGCAACCATTGCTGAGCGCCAGGATGTCCACGATCCCAATGTAGCCAGAGGCTTTCCTGCGCCTGCAGCTGCAGGCCAGCCAGTTCGGCATGGGCGAGCTGACGCGCGCCACCCTGGCCGTCCAGCACCAGGGCATGCACCAGGCCGTACTGTTGCTCATCCATGTGCAGCCCCCTGGCGATTTATTCGGGCATCTGCAGCGGTTGCGGGGCAATGATCACCCCATTGTTGTCGGCATACAGGTAGTCACCCGGCTTGAAGGTCAGCCCGGCAAAGCTCACCACGACATTCAGATCACCGATGCCGCGCTTGTCGGTCTTCATCGGGTGACTGGCCAGGGCCTGAACGCCCAGGTCCGTCTGTGCCAGGACATCGACGTCGCGTACGCAGCCATAGATCAACATGCCTTCCCAGCCGTTCTTCGCCGCTTTCTCGGCAATCATGTCACCGAGCAGTGCACGGCGCAGCGAGCCACCACCATCCACCACCAATACCTTGCCGTGGCCTGGCTCATCGGCCTGCGACTTGACCAGCGAATTGTCCTCGAAACACTTGACCGTGACGATCTGTCCACCAAAGGAATCACGGCCACCAAAATTGGCAAACATGGGCTCAGCAACCTGCACCAGTTCCGGGTAGGCGTCACACAGGTCGGGGGTAACGTATTGCATGGCTAGCTCCTGCTAGATAAGAAGGATTCATCCGTCCGGGCAACCCTAACCTGCCCGTTTTACGGCGACAAGGAGATCTATAGGGTTACGGCAGGCAGACTTGCCTCTTGCAACCAGTGCAGCACCAGCGGCCAGACTTCCTCACGGGCAGCCTGACTGACCAGCATGTCGACATGTCCATAGCTATGCCGATAGCCTGCCGCCGGCCCCAGCGTGAGGAAGTGCTGGGGGCCGGCGAATTGCTCCAGCAACTTGCGGCATGCCCAGGGCGGGTCCTGATGATCGGACTCGCCCGCCACAGCCAATACAGGCAGCTGGACATCCGCCAGCCCGGCCCACCAGTCACGCTGACTGTCGCCAAAACGACCAAACAGGCCATGCCAGCGCAATGCCTCAAGTACCAGCCCGATGGGCTCGTCTTCCGGGCCACGCTTGAAGCGTCGACCGGAAAGGTAATCGAAGCGCCCCAGCAACAGGCGCCCGCCCCACTCCACAGGCGGCACCTTGAGCGGCCAGTAGACCCGACTGATCTGGCTGCCAAACAGCGCAGCCGAACGCAGGCCGTCAGCTTTCAGGTAATGCCCACCCAGTGCAGCGGCAAGGATGACCCCACCCAGCGAGTGGCCTAGCCAGTGCGCCGGCTGCGGGTTCTGCTCATGGATGAACGCGGCGATGGCCGGAAGGTCATAACGCACATAATCAGCGACACAGTTATGCCGATAGGCACGGTTACGCGGCGACAGGCCATGCCCGCGCATCTCGGCCAGCCAGACATCCAGCCCGGCCCGCGCCAGGAAGGCCGCCAGGCCAATGCCACGCGGCGACAACCAGAAACGCCGATTGGAAAAACTGCCATGCAGCAGCACCACGGGCTCGCCACGGCAGGCTTGCTGACCCGCCAGGCCAACACGGGTCAGCGCCAGCGTCACGCTGGAGTCGGGACTATTGCCCGGCTTGAGCAGGTAGACATCTTCAGCCAGGTCGCCACGCAGCTCGGCGCTGTGCAGGGCGACAGGAAACAGGGCACTGCTACTTTGCATGATCAGATACAGGAAGGGATGCGGCATGCCGCCTCACCGCTTCACCTGTGACGGGCAGGTGAAGCGGTAACGGGGAGTTGTCAGACAGGCTGATCGGCGAGGAAGAACCAGGTGTCCAGCACCGAGTCCGGATTGAGCGATACGCTGTCGATGCCCTCTTCCATCAACCATTTGGCCAGGTCCGGATGATCCGAAGGACCCTGACCGCAGATGCCGATGTACTTGTCCGCTTTCTTGCAGGCCTGAATGGCATTGGACAGCAGTTTCTTCACCGCTGGATTACGCTCATCGAACAGATGGGCAATGATTCCGGAGTCACGATCCAGGCCCAGGGTCAGCTGGGTCATGTCGTTGGAACCGATCGAGAAGCCGTCGAAGAATTCGAGGAACTCGTCAGCCATCAGCGCGTTGGAAGGCAGCTCGCACATCATGATCACACGCAGGCCATTCTCGCCTCGCTTGAGACCATAGTGGCCGAGCAGCTCGACCACCTGCTGCGCTTCGCCCAGAGTACGCACGAAAGGCACCATCAACTCGACATTGGTCAGGCCCATTTCATTGCGCACCTTTTTCATGGCGCGGCATTCCAGCTCGAAGCAGTCGCGGAAGCTTTCGCTGATGTAGCGTGAGGCGCCACGGAAGCCGAGCATCGGATTCTCTTCTTCCGGCTCGTAGAGCTTGCCGCCGATCAGGTTGGCGTATTCGTTGGACTTGAAGTCCGAGAGACGCACGATGACCTTCTTCGGCCAGAAGGCCGCTGCCAGGGTGCTGACCCCTTCGACCAGCTTCTCGACATAGAAATTGACCGGATCGTCATAGCCGGCAATGCGTTTCTCCACGCTTTCCTTGATTTCCGCCGGCAGGCTGGCGAAGTTCAGCAGTGCCTTGGGGTGCACGCCGATCATCCGGTTGATGATGAACTCCAGGCGCGCCAGGCCGACACCGGCGTTGGGCAGCTGGGCGAAGTCGAAGGCACGATCCGGGTTACCGACGTTCATCATGATCTTGAACGGCAGCTCGGGCATGGCGTCCACGGAGTTCTGGCGAATATCGAAGCCCAGTTCGCCCTCGAAGATAAAGCCGGTATCCCCCTCGGCACAGGAGACGGTGACGCCCATGCCATCCTTGAGCACCTGCGTGGCATTACCACAACCCACCACAGCGGGAATGCCCAGTTCACGGGCGATGATGGCCGCGTGACAGGTACGCCCGCCACGGTTGGTGACAATGGCGCTGGCACGCTTCATCACCGGTTCCCAATCCGGGTCGGTCATGTCGGAGACCAACACATCCCCCGGCTGCACCTTGTCCATTTCGGAGACGTCGTGGATAACCTTGACCGGGCCGGCACCGATACGCTGGCCAATGGCACGGCCTTCGACCAGTACCTTGCCTTTCTCCTTGAGCAGGTAGCGCTCCATGACGTTACCGCTGCTGCGGCTCTTCACGGTTTCCGGACGTGCCTGAACGATGTACAGCTTGCCGTCGTCACCGTCCTTGGCCCACTCGATGTCCATCGGACGACCATAGTGCTGCTCGATGATCAGCGCCTGCTTGGCCAACTCGGCCACTTCAGCGTCACTGATGCAGAAGCGCGCACGCTCGGCACGCTCGACCTCGACGGTTTTCACCGAACGACCAGCCTTGGCTTCGTCGCCGTAGACCATCTTGATCGCCTTGCTGCCCAGGTTGCGGCGCAAAATCGCCGGACGACCAGCCTGCAGGGTCGGTTTGTGCACATAAAACTCGTCGGGATTCACTGCCCCCTGTACCACGGTCTCACCCAGGCCGTAGGCGCCGGTGATGAACACCACATCACGGAAACCCGACTCGGTATCCAGGGTGAACATCACACCCGCCGTACCGGTTTCCGAACGGACCATGCGCTGCACACCAGCGGACAGCGCAACCAGCTTGTGGTCGAAGCCCTGGTGCACACGGTAGGCAATGGCACGGTCATTGAACAGGGAGGCGAACACCTCCTTGGCGGCGCGGATCACGTTGTCCACACCGCGGATATTCAGGAAGGTTTCCTGCTGCCCGGCGAACGAAGCGTCCGGCAGGTCTTCGGCGGTAGCCGAGGAGCGCACAGCAACCGCCATGTTCTCGTTGCCGGCACTCATTTCCGCGAATGCCTGGCGAATCTGCTGATCAAGCGCTTCGGGGAACTCGGCGTCCATGACCCACTGGCGAATCTGTGCACCAGCCTTGGCCAGGGCATTGACGTCATCCACATCAAGACTATCCAGCAAATCATGGATACGCTGGTTCAGGCCGCTCTGCTCCAGGAAATCCCGGTAGGCCTGGGCAGTGGTGGCGAAACCGCCAGGCACCGACACACCGGCGCCAGCCAGGTTACTGATCATCTCGCCCAGGGAGGCGTTCTTGCCCCCTACATGCTCAACATCGTGGACGCCGAGCTTATCGAGGGACACTACGTACTCAACCAAGGTGATCTCTCCACTGTCTGTTGGGATATTCCCGGAGCCTGCAAGCACCACAGCTGGTCGCTTGCGCTGGATTCTGCCGGTGCTGTAGGCGACAATGCCAGCCACTACAGAGGCGGAAACGCCGCCTATCATAGCCAAGAATCGTTCCTGACTTAAGGCCTTTGCTGCAAATGAAACGAACCGCTTTCTTCATCTCCGACGGCACGGGCATTACTGCAGAAACCCTTGGCCAAAGCCTGCTGGCACAGTTCGAGAACATTCAGTTCAGCAAGCTGGTGCGTCCTTATGTGGATACGCCAGAAAAAGCCCGCAGCATGGTACAGCAAATCAACCAGGCCGCCGCCAACGATGGCTACCGGCCGATCATCTTCGACACCATCGTCAATCAGGATATTCGCGAGATCGTGGCCGGCTCGGAAGGCTTCATGATTGACATTTTTGCCTCGTTCCTCGCCCCGCTGGAACAAGAGCTGGGGGCGCAGTCCTCCTATACCGTCGGTAAGTCGCACTCGATCAGCGCCAACGCCAACTACATGGAGCGCATCGATGCGGTGAACTTCGCACTGGACAACGACGACGGCGGGCGCACCCATCACTACGACAAGGCCGACCTGATTCTGGTCGGCGTATCGCGCTGCGGCAAGACACCGACTTGTCTGTACATGGCCATGCAGTACGGCATTCGTGCAGCCAATTACCCGCTCACCGAGGATGATATGGAGCGCCTGCAGCTGCCCGCTGCACTCAAGCCACACAAACACAAGCTGTTCGGCCTGACCATCGACTCCGACCGGCTGGCGGCGATTCGCCACGAACGCAAACCCAACAGCCGCTATGCCAGCTTCGCCCAGTGCGAGTTCGAAGTGCGCGAGGTGGAGAACCTGTTCCGCAAGGAAAACATCGCCTACATCAATTCCACGCATTTCTCGGTAGAAGAGATCTCCGCCAAGATTCTCGTCGAGAAAGGCGTCGAGCGACGCCTGAAGTAAAGCGACTGGCCGAGCACGGCTGCTCAGTGACGGAGTTCAAAATTCAGCTGGGCGCCGTCAATCTTGTCGAGAAAGCCCTCGTCCTCTACCCGCGTACCATCGTCGGCACGCAGCCGATCATGGGTGATCAACTGACCACTTAGCTGGAAGGGCGCCGGAGCCGCCTGCTCCTGAAACAACGGCGGCAGCAGGCGTTCGACTACGATCGGCTCTTCGGCGTACTGCCAATGCTCCAGCAGTTCTGCCGGCAGGCTGAGGTCAAGCGGGGCGACTGGCGGCGCCAGCACACGCGGAGCCGGTGCTTTCTGCGGCGCTGGCGGCTTGCCCGGCAGCGCCGCGGTAACCGCCTCACGGGCGGGATGCGGCGCGCCCTGAGCAGGCGCTGCTTCTAGCACGGAGGCCGCAGCAGGCACCGACGCAACGGACGCTGTCTGCGTCGCAACGGGTTGAGCAGGCTGCTCACAGGCCGCCAGCAACAGCAAGGCAATTAACAGGGAGACTTTGTACATGGCTACTATGCTGGCTTGCCTGCACAGCGCCCGCAAGCCCCTTCAACGGCGCCAGGCTGCCAGTTGCGCGAGCTCAAAAGCCTGCCAGTGCTGCACGGGGCGCTGCTCCCCGGGCAGGTGCCAACGTTCACCGCGCGGCTCAAGCTGCTCTGCCGGCAACGCCAATAGCTCCTCAAGGCTTACCCGACAGAGCCTCCCGGCATCTTCGGGACAATCCCAATCCGCTTCAAACACCCGCACTTGCCAGCCCTGCGCGTCTGTCTTGTCAATACGCGGCATGCCGCCTATCGATCCCGGTCGGCGCCGCAGACTGCGCTGCTGGGTATCCAGCAGCCACAGCAACCACTGCCGGGAATGGTTAGGATCATCGTTGTGCGGATCATCCCAACCACGCTGATGGGTCAACAACAGGTAACGGCCCGACGCATCCCAGGCCATGCTGGGGGTGACACCAAACAGCGCACAACCGGAAGCGGTCAGTACATAGCCATCGCGACGCGCGCACTGCTCACGCAGCCAGTTATCCGGGTACTCGGTTTCGCAGCCACGCAGCCACGCAGCATCCTGCCCGCCGGGCGCCGGCAAGATGAAATCACCATCGGCATTGACTGCCTGCGGTCGACTGACCAGACGCCACTCCGCCTGCAGTTGCAGCCCCTCATCACGGCAGTGCAGACGCTGCAGGCGATGGCAGGCCCGCCCATAACCGCGCTCCAGGTAATAGCGCGCGGCTTCGCCAGCTGGAGGGGCGGGCTGATCAGCCATATACAGGGGATGAGGCTGGAAGCCCTCGCTGCATAATCCCTGCAGGGTAACGACCTCCAGAACACCGTCATGAAAATCGCGCAAACGCTCGACCAGCAGGGGCGGACTGGCCAGCAGGCGCCCTGAGGCCAGCTCCAGCACCTGCACCTGCTCAGCCAATGCCGGCGCGGCACAAGCCGGCAGCAAGGCTACCCAGCGCTGGTCGCTGGATAGGCGATGCTCCAACTGCCATTGTCCTTGCACCACCTGACCGTCAAGGCTCAGTGCATACGCGGGCCAACCCTGTTCACGAGCCACCTCATCGAACAGCAGGTGGCGTTGCCCCGACAAGACCTGTGAGCGCAAGCGCTGCCGTTGCCCATCCCCCGGCCAGAGCACCTCAAGGCAGGTCGGCGCACACTCACCGGGCCGAATACGTCCCCAGACATCGTGGCCACGCTTGGTCTCGACAGTGCTTAGGTAATCGCTTAACTGTTCGCCGTATTCCCCCCGATTCGGCAAGGGCGAACCCAGTTCGACGTCGATCCATAGCTGGCCGTTTTCAATGCCACGAATCGCCCCAGGGTACAACGCCAGGCGCTCTTGCTCAGCCAATTGCGGCCGGCCAAGATCGCGCCAAGCCTGCTGCGGAGCACCCAGCCAATAACTCCAGGCGGCCTCAGGCTGCTCCAGCGGACGCGCCTGGCAGGCCAGCCACTGGCCATCCCAGCGCGGCGACGCATCCTCACCCAGCAGCAACCCCGTGGCCTGCTCCCCCAACCACAATTGGTATTCGGGATAACGCAGCGGGCGCAACGGGTCTTCCAGCGCCTGCAGGCTTTCCGGCAGAAACGGGCGGCCATGCGCTGCCAGCCCGCTCGGCAAGCCGGGCCAACGTCGTGGGGCGTTGTCGAGCTGCGCCTGCCAGCGCGGCTCCAGCCACAGATCGGCAATCGCCACCAACGCCACGCATTGCGCGCGGGCCAGTACCTCATCCAGCGCAAGCTGCACGGCCTGGTTGGCTCCCAACGGGCTGTACTGGCCACGAATCCATTGGCCATCGCAGCCACTGATCTGCCAGGGCGTCTGTTCCGGCTGGCAGCGATACACACAGCGCTGCTGGCGATCCAGCAGCAGCAACCCCCAGGCATTTCGTGAGGGCAAAGGGGCGAGGAAATAACGACCATCATCGGAAAAGCAGCTACCGCTGCCGATGCCTTCGAGCAGCACGCCATCGGGCATCAGGCAGTCGACATACACCGGCCCGCCCATGGCAATCTCCCCCCAGGAGAGGTAACGAATAGCCTGCCCCTCTGGCGTATGCCTGGGCTCTTCGCCGCCCCAGGCGCTATGACCTGCCTCGCCCGCGTGGGGATCATGCTCGGCACGCAAGTCCCCCTCCTCCTCCACCTTGAGCCCCAGATGCCGCTCCAGGCTGCCGATACCGGCCAGCGCCAGCAGCACCCAGAGCACCGACAGGAGAATCGACCAATCGGACGCTATGCAGCGACCAATGGCAAATGCCGTCCCCAGCACACAACCACAAAGCAGCGCACTGAGCTGCCTGCCTACAGCGGGCCAACGGCGCCCGCTCAGCAGCAGCACGGCCAGCAGCAGTGCCTCCAGCAACAGGCCCCAGCTCAATGGCAGGATGGCCACGAGCAGCAGTGGCAACAGCAATCGCGCCAACGCCAGCAACAGTTGCCACATCAGCAGGGACAAGGACTCGGTTTCAGCAGACGGCTGGCTCATTTTGCTTCCCTGCAGAGATAAGGCGCACACATCCTAAAGAGCAGCCCTCTCCCTGCAAAGCACCGCAGGCGGCAGCCGATCACACTTCAAGCCTGCAAAGCCTGGTAACACTTGAACAATGCACGCGAGACAGAGGTCTGCGGCAGATCAAGACCTGGCACCTCCTCAGCGCTAGCATCGTTTTATCCTGATTACCGAGGCACCCCATGAGCGATCCCAATCTGGCCACCGGGCCCTTTATGGAAATGGCCAGCTTGCTCGGGCTAACGGCGGCTGCCGGTTTGCTGGCCATCAAACTGCGCCAACCCGTGCTGATTGCCTACATGCTGGTGGGCATTCTCGCTGGCCCCAGCTTCTTCGGCCTGGTACAGGCGCACGACCAGATCGACCTGCTCGCACAGATGGGGGTAGCCGTACTGCTATTCGTCGTCGGCCTGAAGCTGGATATCAGCCATGTACGCCATATCGGTCCGGTAGCCCTGGCTACGGGCCTGGGGCAACTGGCGTTCACCATCGCCATCGGCTTTCTGATCATCCTGGCACTGGGCAAGGGCTTGATGGAGGCGCTTTACGTGGCCGTGGCCCTGACGTTCTCCAGCACCATCATCGTGGTCAAGCTGCTCTCCGACAAACGCGAGCTGGATTCACTGCATGGGCGTATCGCCGTAGGTTTCCTGATAGTTCAGGACCTTGCCGTGGTGCTGGCGATGATGGTCATGAGCGCGCTGCGCGACAGTGGCGGCGAACTGGCCGGCGGCGAGGTCCTGTTGAATATGCTGCTGCGTATCGCCGTCGCCATCGCCTTGCTGTACGTGCTGATGCGCTGGATCCTCCCGCGCCTGCTCGCCAGCATCGCCCGCTCCCAGGAACTGCTCCTGCTGTTTGCCATCGCCTGGGGGGTAGGACTGGCTGCCATCGGGGAATGGGCAGGCTTTTCCAAGGAAGCAGGCGCCTTCATGGCCGGTTTCTCATTAGCCTCAACGCCCTTTCGCGAAGCGATCGGTGCGCGACTCACCGGCATACGTGACTTCCTCCTGCTGTTCTTTTTCATTGATCTGGGAGCCAAGCTGGAGTTCTCGACCCTGGGTGGCGAGGTGATCCCGGCACTGCTGCTGTCGCTGTTCGTGTTGATTGGCAACCCGTTGATCGTCATGGCCATCATGGGCTACATGGGCTATCGCCGACGCACCGGCCTGCTCGCGGGTCTGACGGTGGCGCAAATCAGCGAGTTTTCCATCGTATTCGTGGCCATGGGCATCAGCCTCGGTCATGTCGGTATGTCGGCGCTGGGTCTGACCACGCTGGTTGGCATCATCACCATCACCCTGTCGACCTACATGATTCTTTACTCGCAACCGCTGTATGAGCGCCTGGCCCCTCTGCTCAGGGTATTCGAGCGACGCCAGCCGTT
Organism: Pseudomonas fluvialis; assembly: GCF_002835605.1. NCBI lineage: Bacteria > Pseudomonadati > Pseudomonadota > Gammaproteobacteria > Pseudomonadales > Pseudomonadaceae > Pseudomonas > Pseudomonas fluvialis. The sequence continues at coordinate 16,084 of NZ_PIYS01000010.1, read as the reverse complement.
CCGCGAGCTGGCCCTGGAAAATGATCCGCAAGAAAGCCGCCAGGCGCAGGTCATGATCTTTGGCCTGGGTCGCTACGGTAGTCATCTGGCGCAACGCCTACAGGAAAATGGCTACGCCGTGCATGGGGTGGATTTTGATCCGGAAATAGTCAGCCAACAGCGCCGCCTGGGCCTGCCAGTCAGCTTTGGCGATAGTCAGGATGTCGACTTCCTCGCCAGCCTACCGCTTGGCCGACATAGCTGGGCGATCAGCACCTTGCCTGATTTAGCCTCCAACCGTGCCTTGCTGCATGCTCTGGAACAGCATCAACATCCCGGAAAGATCGCTATCGCCGTGCGTGACGAACAGCAAGCCAGGGAACTGGCCTGCCTGCCCAACGTACAACTGTTCCACCCCTTCCGCGATGCCGTGGAAATCGTCGTCAATCACCTTGGCCAGGCCATGGCCCCGCAGGAGCAACGTCCATGAGCAATGCCCTACATATATTCGCCGCCACCGATCATTCTCCGCAGGGCAATTTTGCTGTCGCTCGCGCCTTTGCCCTGGCAGCCCTGGAGCACAGCCCGCTACAGCTATTGCAAGTGCTTAATCAAAGTCTGCTGCAACGCCTGCAAGAGCTGCTCGGTCAGGAGGGCGACCTGCTGCAGGAGCAACTGCATGGCGATGCCCGCCAGCGCCTGCAAAACCTCGCGGAACAGCTCGATCAGGGCCAGAGCCAACGGGTTGAGTGCCACGTGCTGCACGGCAGTGTGGTCGGCAGCTTGCTGGAACATCTGCAGCAGCACCCCTGCGACCTCCTGGTGCTCGGCGCACAAGGGGAAAATGCCTTGCGCCACCTACTGCTGGGGAGTACCGCTGCCCGCCTCCTCAATCACTGCCGTGAGCCTTTACTGGTCGTACGCCAGCCCGTGCAACGGGCCTACCAACGCGTCTTGCTGGCCGTTGATTTCTCCCCTTGGTCCAGCCAGGCGCTGCACTTGGCCCAGCGCTTGGCTCCAGGCGCCGAGCTGATACTGCTCCATGCTTTCGAAGCACCGTTCGAAGGCAAACTGCGTTTCGCCGGCGTCGACGAAGCTACCCTGCAGCGCTATGCCCAGGCCACGCGCGCGGATGCCGAGCAACGCATGCTGCAACTGTGCGCCCAGGCTGATTCCGCTAACCCCCTGCGCAGCAAGGTACTGCATGGCGATGCTGGCCAGCTGATCCTCGAGCAGGCCGAACTGGAAGACTGCGACCTGATCGTACTGGGCAAGCAGGGCCAGGGCGCCCTACAGGAGTTGCTGCTGGGTAGTGTCAGCCGTTATGTACTCAACAGTGCACGCTGCGATGTACTGGTCAGTGGTGCCTAAGGCATCTCGCTCGCCGGCGATTCCTGGCACAGCTGGCGCGCCAACAGGCCAAGCGCCATGATCGCCCGCTCGGCCTCGCGGTTCCAGGGAATGCCGCAAGTCAGCCGCAAGCAGTGATTGAACTGCTCGGTATTGCTGAAAATCATCCCCGGGGCAATGCTGATGCCCTGCTGTAGGGCGCGCATGTGCAACTGCTGGGTATTGACCCGTGCCGGCAAGCTGACCCACAGGATAAACCCACCCAACGGGCGTGACATCTGCGTGCCCTCTGGGAAATGCTGCTGCACGGCCAGCTGGTAAGCCGTGAGATTTTTCCGATACTCTTGGCGGATATGCCGCAAATGACGGTCGTAGCCGCCATTTTCCAGATAGGCGGCAATACCCATCTGGGTGACGCTGCAGGCCGAATAGGTACTGAAGGTTTGCAGCCGCTCAATATCCGCCTGGTACTTGCCGGCGATGATCCAGCCAATGCGCGCCCCAGGCGACAGGGTTTTCGAGAAGCTCGAGCAATAGATAACCTGCCCCTGCTGGTCATGGGCCTTGAGCGCCTTGAGCCGGCCGCTGTCGAACATCAGTTCACCCTGGATGTCATCCTCGATGATCGGCATGGCAAACTGTCCCGCCAGCTTGAGCAACTGCTTCTGACGTGCCTCCGGGATACTCCCCCCCAAGGGATTACTGATGCGTGCAGTGAGCACCACCGCCTTGATCGGCCACTGGCTAGCCGCCAACTGCAGCGCCTCCAGACTGATTCCTTCGTTGGGATCACTGGGTATCTCGATGACCTTCAGCCCCAGCAAATCCGCAAGTTGCAGCAATCCATAATAAGTAGGCGATTCTGCGGCTATCAGATCACCGGGACGGGTCAGTACACGCAATGACATCTGCAGTGCGTCGACACAACCACTGGTGATCACCACTTCGCTGGGGTCTATGACCACGCCGGCATCACGCATGCGAATAGCCACTTGCCGCCGCAAGGGTTCAAACCCAGGGCTGAACATATAACCAAAGGCACGCGGCGCATGGAAACGGCTGACCCGGGCCAACTGCTGCTGCAGCGCACGCACCGGCAGGTAGTCGACATGCGGCACCGCCGCGCCCAACGGAAATACCCCCTCGCGGCGCGACTCCGTCAGCACCTGATTGATGATGCTGCTGCGTGTCACCAGGCCTGGCCGCTCAACCTTGGCGATTTCCGGGGTGGCGGCCGTGAGTGCCGGGGTCTGGTGTACGTAGTAGCCCGACTGGGGACGCGCACGAATCAGGCCCTGGTCTTCCAGGTTGGCATAGGCCTGCAATACCGTGGCATGGCTGACACTCAGCTGAGCACTGAGCTTGCGCACCGAAGGTACCTTCTCACCGGGTTGATAAACGCCTCGCCGAATATCCTCCGCCAGTTGCTGAGCGATACGCTGGTAGAGCAACAGATTGGACATCGGCGCGAACTCCCTGTGATTGGACCGATACAGTAACGCAAACAACCAAAAAACTATCGGTACAGTTTAAACCTAACCGAGCACAACAGTGCGCCAGAAAAGGGCGCCCCGCACAAAAAAGCCGCACGACAAGCGCGCGGCTTTCTCTAGACACGCTTCGCTGTTACAGAACCATCGCCGCCAACCAGCCAAAAGCCAGCAAGGGCAGGTTGTAATGCAGGAAGGTGGGTACCACGGTATCCCAGATATGGTTGTGCTGGCCGTCGGCATTCAAGCCAGCGGTGGGCCCCAGGGTTGAGTCCGACGCCGGCGAACCCGCGTCGCCGAGCGCACCCGCGGTACCCACCAAGGCCACAATCGCCAGCGGGCTAAAGCCCAGCTGTACGCCAAGCGGCACGAAGATCGCGGCGATGATCGGCACCGTGGAAAAAGACGAACCGATCCCCATGGTCACCAGCAACCCCACCAACAGCATCAGCAACGCACCGATGGCCTTGCTATTACCAATGGCGGAAGACGAGGCATCCACCAGCGTCTGCACTTGCCCAGTCGCCTTCATTACCTCTGCAAAGCCGGCTGCGGCAATCATGATGAAGCCAATCATGGCCATCATTTTCATGCCTTCCGTAAATAGATCATCGGCTTCCTTCCAGCGCACCACACCGGAAACCGAGAAGATCACAAAGCCCGCCAGAGCACCGATGATCATCGAGTCCAGCCAAAGCTGGATGACAAACGCAGCAGCCACGGCCAGCCCCGCTACCAGTAGGCTCAACGGGCTATAGTGCGCACTGACCTGCTCGGTCTCGGCCACCCGCGACAGATCGTAGCTGCGCTTGCCGCGGTAACTGAAGAACACCGCCACCAGCAGACCGAACAGCATGCCCAAGGCAGGAATCAGCATTGCCTGGGTCACGCTCACCCCGCTGACATCCACACCGGCCTTGGCGACATTGGCCAGCAGAATGTCATTCAGAAAGATGCTGCCAAAACCTACCGGCAGGAACATGTAAGGTGTGATCAGGCCAAAGGCGAGCACACAGGCAATTAACCGGCGATCCAGTTGCAAACGGCTCAGTACATACAGCAGCGGCGGCACCAGTAGAGGAATGAAAGCAATGTGAATCGGCAGGATATTCTGCGAAGCCACGGCTACCGCTAGCAGCAGCACAATCATCAACCACTTGACCGCACCACCCTCGCCCTGTTGACGGCCAACAAGCGCCAACGCCTTATCAGCCAATGCATGAGCCAGCCCCGACTTGGCAATAGCCACCGCAAAAGCCCCCAGCAGCGCATAGGACAAGGCCACCGTGGCACCACCACCCAAGCCTTTATTGAAGGCAGCCAGAGCCCCCTCAACACCCAGCCCGCCCAATAATCCGCCCACCAGCGCGCCAATGATCAAGGCTACCACCACGTGCACCCGGCACAGGCTGAGCAGCAACATCACGGCGACTGCAGCCACTACTGCATTCATTCACCTTCTCCACGGAAATTGATCGCACCCAGGCAGAGAGCACGCAAGCCGCGCACTTTGCCGAAAGCTGTCCAGGCTGTCAAAACAGGCGTTTCAAATAAAAAACACGATGTGCAGCATTCAATGCTATCTATGGCACAGCAACTGCAGGAAAACACTCACTGCAGAGCCAGGGAACGGCGACACGGTGCCTGTGCCTCTCAAGCTTTATACGAGGCGCGCCGATAGCATCCCTAGCCGTAAATGAACAGAAGGCCCTTCCCATGCTCTTCAACCGTCTATCCATTCAGCTACGTATTACCCTGCTAGCCGGTCTGTGCCTGCTACTGATCGTCAGCTTGTTGGTGGTGGCGTCTGTCACCCAGGCCTCGCGCAATGCCAGCTTGGTCAGCCGCTCCAGCACAGAGATGCTTCAGGAGGCAGCACAACTACGCCTGACCGCCCGCGGAGAAGCCGAAGCACTGCAGGTACAACGCTACTTTGCCGAGGCTTATGGCTATGGCGAGGCCGTCGCCAGGGAAGTGTTGCTGCTCCGGCAGCAGGCCGGCAAACGTCAGGCCTCATCCGCAGAATTGCGCGCGGAGCTTACCGCACACATCCGTCAGGCCTTGGAGGCCAAACCCAGCCTGCTGGGCATTTATGCGGCGTTCGTGAACAATGGCCTGGATGGTGAAGATGCGTTGTTTGCCGGGCAAGAGTCTCTTGGCAGTAACGCTCAGGGGCGTTACTCCCCCTACTGGGCACAAAATGCCCAGGGCGAGCTAGAGCTCAGCGCCATGCAAGAAGATTCGCTCAACGACACCACGCCAGGCTTGAGCGGCGCCCCTTATAACGCCTGGTACAGCTGCCCGCTAAGCAGCCGCAAACCTTGCCTGCTGGATCCCTATATCGATGACACCAACGGCGTTAAGGTATTGATGACCAGTATCGCCTTCCCTCTCGTGGAGAGCGGCCAGGTTATCGGCGTTGTCGGCGTAGATATCAGCCTGGCCAGTTTGCAGGCACTTAGTCTGACCGCCCAACGCGGCCTGTTCGATGGCCAAGGCCACGTCAGCATCATCAGCCCAGCAGGCCTTTTGGCTGGACATACCCGCGATGGCACCTTACTCGGCAACAAGCTGGAACAAGCATTCCCCAATCAACAGCGCACACTGCTCGAACTGATGCAGTCCCGACGCCAAGACAGCCTGCAAGAGAATGGCTGGTTACAGGTACTGGTGCCTTTGCAGGCGGTTGCTGACAGCCAAAGTTGGGGAGTTCTCCTGGAAGTTCCGGAGCCTGTCCTCCTTGCCCCGGCACTTCAGCTCAAACAATCCATGGACAGCCTGACTGTCCGCAACACCTGGGTTTCCCTGCTGCTTGGGTTGGCAGCCGGCTTCCTTGGCCTTCTGCTGGTGTGGCTTACCGCACGAGGTGTCAGCCGGCCAATTCGCGGAGTCGCCGCCATGTTGCGCGATATCGCCAGTGGCGAAGGCGACCTGACGCAACGTCTGCAATATCCTCGCAACGACGAACTGGGTGAACTGGCCAGCTGGTTCAATCGCTTCCTCGACAAGCTGCAACCGATCGTCGCAGAAGTCAAAGGTACTGTACTGCAAGCCCGCGAGACGGCTGATCGCTCAGCCCAGATTGCCAGCCAGACCAGTGCCGGCATGCAGCAGCAGTACCGCGAAGTCGACCAGGTTGCCACGGCATTCCATGAAATGAGTGCCACAGCCCAGGATGTGGCACAAAGCGCCGCTCAGGCCGCCCATGCAGCACGCGGTGCCGACCAGGCCTGCGCTGAAGGAATGCAGGTCATTAACAAAACCACACTGAGCATTGAGCAACTGTCCTGTGAACTCAACGATGCCATGCAGGAAGTAGAAGCCTTGGCTGGCAGCAGCGAGAAAATTGGCAGCGTACTGGAAGTCATCCGCTCGATAGCGGAGCAGACCAACCTGCTGGCGCTCAATGCGGCCATCGAAGCCGCCCGCGCGGGCGAAGCGGGTCGCGGCTTTGCCGTGGTCGCCGACGAGGTGCGCAATCTTGCCAAGCGTACCCAGGACTCCGTTGAAGAAATACGCCAGGTCATCGAGGGGCTGCAAAGTGGTACGCGTGATGTGGTCAGCTCCATGCACAGCAGTCATCGCCAGGCACAGGGCAGCGTCGGCCAGGTCGAACAAGCTGTCGCGGCCTTGCAACGCATCAACCAGGCCGTCACCGTGATCAGCGACATGAACCTACAGATTGCCAGTGCCGCTGAAGAGCAAAGCTCGGTAGCCGAAGAGATCAACCGCAATGTGGCGTCGATCCGCGATGTCACGGAAAGCATCAGCGGGCAGGCTCGTGAGTCGGCACAGGTCAGCCAGGATCTGAACCAGCTGGCCAGCCAGCAGCAGGCTTTGATGGATCAGTTTCGCGTCTAATGGCCTTCAGGTGCGCCGCGACGGAATGGCCAGGCGCACCTGCAACCCGCCTAAAGGACTATCCAGCAGCTGCAGGGAAGCTCCCCAGCTTTCCGCAATATCCCGCACGATGGCCAAACCCAGACCATGGCCTGCCACCTGCTCGTCCAGTCGATTACCTCGTCCGAGCACCTCGGCACGCTTGTCTTCGGCAATCCCTGGACCATCATCATCCACACAGATCAGTAGCGCATCAACGCCCGGTGTCAGGCTTAACTCGACGCGCTGTCGCGCCCATTTGCAAGCATTATCGAGCAGGTTGCCCAGTAGCTCTAACAAGTCCTCCCGATCAACGGCCACACGCAAACCCTGAGGGGCTTGCCAAGCCAATTGAACCCGTTGCCCATGCACCATACGCAGCGTGTCCAGCAAGGCAGGTAGCTCGGCCGCACAATCAAAATGAGCCCCCGGCAATACATCTCCTGCCAGTCGTGCCCGCCCCAGTTCGCGCGCCATGCGCTGTTCTATCTGCTGCAGGTGCTCACGCAGTTCGGCCTGCAGCATGGGCTCCTGGACCAACGGCTGACGATGTAGCAAGTTGAACAGCACGGCCAGTGGCGTCTTCAGCGCATGGCCCAGATTACCCAACGCCGTCCGCGAGCGTTGCAAGCTTTGCTCGGTCTGCCGCAACAAGTCATTGACCTGCTGCACAAGCGGTAGCAACTCCACCGGGACCTGATCGTGCAACTGGGTACGCTGCCCCTTTTGCAACTGCCGCACCTGGCCACGCACCTGCTCCAAGGGGCGTAAAGCACGCTGCACGGCCCAGCGCTGCAGACACAATACCAACAGCAAGGTCATCCCGCCGATCGCGGCAAACAGCCATTGCACGCGCCGCAAGTTATACAGGACCGGGGTATAGTCCTGAGCCACGGTAATTACTAGCGATTGACCGAAGCGCTGATAATCACCCCGCCAAACCAGCAGACGCTGTTGTTGCGGTCCGTCGACAAGCTCCGGCTGCATAGCAGGCTGCTGCGCAACCGCCAACTGCGCATCCCACAGCGAGCGCGATCGCCAGGTGGTGTCAGCAAAATCAATACGAAAATAGCGCCCCGAATAAGGTCGCTGGAAAGATGGATCAATTCGCCGATCATCCAGCAGCAACCCTAGATGCCCTTCGCGCACTGCGCCGAGCAGGCTTTGTGCCTCATCTCGCAAATCGTTCTGCAAGTAATGGCGCATGGCGCTGTCGAACAGCCACAAGCTGCTTTTGATCAGCAACAAGCCAGCCACAAGGAGAATTCCCGCCAGGGCAATGCTCAAGCGACGCTGCAGCGAAATCACTTTGCCAGCCCCAGAAAGCGATAGCCCTGGCCGCGCCGTGTCTCGATGAGTTCACGACCCAGCTTGTCTCGTAAACGCTTGACATGCACCTCAATGACGTTGGACTCACGCTCACTTTCACCGTCATACAAATGCTCGTTGAGTTGGCTCTTGGAAAGCAATTGACCTGGATGCAGCATGAAGTAGCGCAACAAACGAAATTCGGCTGCCGTCAACTGAACGACTTCATCGCCGCGCAAGACCGCCTGGCGAGCCTCATCAAGCACAACACCTTGAACATCCAAGTGCGCCTGAACCGCAAGGCCATGCGCTCGCCGCAACAGCGCCTGAATGCGCAGAGCAAGCTCCTCAGGGTGAAACGGTTTACACAGATAGTCATCAGCCCCCGCTTTCAAACCATCAACACGCTCCGCCCACGAAGCACGCGCCGTAAGAACCAGTACAGGAGTCGTCAACCCAGCCGCACGCCACTCGCGCAATACCTGAAGCCCAGGCATCCCCGGAAGACCTAAATCCAGGACAATCAGATCATAAGGTTCGTGCTGGCCCTGCCAGAGTGCGTCACGACCATCCGCCAACCAGTCTACGGCATAACCTTGACGCCCCAAGTCAGCCAATAGTTCATCCGCGAGCGGCACATGATCTTCAACCAGCAACAAACGCATCAGTCCACCTCATCCTTGAGAATCCGCCCATCGCGCGCATCGATTTCCAGCTCACGCACTTCGCCGGAAGGCAGCAGCAACTCTACCTCGTACAACAAGCGCCCGTGCTCCTCCTCCAACTCAGCTTCAAGCAGACTCGCCAGGGGATAACGCTGCAGCGCCCTGTTCAACAACTGCTCCAGCGGCAGGATCGCGCCGCTTTCGCGCAGGCGTAGCGCTTCATCCTGATCGATATCACGAGCTACGACTGCACCACTGAGCGATACGGCAAGAATACATAGCACTAACTTGTTCACGGTTGCTCCCATAAAGAGTCTGCCAAGCCAGCATAACAGCCCTGGCTGAAATGAATCTTAATGACAGCGCATGATGTTCTATTCAGCTCACTACTACACCTTGGCCTGCGCTGGATGGCTCTTATAATCCGCAGTCCGTCGAGGAGAGCCCATGGTTGCCATCCATATTCCCTATGCAAGCCTGGAACTACGCGCAGGCCAACAAGCACTCAGCCACATCAGGCAGAAGGGGCTAAAGCCGCTAGATGTGGGCATCATCCCTGGTGCCGCGGGAGGCCCTAAAGGACTGGGCTTGCAAGGACTTGATCTCGCCCTGTTCGGCCATTGGTTCAACCAGCAACCCCGCGAACGGCAACTGATCGGTTCGTCAATTGGCGCCTGGAGAATGGCTTGTGCATGCCTGCCTGATCCGACAACAGGCATCCGTTTGTTAGGTGAGCTGTATACACAGCAGCACTTCCCGCGCGGCTCAAGCATGCAGTCAATCAGTCAAAGCTGTCGCATCATGCTCGAACAGCTTCTGCAAGGACGAGAAGCTCAGATACTGGCTAATCCTCACTATCGCTTGAATATCTTGCTGGTCAACAGCCATGGCCTGCTCAGCCATGATCACAAAGGCAAGCTGGCACTGGGGCTCAGCAGGGTCATTGGAGCAAACCTGCTCAATCGACAATACCTAAGCAAACATTTTCAACGCATCGTGATGCATGATCCCCGCAGCCTACCTCTGCTAAAGACGGATCATGACTTTGCAACGCGCCATCATCCCCTGACACCGGGCAATCTCCGTCAAGCTCTGCTGGCCTCTGGCTCCATCCCATTGGTCATGCAAGCCATTAACGAAATCCCCGGAGTCGGCAACGGTAGTTTTAGAGACGGAGGCCTGATCGACTATCATCTAGACCTGCCCTACGCCAACAATGATATTGTCCTCTACCCACATTTCAGCACCCGCATCATCCCCGGCTGGTTCGATAAAGGCCTGCCATGGCGCAAAGCAAACAGGCACAACCTGCGTAATCTTTTATTGCTTGCCCCTTCTCAGGAATATCTAAAACGTCTGCCACTCGGCAAACTGCCTGATCGCAGCGATTTCAAACGATTCCAGGGTAATGATGCGGCCCGACAACGCTACTGGCTTTCTGCGATAGCAGAAAGCCAGCGCTTGGGTGACGACTTTCTCGAGCTTTGCAATAGAGGCAAGTTGGCAGAGTACATTCAGCCCTTCTGAGCACAAACTGGTAAACTAGCCTTGTCACTCACAAGAGCATTCTCCGTGGAACTGTTCAAGGAATTTACCTTTGAAGCGGCACATCTCTTGCCGCACGTCCCTACTGGGCATAAGTGTGGCCGGCTGCATGGCCACTCTTTCCGTGTCGCACTGTATATCGAAGGTGATGTAGACCCTTATACAGGCTGGATACGCGATTTTTCGGAAATCAAGGCAATCTTCAAGCCCATTTACGAACAGCTTGACCACCACTACCTCAACGAGATTCCCGGACTGGAAAATCCAACCAGCGAGGTACTGGCCAAGTGGATCTGGCAGCAGGTTAAACCGCTACTTCCAGAGCTTTCCAGAGTGCGAATCCATGAAACCTGTACCAGTGGATGTGAATACCGCGGCGACTGACTGATGAAAGCCCGCCTTTTATGGACAATAAAAAGCCACCTACGGGTGGCTTTTTAGTAGGCCGGATATTTCCGAAAGTCAGCCTGGCAGCTTTTTCCCGCGCACAAAGAAGAAACCCCAGCCTCTTTCGAAGCTGGGGTTTCGTATAGGTGCTTGACGATGACCTACTCTCACATGGGGAAGCCCCACACTACCATCGGCGATGCGTCGTTTCACTTCTGAGTTCGGGAAGGGATCAGGTGGTTCCAACGCTCTATGGTCGTCAAGCAATTTTGTTGCTGTATCGTTTTGAGGCGCTACAGCGAATTGGGTATGTGATGTCTTGGTATTGCGTGTTCAGGCAAATTTTCGGTTTGTCGACTTCAACCGTCTAACAGCCAAATTGTTTGGGTGTTATATGGTCAAGCCTCACGGGCAATTAGTACTGGTTAGCTCAACGCCTCACAACGCTTACACACCCAGCCTATCAACGTCGTAGTCTTCGACGGCCCTTTAGGGAGCTCAAGGCTCCAGTGAGATCTCATCTTGAGGCAAGTTTCCCGCTTAGATGCTTTCAGCGGTTATCTCTTCCGAACGTAGCTACCCGGCAATGCCACTGGCGTGACAACCGGAACACCAGAGGTTCGTCCAACCCGGTCCTCTCGTACTAAGGTCAGCCCCTCTCAAATCTCAAACGTCCACGGCAGATAGGGACCGAACTGTCTCACGACGTTCTAAACCCAGCTCGCGTACCACTTTAAATGGCGAACAGCCATACCCTTGGGACCGGCTTCAGCCCCAGGATGTGATGAGCCGACATCGAGGTGCCAAACACCGCCGTCGATATGAACTCTTGGGCGGTATCAGCCTGTTATCCCCGGAGTACCTTTTATCCGTTGAGCGATGGCCCTTCCATACAGAACCACCGGATCACTAAGACCTACTTTCGTACCTGCTCGACGTGTCTGTCTCGCAGTCAAGCGCGCTTTTGCCTTTATACTCTACGACCGATTTCCGACCGGTCTGAGCGCACCTTCGTACTCCTCCGTTACTCTTTGGGAGGAGACCGCCCCAGTCAAACTGCCCACCATACACTGTCCTCGATCCGGATAACGGACCAGAGTTAGAACCTCAAGCATGCCAGGGTGGTATTTCAAGGATGGCTCCACGCGAACTGGCGTCCACGCTTCAAAGCCTCCCACCTATCCTACACAAGCAGGCTCAAAGTCCAGTGCAAAGCTACAGTAAAGGTTCACGGGGTCTTTCCGTCTAGCCGCGGATACACTGCATCTTCACAGCGATTTCAATTTCACTGAGTCTCGGGTGGAGACAGCGCCGCCATCGTTACGCCATTCGTGCAGGTCGGAACTTACCCGACAAGGAATTTCGCTACCTTAGGACCGTTATAGTTACGGCCGCCGTTTACCGGGGCTTCGATCAAGAGCTTCGCTTGCGCTAACCCCATCAATTAACCTTCCGGCACCGGGCAGGCGTCACACCCTATACGTCCACTTTCGTGTTTGCAGAGTGCTGTGTTTTTAATAAACAGTCGCAGCGGCCTGGTATCTTCGACTGGCATGGGCTTACGTAGTAAATACTTCACCCTCACCAGCGCACCTTCTCCCGAAGTTACGGTGCCATTTTGCCTAGTTCCTTCACCCGAGTTCTCTCAAGCGCCTTGGTATTCTCTACCCAACCACCTGTGTCGGTTTGGGGTACGGTTCCTAGTTACCTGAAGCTTAGAGGCTTTTCCTGGAAGCATGGCATCAACCACTTCGCATTCTAAAAGAACGCTCGTCATCAGTTCTCGGCCTTGATTTCCCGGATTTGCCTAAGAAATCAGCCTACCACCTTAAACACGGACAACCAACGCCGTGCTGGCCTAGCCTTCTCCGTCCCCCCATCGCAGTAACTAGAAGTACGGGAATATTAACCCGTTTCCCATCGACTACGCTTTTCAGCCTCGCCTTAGGGACCGACTAACCCTGCGTCGATTAACGTTGCGCAGGAACCCTTGGTCTTTCGGCGTGGGAGTTTTTCACTCCCATTGTCGTTACTCATGTCAGCATTCGCACTTCTGATACCTCCAGCAAGCTTCTCAACTCACCTTCACAGGCTTACAGAACGCTCCTCTACCGCGTCACTTACGTGACACCCGTAGCTTCGGTGTATGGTTTGAGCCCCGTTACATCTTCCGCGCAGGCCGACTCGACTAGTGAGCTATTACGCTTTCTTTAAAGGATGGCTGCTTCTAAGCCAACCTCCTAGCTGTCTAAGCCTTCCCACATCGTTTCCCACTTAACCATAACTTTGGGACCTTAGCTGACGGTCTGGGTTGTTTCCCTTTTCACGACGGACGTTAGCACCCGCCGTGTGTCTCCCATGCTCGGCACTTGCTGGTATTCGGAGTTTGCATCGGTTTGGTAAGTCGGGATGACCCCCTAGCCGAAACAGTGCTCTACCCCCAGCAGTGATACATGAGGCGCTACCTAAATAGCTTTCGAGGAGAACCAGCTATCTCCGAGCTTGATTAGCCTTTCACTCCGATCCACAGGTCATCCGCTAACTTTTCAACGGTAGTCGGTTCGGTCCTCCAGTCAGTGTTACCTAACCTTCAACCTGCCCATGGATAGATCGCCCGGTTTCGGGTCTATACCCAGCGACTAAACGCCCTATTAAGACTCGCTTTCGCTACGCCTCCCCTATTCGGTTAAGCTTGCCACTGAATATAAGTCGCTGACCCATTATACAAAAGGTACGCAGTCACCTAACAAAGTAGGCTCCCACTGCTTGTACGCATACGGTTTCAGGTTCTATTTCACTCCCCTCTCCGGGGTTCTTTTCGCCTTTCCCTCACGGTACTGGTTCACTATCGGTCAGTCAGTAGTATTTAGCCTTGGAGGATGGTCCCCCCATATTCAGACAAGGTTTCTCGTGCCCCGTCCTACTCGATTTCACTTCTAAGACCCTTTCATATACGGGGCTATCACCCACTATGGCCGCACTTTCCAGAGCGTTCTATTAAAGTCAAAGAAGCTTAAGGGCTAGTCCCCGTTCGCTCGCCACTACTAAGGGAATCTCGGTTGATTTCTTTTCCTCAGGGTACTTAGATGTTTCAGTTCCCCTGGTTCGCCTCACACACCTATGGATTCAGTGTGTGATACCTGACTTATGTCAGGTGGGTTCCCCCATTCAGAGATCTCCGGATCAAAGTCTGTTTGCCGACTCCCCGAAGCTTTTCGCAGGCTACCACGTCTTTCATCGCCTCTGACTGCCAAGGCATCCACCGTATGCGCTTCTTCACTTGACCATATAACCCCAAGCAATCTGGTTACTGTCTATAACGTGAAGACGACATTCGCCGAAAATTTGCATAGAGAACACGCAAATTTTACCTTGACTCGACATGCTGCCAGTGAAAGCAACACATCGGTCTACTTCTATCACATACCCAAATTTTTAAAGAACAGTTCTGGCGCAAAGTCCAGAACTCAACATCCAAGCCATTAAGACCAGATGCTCAGTTCTGAGCTTTCAGCGATTAGAGTAAATGGTGGAGCCAAGGAGGATCGAACTCCTGACCTCCTGCGTGCAAAGCAGGCGCTCTCCCAGCTGAGCTATGGCCCCTTCGATTGGTGGGTCTGGGCAGATTCGAACTGCCGACCTCACCCTTATCAGGGGTGCGCTCTAACCAACTGAGCTACAGACCCAATCGTACTCTCGGGTCTAAACCCAATCGCTTTTCGCAAGTGAATCAAGCAATTCGTGTGGGAACTTATGAAGAAGCTGTGTCTTCGATTAAGGAGGTGATCCAGCCGCAGGTTCCCCTACGGCTACCTTGTTACGACTTCACCCCAGTCATGAATCACTCCGTGGTAACCGTCCCCCCGAAGGTTAGACTAGCTACTTCTGGAGCAACCCACTCCCATGGTGTGACGGGCGGTGTGTACAAGGCCCGGGAACGTATTCACCGTGACATTCTGATTCACGATTACTAGCGATTCCGACTTCACGCAGTCGAGTTGCAGACTGCGATCCGGACTACGATCGGTTTTATGGGATTAGCTCCACCTCGCGGCTTGGCAACCCTTTGTACCGACCATTGTAGCACGTGTGTAGCCCTGGCCGTAAGGGCCATGATGACTTGACGTCATCCCCACCTTCCTCCGGTTTGTCACCGGCAGTCTCCTTAGAGTGCCCACCATAACGTGCTGGTAACTAAGGACAAGGGTTGCGCTCGTTACGGGACTTAACCCAACATCTCACGACACGAGCTGACGACAGCCATGCAGCACCTGTGTCTGAGTTCCCGAAGGCACCAATCCATCTCTGGAAAGTTCTCAGCATGTCAAGGCCAGGTAAGGTTCTTCGCGTTGCTTCGAATTAAACCACATGCTCCACCGCTTGTGCGGGCCCCCGTCAATTCATTTGAGTTTTAACCTTGCGGCCGTACTCCCCAGGCGGTCAACTTAATGCGTTAGCTGCGCCACTAAGTACTCAAGGTACCCAACGGCTAGTTGACATCGTTTACGGCGTGGACTACCAGGGTATCTAATCCTGTTTGCTCCCCACGCTTTCGCACCTCAGTGTCAGTATCAGTCCAGGTAGTCGCCTTCGCCACTGGTGTTCCTTCCTATATCTACGCATTTCACCGCTACACAGGAAATTCCACTACCCTCTACCGTACTCTAGTCATGCAGTTTTGGAGGCAGTTCCCAGGTTGAGCCCGGGGATTTCACCTCCAACTTACAAAACCACCTACGCGCGCTTTACGCCCAGTAATTCCGATTAACGCTTGCACCCTTCGTATTACCGCGGCTGCTGGCACGAAGTTAGCCGGTGCTTATTCTGTTGGTAACGTCAAAACAGCAAGGTATTAACTTACTGCCCTTCCTCCCAACTTAAAGTGCTTTACAATCCGAAGACCTTCTTCACACACGCGGCATGGCTGGATCAGGCTTTCGCCCATTGTCCAATATTCCCCACTGCTGCCTCCCGTAGGAGTCTGGACCGTGTCTCAGTTCCAGTGTGACTGATCATCCTCTCAGACCAGTTACGGATCGTCGCCTTGGTGAGCCATTACCTCACCAACTAGCTAATCCGACCTAGGCTCATCTGATAGCGCAAGGCCCGAAGGTCCCCTGCTTTCTCCCGTAGGACGTATGCGGTATTAGCGTTCCTTTCGGAACGTTATCCCCCACTACCAGGCAGATTCCTAGGCATTACTCACCCGTCCGCCGCTGAATCAAGGAGCAAGCTCCCCTCATCCGCTCGACTTGCATGTGTTAGGCCTGCCGCCAGCGTTCAATCTGAGCCATGATCAAACTCTTCAGTTCAATACTGATTGGGTTTTGAGAAAACCCTAAACTTGGCTCAGCAATCGCAAAAAACTCTCGAATTCACGAGTGTTACTTGTGATACTGATAATCTTGCGACATCAGTCTTACTCCACAAGCACCCACACGAATTGCTTGATTCAATTTGTTAAAGAGCGTTTCGATCAAG
>NZ_PIYS01000001.1:4477-132423 GCF_002835605.1 Pseudomonas fluvialis | reverse complement strand
TCACTTAAGCGGAGCAGCCTTTCGATCCACTGGATAACGGGTCTTTGAGATCTTCACCGTCCTTGGTCTTGATGGCCTTGGACGGTGATCCAGAAACAGCCCACCGATTCCTGCTCTCAGCTCCGACAATCGTGTTCCTGTTGCTGAAATCGGGTTGGCCGCCGCCATCACGATCAATTGCACGGCGATGTATTGAGCTACTGGTTTGAAGCGGATGTCGCCCGGAGAGCGGCCGAAGGCGACGGCTGCCTGACCGGCTTCGCGGCGGATGATGTTGTAGGCCAACAACAAGCCCCAGACCTCCTGGTAGACCAGCTCCGTTACCTTGCTGCGCAGGGTCATCGCATTCTGCTGCAGAGAGCTTTTGATATCCCGGAAGCCCAGCTCGATCTCCCAGCGCTCCTGATACAGCTTGGCGATGGTCTTGGCGCTGTAAGTATCCGCAGGCAGCGAGGTGAGCACTGTCTTGATCTTGTCCTTCACGGCGTAGCTGACTTCACGTACCTCCCAGTGCGTCGGCAGGTCGGGGTTGCGCTTTCGTGCCTGTGCCGACACCTTCATGCGCAGCAAACGATCGCCCTTGCCGTAACGAGCGACTTCCTCGCCAACCAGCCCTTGGCGGGCCGGAATCAGCCAGTGCCGGCTTTCCCCTGCGGCGCCCAGGCGCAACAGCAAGTCGGCACTCCAGAAGCCCTTATCGAACAGCGTCACCGACTGATTGGGAATCTGCTGCATAAACTCATCGGCCAAGCGCATCTCACTGCGCCGGTAGGGACTCACCTGCGCATCCAGAATCAGGTGCGAGCGCACGTTCATCAGGGCTACCAGTCGCAGCATGGGAAACGGCGTCTGGCGCTCGGTGGAGGTATTGCCGGAGCCGAAATGCTCTCGGAGTTCAGGCGTGTCTGGGGTGCGCAGGAGTGCGCCATCCACGGCCAATACTTGCAGGCCCTGCCAGGTATCGCCCTCATAGCGCTCGCAACCCCACTGGTTACCCGTCTGACGAAACAGCCACTCAACCGGATCGGCACCCAATCGTTTACGCGCCTCGGTGACACCGCTTCGGGCCAGCAGGTCGTGAGAGGCCAGCCCCTGGGCACAGATATTCAGGCGTCGTGCGACCTCATGCACCGGCTCGTCACGGAACAAGGCCATGCCAAGCACCAGCCAGAGCACCTGATCGCTGGGCAGACGCCGCCGCCTTATGGTGGCCTGGGCGGACAAGTCCAGAGCGGATGCCACCCACTCGATCGGGATGTTTTGGGTGAAGGTGCTCAGATCCGAGAAGTTGAACAGTTCACCTAAGTCGAGCAGTTGCTGTTGCAGAGACATAAAAAATCCGATGCCAGGGACCTGACATCGGATTTTCGGGGAAGCCCCGTCAGGGCTCAAATGCTTAAGTGAACAGCATTACGCTGATGCGGGGCGTTTTTTATCAGGACCTGTGGTTAGCGTCGGCCGGGAAGGTCTATCACCACATCCTCGGCTTGCAGTCCCTTGTCGCGCTGCATGACCACGAACTCGACACGCTGGCCTTCGACCAGAATGCGGTGGCCGTCGCCGCGAATGGCCCGAAAGTGCACGAAGATATCATCGCCTGAATCGCGGGAAATGAAGCCGAACCCCTTGGATGTGTTGAACCACTTGACCGTTCCGCTTTCGCGCAGGCCGCCGGCATTGTTGCTGGTGTTCTGGCTAGGCGTTGCGCGGCTACGCGGAGCGCGTTGTGGGCTGGGCAGACGCAGTACATAACACAGGCTGGCTATGGCCAGGAGTAGCAGGGCTGGCAGGTTGCTGGGCAGTGGTAGCGTCAGTAGGACATCCAGCGCCTGGGTCAGGGTGGCTACCACGAGCAGCAGGCTGCCGGCTTGTTGCAGGCGGGTCAGGCTGCTGTGGGTCAAGCCGGAGACGATCAGATTGGACAGAGCCAGCAGGCCGAGAGCCAACAGGCTGCTGTCCTGCAGTGGGACCTCGTTACTGGTTTGCAGGGTAAGGATGGCTGCCAGCAATAGTGCGCAGGCGCCGGTCAGCAGATGCACGATCTTCAACATTGAGATACTCACGTCAGAAAAATAAAAAACACAGCGATACCAGCAGGCCGCGCCGGCTAACCCGGGCGTTTGCTCGACACAGAGCAGCGCTGTTATCAGGCATTGCCCGCTTGTTGGGGCTTGGGGCTGGCTGGCGGCGGCTATTTAACCGTAAAGGCGGGGGCTTCTCAAATTAGCCCGTTAGTGCGGGCGTGCTCGGGCTCGGCTGAATCTGGTTGCGTCCGCCGCGCTTGGCCTGGTAGAGGGCGTCATCGGCACGGGTCAGCAGGCTTTCCAGGTTGTCGCCTGGAACCGCCAGGGCAACACCGAAGGAGGCGGTGATAGTGTCCAGTACCTTGTCAGTGCTGCGTACCTTGACCCGCAGCGCCTGGATTTTCTGGCGCAAGAGTTCGGCATGCTGCATGGCCTGCTGTAGATCGTGACAGTCGCGCATGACTACGCAGAACTCCTCGCCGCCGTAACGTGCGGCCATGGCGCGAGGTGGCAGGGTTTCCCTGAGCATCTGGCCAACGTGCTGCAGCACCCGATCGCCCAGCGGGTGGCCGAACTGGTCGTTGAACTGCTTGAAGTAGTCGATATCCATGATGATCAGGGCGATGCCGCGCGGATCATTGGCCAGCGCCTGTTCCAGTAGGCGACTGAAGGAATGACGGTTGAACACCTGAGTCAGGCCATCCAGGGTGGCGGCCAGCTGGGCTCGCTCCAACTGGTTGCGCAGGTTCTGGATTTCCGCCTGGGCGGCTTGCAGACGGTAGAGGAACTGCTCCTGCTGGTGCTGCATCAACTGGGTGCTTTCCTGCAGGTCGTGGAGGACGTCCGGCAGGTCATCGATCAGCGGGTCATGCAGGGCGTTGAGGCCTTGTTCGAGGCTGGCCTGGTAGGCTTGGCTGCCCGCTACGCTGCGCGCCACGTTGCCTTCGATGTCGTCGACCAGTTCGATCACCTGTTGCTGGCCTTGGCGTGCTTCGTCCAGTTCGCCTCGGATGATGAACTCGCGGTACAGCTTGACGGCGCTTTCCGGGGGGAAGGCATCAAAGTCCTTGACGATCTTGTCCAGGCGGCGTTGCAGCTCCGGCTCGTTGCCCTGGCAATAGCTGTACCACAGGGCATAGTGCACCGGATTGGGGGGGATGTCGTGACGCACCATGTGCGGCACAGCCTGCTTGAGGAGGTCGGCGGCCTCGCGGGTTTCCTCGGGAAACAGCTCCAGCAGGCTGGTAGGTTTGTTGGCTTTGCTCATGCACGTCACTGTGGGGGTGGTGTCCAGGGCTGCGGGGCGTCGCGGCTCAATGCTCAGTCGAGCAGGCTGCGTAGCATCCAGGCGGTTTTTTCATGTACCTGCATGCGTTGCGTGAGCAGGTCGGCGGTAGGTTCGTCGCTCACCTGATCAACCAGCGGGAATATACCACGAGCGGTACGCACCACGGCTTCCTGGCCCTGTACCAGTAGCTTGATCATTTCCTGGGCTGACGGTACGCCTTCTTCTTCCTTGATCGATGACAGGCGGGCATAGGCCGCATAAGTCCCGGGGGCCGGAAAGCCCAGGGCGCGGATACGCTCGGCGATCAGGTCGACAGCCAGCGCCAGTTCGGTGTATTGGGTTTCGAACATCAGATGCAGGGTGTTGAACATCGGCCCGGTAACGTTCCAATGGAAGTTGTGGGTCTTCAGGTACAGGGTATAGGTGTCGGCCAGCAGACGGGCCAGGCCGTCGGCGATGGCGGCGCGATCTGCTTCCTTGATACCGATGTTGATGTCCATGAGCTGCATCCTCTTTTCGGGAAACGATGTGCCAAGCCTAGCATGTGCCGCGCTTGGGGCATGTTGTTCAGGGTCAATGCCTGGCCAAGCTATAAATGTGCCAGTTGCGGTTGTTGCTGCAGGGTGTGGTTGAACACTTCGACCCAGTGGGCGCTGAACTGGCGCCCCGCCAGGTTGTTGATTTCCAGGATGGCGCGCAGCCGTGGGCGCTTGCTGAGTGTCTGGTGCGCGCGCTCGTGGGTGCGCGCATCGAAGGTGTCGGCGATCGCCAGGATCAAGGCGCCCGGATGGATTTCCACCTCGCGCAGGCCGCGCGGATAGCCTTGGCCGTCAGCGTGTTCCTGGTGGTGCAGGACAATTTCGGCGGCATCCTCCCAGCGTTCCAGGCGGCGCAGCAGGTCGTGGCCAAGGCGTGGGTGGCTGCGGATGTGCTGGACTTCTTCGCGGCTGAGGCGGCTTTCCTTGTGCAGTACGTGCAATGGCAGGAAGGCCATACCCAGATCGTGCAGGCAGGTGGCGACAGCCAGTTGCGCGGGGTCGACCACGCGGCCGCCCTGTTGGTTGATGGCCAGGGTCAGGTGAAGCAGGCGCAGGCCGCGACCTTGCCAGTAGCGTGAGCGCTGCTCAATCGCTTGCATCAGGGTTAGGCAGAACTGCACATCGGCATCCGCAGGGATGTCGTAACGTTCCAGCAGGCGTGCACAGTCAGGTGGGCTCTCGGACGTCGCGTTGGGCTGCAGGGCGCTGCCGGGCGCCAATTGCAACAGCAGGCGTTGGCGCGCAGTCGCCTGCTGTGCCGTCGCTGTGCCGGCGAGTTCGTGGAGGGCGATAGCCAGTTGCGCGCAATCTGTATCCGGCTGGTAGTCCAGTGCGCCGGCGTACACGGCCTGTAGGTGCTGGCGCAGGCGATCGAAGCTGAGCAGCAGGATGTCGCCAAGCAGGCTGTCAAAGCGCAATTGCCGGCTACGCAGCGCCGCCAGGATATCCTCCATGGCCTGTGGAAGGGGTAGCAAGGCGTGCAGGCCGACCATGCCGATATTGCCCTTGAGGCTGTGCAGTAGACGAAACAATTCAGCCAGGCGTTCGCTATCGTCGGCATGCTGTTCCAGTTCGATCAGCAGTTGCTCGCAGCGTGGCAGTTGCTCCTCGGCATCCAGGCGTAGGTCCTGGAGCAGATCGCTATCAACGGGGCTGTTCATGGTGGTTTTCCCGGGCTGGCGACGTCGCTCCTGCAGTATAGGAGAGGCTCGGCAGGGCGGCTGCAAGGCGCGTGGCTTTAAGGCTATAATCCGCAACTTTGCCGTTGCCTGCCCGGGCTGCGGTGCGATTTGGCGCTGTCGCGCTGTCGCGCTGCCGTGCTTGGCCCGTGCCCGGCCCGAATTCACGACCTTGAGAGAAGCGAAGCGCGACCATGATGCGAAGCCATTACTGCGGCCAACTGAACGAGCGCCTGGACGGCCAGGAAATCACTCTTTGCGGCTGGGTGCACCGCCGTCGCGACCACGGTGGCGTGATCTTCCTCGACATCCGCGACCGCGAGGGACTGGCCCAAGTGGTATTCGATCCGGATCGCGCCGAGACCTTCGCCAAGGCCGACCGTGTGCGCAGCGAGTATGTGGTGAAGATCACCGGCAAGGTACGTCTGCGTCCGGCCGGTGCGGTCAATCCGAACATGGCTTCCGGCGCCATCGAAGTGCTGGGTTATGAGCTGGATGTACTCAACGAAGCCGAGACTCCGCCGTTTCCGCTCAACGAATACACCGACGTTGGCGAGGAAACTCGCCTGCGCTACCGCTTCATCGATCTGCGTCGCCCGGAAATGGCCGAGAAGCTCAAGCTGCGCTCGCGCATCACCTCGAGCATTCGCCGCTACCTGGACGACAACGGCTTCCTCGACGTCGAAACGCCGATTCTGACCCGCGCTACCCCGGAAGGCGCGCGTGACTACCTGGTGCCGAGCCGCACCCACGCCGGCAGCTTCTTCGCCCTGCCGCAGTCACCGCAGCTGTTCAAACAGCTGCTGATGGTCGCCGGCTTCGACCGCTACTACCAGATCGCCAAGTGCTTCCGCGACGAAGACCTGCGTGCCGACCGTCAGCCGGAATTCACCCAGATCGATATCGAGACCAGCTTCCTCGATGAAAAAGACATCATGGGCATCACCGAGACCATGGTGCGCAACCTGTTCAAGGAAGTGCTGGACGTCGAGTTCGGCGAACTACCGCACATGACCCTGGCCGAAGCCATGCGTCGCTTCGGTTCGGACAAGCCGGACCTGCGCATCCCGCTGGAACTGGTGGATGTGGAAGACCAGCTCAAGGACGTCGAGTTCAAGGTCTTCGCCGGCCCGGCCAACGACCCGAAATGCCGCGTCACCGCGCTGCGCGTACCGGGCGGGGCGAGCATGCCGCGCAAGCAGATCGACGACTACACCAAGTTCGTCGGCATCTACGGCGCCAA
Organism: Pseudomonas fluvialis; assembly: GCF_002835605.1. Lineage (NCBI taxonomy): Bacteria > Pseudomonadati > Pseudomonadota > Gammaproteobacteria > Pseudomonadales > Pseudomonadaceae > Pseudomonas > Pseudomonas fluvialis. The sequence goes on along the minus strand of NZ_PIYS01000001.1, from coordinate 126,151 downwards.
GGGCCTGGCCTATATCAAGGTCAACGAGCGTGCCGCCGGCGTTGACGGTCTGCAGTCGCCGATCGTCAAGAACATCCCGCTGGACAACATCAACGTGATCCTCGATCGCGTGGGCGCTGTCGATGGCGATATCGTGTTCTTCGGCGCCGACAAGGCCAAGATCGTCAGCGAAGCCCTGGGCGCGCTGCGTATCAAGCTGGGTCATGACCTCAATCTGCTGACCTGTGAGTGGGCCCCGCTGTGGGTGGTCGACTTCCCGATGTTCGAGGAAAACGACGATGGCAGCCTGACCGCCATGCACCACCCGTTCACCGCACCGAGCTGCAGCCCGGAAGAGCTGGAAGCCAATCCGGCCGCCGCGCTGTCGCGTGCCTATGACATGGTCCTCAACGGCACCGAGTTGGGTGGCGGTTCGATCCGTATCCACGACAAGGCCATGCAGCAGACCGTGTTCCGCGTGTTGGGCATCAGTGAAGAAGAGCAGCAGGAGAAGTTCGGTTTCCTCCTCGATGCGCTGAAGTACGGTGCGCCGCCCCATGGTGGCTTGGCCTTCGGCCTAGATCGCCTGGTCATGCTGATGACCGGTGCCAGCTCGATCCGCGAAGTGATCGCCTTCCCGAAAACCCAGAGCGCGGCCTGTGTGATGACTCAGGCCCCGGGCCTGGTTGATGCCAAGGCGCTGCGCGAACTGCATATTCGCCTGCGTGAACAGGTGAAAGCAGAATAAAGCGTAAAAGAAGCCTGGATTTCCAGGCTTCTTCTTTATGGCTGGACGGAGAGGCTCGAACTCTTACGCCTGGATATCGAATTTGCAACAACCGGAGTGAGTTATGGCTGGTCATTCCAAATGGGCCAATATCAAACACCGCAAGGGTCGCCAGGACGCCAAGCGCGGCAAGATCTTCACCAAGCTGATTCGCGAGCTGACGGTGGCTGCCAAGCACGGCGGGCCGATTCCGGCGGATAACCCGCGTCTGCGCCTGGCCGTGGACAAGGCGCTCACGGCGAATATGTCGCGTGATGTGATTGATCGTGCGATTGCCCGTGGTGCCGGTAACAACGAAGCTGACAACGTCATGGAGCTGAGCTACGAAGGCTATGCGCCCAGCGGTGTAGCGATCATCGTCGAGGCCATGACCGACAACCGTAACCGCACGGCTGCAGCGGTACGTCATGCGTTCAGCAAGTGCGGCGGCAACCTGGGCACCGACGGCTCGGTAGCCTACATGTTCGAGCGCAAGGGGCAGATCAGTTTTGCACCGGGCGTCAGCGAGGAGGCGCTGATGGAAGCGGCGCTGGAGGCGGGAGCTGACGATGTGGAGATGGGCGAGGATGGCTCGGCACTGGTGTCGACCAGCTTTGCCGAGTTCCATGCGGTGAACGAAGCGTTGAGCGCTGCCGGCTTCAAGGGCGAGGAAGCGGATATCGCGATGATCCCGACCATTGCCGCGCCGGTGGATGATCTGGAGACCGCGCAGAAGGTGCTCAAGCTGATTGATATGCTGGAAGACCTGGATGACGTGCAGAACGTCTATCACAACGCGGAAATTCCCGACGAAATTGTTGCCCAGCTCGATTGATCGATACCCTGGGTGGTGAAAAAAGCCGGGATCGCAGGTGCGCTTCCGGCTTTTTTATATCGATGCTGCTCCGTATACTCATGGCTGGATAAATAGACAGTATTCCGGCCGTGGCCGGATGTGGAGTGCACGGGCGGCATGACTCTGATCCTCGGCATCGACCCAGGCTCGCGTATCACCGGTTACGGTGTAGTGCGCGATACCGGGCATGGCTGTGAATATGTGGCTTCCGGCTGTATTCGCACTGGCGAAGGCGACTTGCCTAGCCGACTGCAGCAGGTATTCCGCGGTGTTGGCGAGGTGATCCGTCAGCATGGGCCGGTGACCATGGGCATCGAGCAGGTGTTCATGGCCAAGAATGCCGATTCGGCGCTCAAGCTCGGTCAGGCGCGTGGCGCGGCGATCGTGGCGGGAATCGAAGCCGGTCTGGCGATCAGCGAATACACCGCCAGCCAGGTGAAGCAGGCGATTGCCGGAACTGGCGGGGCAGACAAGCAGCAGGTCATGCTGATGGTCATGCACCTGCTCAGGCTGACCCAGAAGCCGCAGGTCGATGCCTCCGACGCCCTGGCCATTGCTCTGTGCCACGCTCATCATCGGCAAAGTCTTATTCCCCATGGTCTGCTCGGCGCGCGCCGTCGCGGCGGGCGCCTGCGTCTTTAAGCGAAGGAATTTTCTGTGATCGGTCGACTGAAAGGCCTGCTGGTGGAAAAGCAGCCACCGCATGTTTTGCTGGATGTGAATGGCGTGGGCTATGAACTGGAAGTGCCGATGAGCACGCTTTATTGTCTGCCCGGTCTTGGCGAGGCGCTGCTCCTGCATACCCACCTGGTGGTGCGCGAGGATGCTCAGCTGCTCTACGGCTTTGCCCAGAAGCGTGAGCGTGAGCTGTTTCGTGAGCTGATCCGCCTGAATGGCGTGGGCCCCAAGCTGGCGCTGGCACTGATGTCCGGCCTGGAGGTCGATGAGTTGGTGCGCTGCGTGCAGGCCCAAGACACCTCGGCGCTGGTCAAGGTGCCGGGGGTGGGTAAGAAGACTGCCGAGCGCCTGCTGGTTGAACTCAAGGACCGCTTTAAAGCCTGGGAAACGTCGCCGTTGATGGCCGGACTGGTGGTGGAACCTCGTGCAGCGCAGGTAGTCTCAAGCGCTGAAAGTGATGCGTTGAGCGCCTTGCTGGCGTTGGGCTACAAGCCGCAGGAAGCCAGCAAGGCTGTGGCGGCGGTCAAGGCGGAAGGCCTGTCCAGTGAAGAAATGATTCGGCGCGCCCTCAAGGGCATGGTGCAAGGGTGATTGAAGCGGATCGGCTGGTGGCTGCCAGCCCGCGGGAACGCGAAGAGCAGATTGACCGGGCCATTCGCCCGTTACGCCTGGCCGACTATATTGGTCAGCCGGTGGTGCGCGAGCAGATGGAGCTGTTCATCCAGGCCGCGCGCAGCCGCCAGGAGGCGCTGGATCATACGCTGATCTTTGGCCCGCCGGGGTTGGGCAAGACGACGTTGGCCAATATCCTTGCCGCGGAAATGGGTGTTTCGCTGAAGAGCACCTCGGGCCCGGTGCTGGAGCGTCCGGGTGACCTGGCCGCGCTGCTGACCAATCTGGAGCCCGGCGATGTCTTGTTCATCGACGAGATCCATCGCCTCTCGCCGGTGGTTGAGGAAGTCCTCTATCCGGCGATGGAGGACTTCCAGCTGGACATCATGATCGGTGAAGGCCCGGCGGCGCGCTCGATCAAACTCGATCTGCCACCCTTTACCCTGGTCGGCGCTACCACGCGTGCCGGCATGCTGACCAACCCGCTGCGTGATCGCTTCGGTATCGTGCAGCGCCTGGAGTTCTACAACAGCGATGACCTGGCGAGCATTGTCAGCCGTTCCGCGGGCATCCTGGGCTTGTCGATCGATCCGCAGGGTGCCTACGAAATCGCCCGCCGGGCGCGCGGTACGCCACGTATCGCCAATCGCCTGCTGCGGCGAGTACGCGACTATGCCGAGGTGCGAGGCAATGGCGCCATCTGCCTGGAGACCGCTGATCGTGCATTGAACCTGCTGGATGTCGATGCGCGTGGCTTCGATCATCAGGATCGCCGTTTGCTGCTGGCAATGATCGAGCGTTTTGATGGTGGTCCGGTGGGGTTGGACAGCCTGGCGGCGGCGATTGGCGAAGAACGGCATACCATCGAGGATGTGCTGGAGCCCTACCTCATCCAGCAGGGCTATATGATGCGTACCCCGCGAGGGCGCATGGTGACCCGGCATGCCTATCTGCACTTTGGCCTTAATCTGCCGACACGCCTTGGCGAAGGAGCGACAGCCGACCTGTTCAACGGTGAAGGCTAGTCGATGAAAAAATACCTGTGCCGGTGGATTGGCAAGGCCTCGGGGGATCACTAGAGTATGCGCGCCTTGCAGCAAGCCTTGTCGTTTCGTTATCCCTGCCGGGTCTACTACGAAGATACCGACGCTGGCGGGATCGTTTACTACGTCAACTACCTCAAGTACATGGAGCGTGCCCGTACCGAGCGGCTACGCGGCATGGGCTATGCCCAGTCGCAACTGGTTGGTGAGAACCTGTTGTTCGTGGTGCATTCGGCGGAGGTGCGTTACCAGCAGCCGGCGCGCTTGGATGATGCGCTGTATGTGAGCGCCGAGGTGCTGTGGCTGAAGCGTGCCAGCCTGTGTTTCAGCCAGCAGGTCAGGCGTGAGCAGGATGATGCGCTGCTCTGCCAGGGACAGTTCACCGTGGCCTGCGTGCGGGCTGACAATTTGCAACCCCGGGCCATACCCGAAGCGCTGCGTGCAGCCTTCGCCGCCCCTCTAGGAGACTAAGTGTGGAAGCCACAGCCGTTGACAATATGTCTGTATGGAGTCTGATCAGTCACGCCAGCCTGGTCGTGCAGCTGGTTATGCTGTCGCTGGTTGCTGCCTCGGTCGCTTCGTGGGTCATCATCTTTCAGCGCAGCAACCTGATGCGCGCTGCCAAGCGTGGTCTGGAAACCTTCGAAGAGCGTTTCTGGTCGGGTATCGATCTGTCCAAGCTGTATCGCCAGGCGGGTAGCAACCCTGATCCAGACTCGGGGGTCGAGCAGATTTTTCGTGCCGGCTTCAAGGAGTTTTCCCGCCTGCGCCAGCAGTCCGGCGTAGACCCCGATGCGGTCATGGATGGTGTCAACCGTGCGATGCGCGTGGCCATTTCCCGCGAAGAGGAAAAACTTGAGACAGCGCTGCCGTTCCTTGCCACGGTAGGCTCGACCAGTCCCTACGTGGGGCTGTTCGGCACCGTATGGGGCATCATGAACTCCTTCCTTGGCCTCGCCCAGGTGCAGCAGGCCACCCTGGCTACCGTGGCGCCGGGCATTGCCGAAGCGTTGATCGCTACGGCAATCGGCCTGTTCGCGGCAATTCCTGCGGTCATCGCCTACAACCGCTTCGCGGCCCGCAGTGAGCGCCTGATCGCCCGCTACTACACCTTTGCCGACGAGTTCCAGGCAATCCTGCACCGTAAAGTGCACAGCTCCGACGACTGAGTGCCAAGTCATGGCCAGAATCCGAAACCGCCGCAAACCCGTTGCCGAGATGAACGTCGTTCCCTACATCGACGTCATGCTGGTGCTGCTGGTGATCTTCATGGTCACCGCGCCGATGCTCAACCAGGGGGTCAAGGTTGACCTGCCCAAGGTGTCCAGCGAAGTGTTGCCGCAGGACAACGATGCACGCGTGCTGACCATCTCGATCAAGGCGGACAAGAGCTATTACTGGAACATGGGCGACTCGGTGGATGCCGAGCAGGGCAAGGACAGTGAAAGCAGTGTGTCGCTGGACCAGCTGGTGGCGGCCGCCAGCGGTATCCTCGCCGAGAACAGTCGGCAGGGTAAGACCGTGCAGGTCTTCGTGCGCGGCGACAAGGCTGTGGACTATGGCGCAGTGATGGCGGTGATGGGTGGCCTGCAGCAGGCCGGCGTGGCCAATGTCGGGCTGATTACCGAGGCGCCCTGATGCAGCCCATGCGCGAGCCGTTGCCCTCGGAAAATCTGTTCTGGCCTGTGGTCTGGGCGGTCAGCCTGCACCTGCTGATCATCATTCTGCTGTTCGTGAGTTTCCAGTCCACGGTGGAACTGCCACCTTCCAAGCCGGTGGTGCAGGTCACCCTGTATCAATTGCAGTCGCAAAGCCAGGCGACTACGCGTACCAATCAGAAAATTGCCGGTGAGGCACAAAAAACTTCCGCGCCGGTGCATCAGACCGAGCAGATGGAAAGCCGCAAGCAGGAACAGCAGAAGCAGGAAGCAGCGGCTGCAGCGCGCAAGAAGGCTGAGGATGCGAAGAAGGCTGAGCAGCAGAAAAAGGCTGAAGAAGCACGCAAGAAGGCCGAGCAGGCCGCGATTGCCAAGAAGAAAGCCGAACAAGAGCAAAAAAAGAAACAAGCTGAAGAAGCTCGCAAGAAAGCCGAGGCGGAGAAAAAACGCAAAGCCGAGGAGGCGCGCAAGAAAGCCGAGGCCGATAAGCAGCGCAAGGCCCAGGAGGCCGCGCGCAAGGCGCAGGAAGACCGCAAGGCACAGGCGCTGGCCGAGCTGTTGTCTACCGATACCCAGTACCAGCAGACTCAGGCCGACACCTTGGGCAGTCAGGTAGCGGGCAGCTTTGATGATCTGATTCGTCAGCTGGTCTCGCAGAACTGGACACGTCCACCTTCGGCACGTAATGGCATGGTTGTGGTCGTGCAGATCAACATGTTGCCCGACGGCACCATTGCCAATGCCAGCGTTTCGCGTAGCAGTGGTGACGCCGGTTTTGACAGTTCCGCGGTCAACGCGGTGCGCAATGTCGGGCGCATCAGCGAGATGCAGGGCCTTAGCCCGGCAGACTTCGCCCCTTATCGCTCGTTCAAGATGACTTTTACCCCCGAGGACTTGGCACTGTGAGCACTTTCTTCCGCGCTTTGCTGATCATGCTCTGCTGCACGGCCGGCCTGGCCATGGCAGAGGAAAAGAATATTCTGGTTACCAGTGGCGCCGATCGTGCCATCCCGGTGGCCGTGGTGCCGTTCGGCTGGCAGGGCGGTAGCCTGTTGCCTGAGGACATGGCGGAGATTGTCGGCAATGACCTGCGCAATTCCGGGTTCTTCGAGCCGATTCCACGGCAGAACATGATCAGCCTGCCCACGTCGGCCGCAGAGATCATCTATCGCGACTGGCAGGCGCTGGGTGCGCAATATGTGATGGTCGGCAGTATCCAGCCGAATGCCGGGCGCTTGCAGGTGCAGTTTGCCTTATTCAACGTGGCGACCCAGCAGCAGGTCATGGCGGGTAGCGTAGGTGGCGCGGGTGACCAGTTGCGTGACATGGCGCACCATATTGCCGACCTGGCCTTCGAGAAGCTCACGGGGATCAAGGGGGCGTTTTCCACCAAGATGCTGTATGTCACCGCCGAGCGCTTTGGTGTTGAAAACACCCGTTATACCCTGCAACGTTCCGACTACGATGGCGCGCGCGCCGTGACCCTGCTGCAGTCGCGCGAGCCGATTCTTTCGCCGCGCTATGCGCCGGATGGTCGGCGGATCGCTTATGTGTCGTTCGAGCAGAAGCGTCCGCGGATTTTCATCCAGCATATCGATACCGGGCGTCGCGAGCAGATCACCAACTTCGAGGGGCTCAACGGCGCGCCGGCCTGGTCGCCGGATGGCACGCGCCTGGCGTTCGTGCTTTCCAAGGATGGCAATCCGGAAATCTACGTGATGGACGTGGCTTCTCGCCAGTTGCGCCGGGTTACCAATCACATGGCCATCGATACCGAGCCCTTCTGGGGCAAAGACGGCCAGACGCTGTATTTCACCTCGGACCGCGCCGGGCGCCCGCAGATCTACAAAATGAACATCAACAGCGGGGCAACCGATCGGGTGACTTTCGTTGGCAACTACAACGCCAACCCGAAGCTGTCGGCTGACGAAAAAACCCTGGTCATGGTGCATCGCCAGGACGGCTTTACGGTATTCCGTGTGGCGGCTCAGGACCTGCAAACCGGACGTGTGCGGATACTTTCCGCAACAGGTCTGGATGAGTCGCCCACTGTTGCTCCAAACGGCACCATGCTAACCTACGCCACCCGTCAGCAGGGTCGCGGTATGTTGATGCTGGTGTCCACCAACGGACGCTTCAAAACACCGCTTCCGACCGCTCAAGGTGAAGTGCGCGAACCGTCCTGGTCGCCCTATCTTGATTAAACGGTCAATAACTCGATTTTCCCAACACACTGAAAGTTCATCAGGAGCTTTACCATGGAAATGCTGAAATACGGCAAATTTGCTGCCCTGAGCCTGGCCCTGGCTGTTGCCGTAGGCTGTTCCTCCAAAGGCGGCGACGCTGCCGGCGAAGGCGCTATCGATCCGAACGCTGGCTACGGTGCCAACGGTAGCGGTGTAGACGGTGCTCTGAGCGAAGAAGCTGCTCTGCGCGCCATCACCACCTTCTACTTCGAGTTCGACAGCTCCGACCTGAAGCCGGAAGCCATGCGCGCCCTGGACGTACATGCCAAGGACCTGAAAGGCAACGGTGCTCGCGTTGTTCTGGAAGGTCACGCTGACGAGCGCGGCACCCGTGAGTACAACATGGCGCTGGGCGAGCGTCGTGCCAAGGCCGTGCAGCGTTACCTGGTACTGCAGGGCGTTTCCCCGGCTCAGCTGGAACTGGTGTCCTACGGTGAAGAGCGTCCGGTTGCCACTGGCAGCGATGACAGCGCCTGGGCTCAGAACCGTCGTGTAGAACTGCGTAAGTAAGTTCTCATGGCTATGTCCGCGCGTACCCTGATCGCAAGTTTGGCCCTGCTGCCTCTGATGGTGCAGGCCCAGGTGCCGGTAGTAGATGGTGGTGGTTATCCGGCCAGCTATCCACCGGCGGGTTTCGGTACGAGCGGTGCCTCCGCTGCAGTCGGGGCTTCGGCCCCGGCTACAGCGCAGGGTGAACTGTTCATGCAGTTGCAGCAGATGCAGCAGGAAATCGCCTTGCTGCGTGGCATGCTGGAAGAACAGCAAAACGAGATTCAGCAACTCAAGCGCGAAGGTCTGGAGCGTTATCAGGACCTTGATGCGCGGCTCAGCGGACAGGCTGCCCTGCCGTCTGCCAACGCCTCTTCTTCTTCTGCGCCGGCCGCTGCGGCGGGCGCAGCTCCGCAGCCGCCGGCGGCTCAGGCTGCGCAGGCGCCTGCCGATCCGGCCAAGGAAAAGCTGTTTTATGATGCGGCTTTTGACCTGATCAAGGCCAAGGATTTTGCCAAGGCTACCCAGGCTTTCACAGCGTTCCTGCAGAAGTTCCCAGCCAGCCAGTATGCTGGTAACGCCCAGTATTGGCTGGGTGAGGTCAACCTGGCACAAGGTAATCTGCAGGCTGCCGGCCAGGCATTTGCTCAGGTCAGTGTGGGCTATCCACAGCATGCCAAGGTCCCGGATGCCCTGTTCAAGCTGGCTGACGTTGAACAGCGCCTGGGCAATACGGCCAAGGCCAAGGGCATTTTGCAGCAGGTTGTCCAGCAGTACCCGGGCAGCTCGGCGGCCCAGCTGGCCCAGCGGGACCTGCAGCGCCTGCCCTGATCAGCTGCTCAGGTTTTTGCGCTTGAAGCGCCTGGCCTGACGCGGCAAAATCTGCTCCCCTTTTTCGCAACGGAGGCGGATGGCCTGTATCGCCGTCACGCCCGTGGCTCATATGTCTACAGAAACCCTGCGTATCACCGAGATCTTCCACTCGCTGCAGGGGGAAACGCGTACCAGTGGCTTGCCCACGGTGTTCGTGCGCCTCACCGGCTGTCCCCTGCGTTGCCAGTATTGCGACACGGCTTATGCCTTCAGTGGCGGCGAGTTGCACACCCTTGACGACATTCTTGCCCAAGTGGCCGGCTGGAATCCGCGGCATGTCTGTGTCACCGGTGGCGAGCCGCTGGCACAACCCAACTGTATTGCTCTGCTAAAGCGTTTGTGTGATGCGGGTTATCAGGTCTCCCTGGAAACCAGTGGCGCGCTGGACGTAGCGGCAGTTGATGCGCGGGTCAGTCGCGTGGTTGATCTGAAAACGCCTGGTTCGGGTGAGTTGTCGCGTAACCGTTACGAGAACATGTTCTTGCTGGGGCAGCACGATCAGGTCAAGTTCGTGATCTGCTCGCGGGAAGACTATGAGTGGGCGCGCTCCAAGCTGATCGAGTTCAATCTCCCGCAGCGCGTCGGAGAGGTGCTCTTTTCGCCGAGCTTCCAGCAGGTTCAGGCGCGAGAACTGGCCGAGTGGATCATTGCCGACAATTTGCCGGTGCGTTTCCAGTTGCAGTTGCACAAGCTGCTGTGGAATGACGAGCCGGGTCACTGAGGAGGACAACGATGACTGACAAGCGCGCAGTGATTTTGCTGTCTGGTGGCCTGGATTCCGCCACGGTGCTGGCCATGGCTCGAGAACAGGGCTATGCCTGTTACAGCATGAGCTTTGACTATGGGCAGCGGCATCGTGCCGAGCTACAGGCTTCCGTGCGTGTAGCCGAACAGTTGGGTGTGGTTGAGCACAAGGTCGTGGGGCTCAATCTAAACGGCATCGGAGGCTCGGCGTTGACCGACCAAGCCATTGCCGTACCCGAGGATGGCCTGGCCGAAGGCATTCCGGTGACCTATGTGCCGGCCCGTAACACGGTGTTCTTGGCGCTGGCGCTGGGCTGGGCCGAGGTATTGACGGCGCAGGATATTTTTATTGGCGTGAATGCCGTGGATTACTCCGGCTATCCGGACTGCCGTCCGGCGTTCATCGAGGCTTTTCAGCAGCTGGCCAACCTGGCGACGCGTGCTGGCGTGGAAGGCGCGGGATTTCGTATTCGTGCGCCGCTGCAGGATATGAGCAAGGCGCAGATCATTGCCGAAGGCGTGCGTCTGGGGGTTGACTATGCGTTGACCGTATCCTGCTACCAGGCCGACGAGCAGGGGCGAGCGTGCGGCAAGTGCGATAGCTGCCGCCTGCGCGCAGCGGGCTTTGCAGCCGCTGGCGTCGCCGATGCAACACGCTATTTTTGAATATTTTTCGTTGGGTGTTGATTTCCCGTTAAAAATCAGTATCATGCGCCTCGCGTTGGGTCGTTAGCTCAGTCGGTAGAGCAGTTGGCTTTTAACCAATTGGTCGTAGGTTCGAATCCTACACGACCCACCATATCGCCAAAGCCAGTCAAGTGACTGGCTTTTTTTATGCCCTGCAGAAGGCGTGGGCGGGAGGCGCCGGGCCCGGTGGTATACTGCGTGCTCGCGTTTAAGCACCCTCAGGTTTGATGACATGACGCAGATTTCCGAACGCCTGCTGGTGCAGGCCCACCTTGCCGCCAAGCAGCCCAAGCCGCTGACGGTCGAGGAGGAAGCCTTCTTCCGCAGCGAAATCGCCGCCGAGCTGAAGAAGCAGAACGCCGTGCTGGTGGCGCATTACTACTGTGATCCGGTGATTCAGGCGCTGGCCGAGGAAACAGGCGGTTGCGTATCCGACTCATTGGAAATGGCCCGCTTTGGCAGCCAGCATGCGGCGCAGACCCTGGTGGTAGCCGGGGTCAAGTTCATGGGTGAGACAGCGAAGATTCTCAACCCGGAAAAGCGCGTACTGATGCCGACTCTGGAGGCTACCTGCTCTCTGGACCTGGGCTGCCCGGTGGACGAGTTCTCGGCCTTCTGCGATCAGCATGCCGAACGTACCGTGGTGGTCTACGCCAATACCTCGGCGGCGGTGAAGGCGCGTGCCGACTGGGTGGTGACCTCCAGTTGCGCGTTGGAAATCGTCGAGAGCCTGATGGATAACGGCGAGAAGATTCTCTGGGCTCCCGACCAACACCTGGGGCGCTACATACAGCGCGAGACGGGTGCCGACATGCTGCTGTGGGATGGCTCGTGCATCGTGCATGAGGAATTCAAGGCTCAGCAGCTCTCAGACATGAAGGCGCTGTATCCGGAAGCGGCCATTCTGGTGCATCCCGAGTCGCCTGAGGCGGTGATCGAGCTGGCCGATGCGGTGGGCTCGACCAGTCAGTTGATCAAGGCAGCGCAGACCCTGCCAAATCGCCAGTTCATTGTCGCTACCGATCGCGGCATCTTCTACAAGATGCAGCAGCTCTGTCCGGACAAGGAGTTCTTTGAAGCGCCTACGGCTGGCAATGGTGCAGCGTGCCGCAGCTGTGCGCATTGTCCGTGGATGGCCATGAATACGCTGGAGCGTACCCTGCACAGCCTGCGTCAGGGCAGCAACGAGATTTTTGTCGATGCGGCGCTGATTCCGCGTGCAGTCCAGCCGCTCAAGCGCATGCTGGACTTTACCCAGGCGGCGCGCCTGCGTCTTGCTGGCAACGCCTGAGCGCGCGTTTTAACGCATCAGGCTCTGCACAAGCCGCTGGTCGTCGCGCAGTTGCTGCTGGCGAGCATCAATGCTGGCGGCCAGGGGGAAGTTGCCCATAGCGCGGCGCTTGGCCAGGTCCAACTGTTGCAGGGCCTGGTCAAAATCACCCACCAAGGCAAAAAACTCGGCGCGTGCCTGGTGTAGGCCAATAGCATTGCCTGAGAGACCGCGGACTTCGGCAACCTGATACCAGATGTCGGGATCGCCGGGTCGGCTCTTCAGCAGGCTATCCAGGGTTTTTTCCGCCTGCTGCGGTTGATTCTGCTTGAGTTGCAACTCGACCTGTAGTTGCTGCAGTGGGTAGTGCTGGGGGTAAAGCTCGCGTAGCCGATGGATGCGTTGTTCGGCCTGGCTCAATTGCTCGGCGGCCATCTCCACCTCGATCATGGCCAACTGGTAGGTCAGTTCGTTGGGTGCCTTCTTGATCAGCTGCTCAAGCTGTTGGCGTGCCTCGCCGAGTTGTCCGGCGCGCAGCCGTGCCAGGGCGAGTCCATAGCGTGCCGCATCCAGTTGCGGGTTGTTATCGAGCATGCTGGCAAAGCGTTTGCCGGCCAACCCCGGGGTTTCTTCATAGTGCAGCTGTACCCGTGCGCGCAGCAGTTGATAGCGCAAGCTGTCGACTTTGCCGCGTTGTGGAAACTGTTCGGCACGGTTGCGTGTATCAGCAATGCGGTTCTCGCTGACCGGGTGGGTGAGCAGGAACTCCGGCGGCTTGCTGTCGTAGCGGTACTGGCGCATGAGGCGTTCAAACATGCTGGGCATGGCGCGCGGGTCGAAGCCGGCTCGCTCCAGATTGAGCAGGCCGATACGGTCGGCCTCCTGCTCGTTCTGTCGGGAGAAGCGCCGTTGTTCCTGGATGGCGGCGGCCTGGGTCGACATGATGGCGGCCATGCCAACGTCCCCGGCACCTGCGGCAGCGGCGACGACACCGGCAAGCATGGCGGCCATGACGGGGAGTTGCATGCGTTGCTGGGCTTCCACGCCACGTGCGAAGTGGCGTTGCGAGAGATGAGCCAGTTCGTGGGCCATGACCGAGGCGTACTCGGCTTCGCTTTGGGCGTGCAGAAACAAACCGCCGTTGACGCCAATGATTCCGCCTGGCGCAGCGAAGGCGTTGAGTTGCGCGCTATCGAGCAGGATGAATTCAAGGCGTCGGTCTTGCAGTTGGCTGGTTTCTGCCAGGCTATACACGCTGCTTTCCACGTACTCCTTGAGTTGCGGATCGGCCAGTTGACGCACCTGGCCACGCAACAGGCTTAGCCAGGCGCGTCCCAGCTGGCTTTCCTGCTGTGGAGAAACGATCGCTGAGCTGGCATCGCCCAGTGCCGGTAAATCGCTGGCCACAAGCCAAGGGCTGGCAAGCAGGCAGGTCAGGCTGAGCAGGGTAGGGCGCAACAGGTTCATGAGCTAACTCGGAGTCTCGATGGCGGGCTCTACTCTAGAGCGGCTGTAGGTTAATTCAATGGGCATTTCGCAGTACCTGGCGACTATGACAGGCTGTCTTTGCTTAGGTTCTTGTTTGGAGTGCTTGCGCTACTCTGCAGTCTGTTGCCTGAGCGCGCCCTTGGGTATGCTGCTCGACTATTTTGCCTGGCGAAACGTTGAAGATACGCCGGGGTGCTGTTGAGGAGTGTCTGCTGATCATGACCGAGCCTGCTTTTGATGTCTTTCTGGATGCACGGGGGTTGAATTGTCCGTTGCCGTTGCTCAAGGCCAAGCTGGAATTGAATCGCTTAGCCAGCGGCGATGTGCTCAAGGTGTTGGCGACCGATGGCGGATCGCAGCGTGACTTTGCCGCGTTTGCGCGCCTGGCTGGACACAGGCTGCTGCATGAGTCGGTCGAAGCTGGTGTTTATGGTTACTGGTTGCAGAAGGCCTGAAATAGGCGCGATTTTTCTAACGATTATGGAAACAGGTAATGCTCAAGGTTTTGCGTAACTGGGTTCACCGTTACTTCTCCGATGAACAGGCGGTGGTGCTGGCGGTAATCCTACTGCTGGGCTTTACCGCCATCCTGACACTGGGTGGCATGCTCGCCCCGGTGCTGGCTGGACTGGTCCTGGCGTTCCTCATGCAGGGGTTGGTCAACCTGGCTGAGCGGCTGCGTCTCTCGCATACCCTGGCGGTATGGCTGGTGTTTACCCTGTTCATCGGCTTACTGGCTGTCTGCCTGCTGGTGCTGCTGCCGTTGATGTGGCGACAGCTGTCCAATCTGGTCAACGAGCTGCCGCGCATGCTGGGCGAGTGGCAGACTTTGTTGCTGGTATTGCCCGAACGTTATCCGCTGCTGCTTGATGAGCAGCAGGTCCTCAATGCCATTGAAGCGGCGCGCGGAGAGCTGGGTAAGCTGGGGCAGTGGGCGCTGACCATTTCCCTGTCCAGCCTGCCCATGCTGATCAATATCATGATCTACCTGGTGCTGGTGCCGATCCTGGTGTTCTTCTTCCTCAAGGATGGCAGCCTGATTGCGCGCTGGATGAGTGGCTATCTGCCACAGGAGCGTGCTCTGATGACTCGGGTATGGCAGGAAATGCATCTGCAGATTGCCAACTATATCCGTGGCAAGGTGATCGAGATCTTCATTTGTGCCGTGGTTACCTATATCGCCTTTGCCTATCTTGGGCTCAATTACGCGGCCTTGCTGGCCTTGCTGGTGGGTTTGTCGGTCGTGGTGCCCTATATCGGCGCTGTGGTGGTGACCGTGCCGGTGGCGCTGATCGGCTTGTTCCAGTGGGGGATGAGCGACCAGTTCATTTACCTGATGGTGATCTACGGGATCATTCAGGCGCTTGATGGCAACGTGCTGGTGCCGCTGCTGTTTTCCGAGGCGGTCAGCCTGCACCCCGTGGCGATCATTTGTGCGGTGCTGCTGTTTGGCGGACTGTGGGGGTTCTGGGGCGTGTTCTTTGCCATTCCGTTGGCCACTCTATGCAAGGCCGTACTGGACGCCTGGCCGCGGCGCGAGCTATTGGGCGGCTAGTCGGGTAGCGGGGGGCGTTTGCCGGACGCCCCCTCTTGGTCATCAGCCTTGCTGTAACAGCTGGGCGGCTTGCAGAACGGCTGCCGCGTGTCCAGGTACCTTGACGCCCCGCCATTCCTGGCGCAATACGCCCTGTTTATCGATCAGGAAGGTACTACGCTCAATGCCAATGTATTCCTTGCCGTAGAGCTTCTTCGGCTTGATTACTTGGAACAGCTGGCACAGCGTTTCGTCACTATCGCTGATCAGTTCGAAGGGAAAGCACTGTTTGCCCTTGAAGTTCTCATGGCTTTTCAGGCTGTCGCGCGATACGCCGAAGACCAGTGTCTCGGCCGCGGCAAACTGTTCGTGCAGGTCACGAAAATCCTGGCCTTCGGTCGTGCAGCCTGGCGTGCTGTCCTTGGGGTAGAAATACAGTACAACCTGCTGGCCACGCAGTTGGCTCAGTTGTACCTGCAGGCCGCTGGTAGCCATGGCGCTGAAATCATCGACGGGGTGTCCAAGGGTAACGCTCATGATGTTCTCCTCAGGGGTTTTGCGGGCGCCAGGGCTCGATCAGTGCATCCAGATTGAGTGCGTCGGCAAAATCCAGGAACTGGTCGCGCAGCCAGCTGATCTGGGTGCCTGCCGGCAGTGTCACGGTGATGGTGGCATTGAGTAGGGTGCCGCCGGTTTGCGGGGCCTGATAGGTGTCGCAGGTCAGGCTTTCCAGCTCGACGCGGTGGTCGCTGAAGAACTGGAACAGTTCGCCGAGAATGTCCGGTCGGTAGGCAGCGCTGACATACGCGACGTAGGGCAGTGAGTCCGGGCGAGGCGGCAGCGCGCTGCTGCGCATTACGTTGTAATGAAAATTGGCGCGCTTGGCCAAACCGGGCAAGCTGGCTTCGAGGCGCGCCAGGGCATCCCAGCTGCCCGTGGCTTGCAGAACCAGAGCGGAAAACTCGCCATGGCGTGTCAGGCGGCTGCTGAGTACGGCGCAACGATTTTCCTGGCAGGCCCGGTACAGGGTGCTGCTGAGCTCCATGGGGTTGGGGCCGAGGGCACTGAGTACGAGAAATTGCTCACGGGGTGGAGTGGTCGACATGCAGTATTCCTGACAGCGGGGGTAAGGCACGCGAAGGTGCCATGCAAAGCGGGAAGGTTAGCGAAAAGCACCGGTCAGGGGAATGCCGGCGCAGCTGGATGACGCGCTGTGCCAGCCGCTGCAGCCCCTCGCAATGCGTTGGCGAGCCTTGTACCATTACGCCTTCATTTATCCGGCAGGAGTGGTTGCATGATTGCGGGCAGTATGGTGGCACTGGTCACGCCCATGGATTCTCAAGGCGCGGTGGACTGGGACAGCCTGGGCAAACTGGTGGACTTCCATCTGCAGCAGGGCACCAATGCCATAGTCGCGGTCGGCACCACCGGTGAGTCACCCACGCTGGACTTCACTTCGGAGCATTTGCAAGTCATCCGTCGCGTAGTTGATCAAGTTCAAGGTCGTATCCCGGTGATTGCGGGTACAGGTGCCAATTGCACTCGTGAGGCAGTTGAGTGGACTCAGGCAGCCAAGGACGTGGGTGCCGATGCCTGCCTGTTGGTGACCCCTTACTACAACAAGCCTACCCAGGAAGGCCTCTATCTGCATTTCCGGCATATTGCCGAAGCGGTGGCCATTCCGCAGATTCTCTACAACGTGCCCGGCCGTACCGTATGTGACATGTTGCCGGAGACCGTCGAGCGCTTGGCGCGAATCGACAATATCATCGGTATCAAGGAAGCCACGGGGGACTTGCAGCGTGCCCGCGAGGTGCTGGATCGCGTTCCGGCTGATTTCCTGGTGTACTCCGGCGATGACGCCACGGCTGTCGAACTGATGCTGATGGGTGGCAAGGGCAACATCTCGGTGACTGCCAACGTGGCGCCGCGTGCCATGGCTGACCTGTGCAGTGCGGCGATGGCCGGCCAGGCGGAAGCGGCGCGTGCCATCAACGACCGTTTGATGCCGTTGCACAAGGCGCTGTTTATCGAGTCCAACCCGATTCCGGTGAAGTGGGCACTGCATGAAATGGGGCTCATTCCGGATGGCATTCGCTTGCCGCTGACCTGGCTCAGCCCGCGCTGTCATGAACCGCTGCGCCAGGCCTTGCGCCAGTGCGGTGTACTGGCTTAATTCGAGGAAATACAACGCATGAAGCGACTGGCTGGTTTGTCTGCCCTTGCCCTGACTGTCTCCACCTTGGGCGGTTGTGGTTGGTTGTGGGGTGAAGAAGGCTATTTCCGTGATCGTGGCAATGATTACCTGGAGGCTCGGCAGAGTGCGCCCATGCAGTTGCCTTCCGGCGTGCAGGCCAAGTCATTGGAGCCTTTGTTGCCGGTGCCGCAACGGGTAGCCAGCCTGTCTGCCGCGCAGGGTGATTATGAAGTACCCCGGCCGTTGCCGCTGGCTACTCAGGTCGAAGTCAGTGAGTTCAGTCTACAGCGCAGCGGTGATGCTCGTTGGCTGGTGGCGCAGCGGATTCCGGCAGAAGTGTGGCCTCTGGCACGTCAGCTGCTTGAGGACAATGGCCTGCGTATCGAACGTGAGCGCCCGCAAACGGGTGAGCTGGTGACCGCCTGGCAGCGCTTTGATGAGCTTTCCAGTGGCCTGGGGCAGCGCCTGGCGGGGGCTGTCGAGCCGGGGCGCGAGGCGCGTGCGCGCGTGCGCATCGAGCCGGGTGTGGTGCGTAATACCAGCGAGATCTTCGTCGTGACGGCTGAGCGCTCGCAGGGCAGCAGTGCCGATGTGGCCTTCCCGGAGCGCGCCCTGAACAGTAGCCTGGATGGCGTCATGCTGGATGAGCTGCTGGGTGGTTTCAATCGTAGTCTGCAACAGGGCAGTTCGGTTTCCCTGCTGGCCAGCAGCCGTTTTGACTCGCCAGGTAAAGCGCGCCTGGGGAGTGATGGCAATGGTAATCCCTTGCTGCACCTGGACACCGATTTCGATCGCGCCTGGTCCAGTGTCAGTCGTGCCCTGGAGTTGTCCGATTTGCGGGTAGAAGACCTTAACCGCAGCCTGGGAGTGTTCTATGTGAACCTCGCCGAGCGTGCGGTGCCGACCGAGGAGCCTGGGCTCTTTGCACGTCTGTTCGGCTCAGCGCCGAGCAAGGAAGAGATCGAGGCTCGTGCCGAGCGATATCAGGTGCGTCTGACACCCAGTGCAGACAGCGTTCAGGTCAGTGTGGAAAAGGACAGCAACACCGTGGCACCCAGCGAGGTGGCTCGACGCCTGCTCAGCCAGATCCAGGAAAACCTCGGCTGATTGCTGGCCAGGGACGTTCTATAGGCGAAATCCGCAAGGGTTTCGCCTGTTTCATTTAACCGCAGCGGTATCCTGTCTATGTCTACTCCCACCACTTTGAGCCTGAAAAAAATCTACTCGGGCAAGGTTCGTGATCTCTACCAGATTGATGAGCAACGCATGTTGATGGTGGCTACTGACCGTCTGTCTGCGTTCGATGTGATTCTCGATCAGCCGATACCGGACAAGGGCAAGATTCTCACGGCCATTTCCAATTTCTGGTTCGACAAGCTCAAGGCGTTGGTGCCCAATCATTTCACCGGGGATCGTGTGGAGGATGTAGTACCGCCTGCCGAGTTGCCTTTGGTCGAGGGGCGTGCGGTGGTCGCCAAGCGGCTCAAGCCTGTGCCGGTCGAAGCCATCGTGCGTGGTTATCTGGTTGGTTCCGGTTGGAAGGAATACCAGAAGAGCGGCACGGTATGCGGTATTGCCTTGCCTGCAGGCCTGCAGGAAGCGGCCAAGTTGCCGCAACCGATCTTTACCCCGTCGACCAAGGCTGCCGTCGGTGATCATGACGAGAACATCAGCTTTGCGCAGTGCGAGGCGTTGGTTGGCGCATCACTCGCTGCCCAGGTGCGGGATACGGCGATTGCCTTGTACAGTGCGGCCGTAGAGTACGCAGCCAGTCGCGGCATCATCATTGCCGATACCAAGTTCGAGTTCGGCCTGGACGAGAACGGCATACTGACCCTGATGGATGAAGTGCTGACTCCGGATTCCAGTCGTTTTTGGCCGGCTGACAGCTATGTGGTAGGCAGCAACCCGCCGAGTTTCGACAAGCAATATGTGCGTGACTGGCTGGAGTCTACGGGCTGGAACAAGCAGCCGCCGGCACCTGCCGTGCCTGCTGAAGTGGCACAGCGTACGGCTGACAAATATCGCGAAGCGCTGCAGCGCCTGACCGAATAAGCGGGCTGCTTTGAAAAAGGGGAGGCTTTGCCTCCCTTTTTTGTATGTGCGTTGTAAGTTATTACTTACATTGCCGTAGGCGATCGGCGATTTTTCTTGCCGGTACATGGCTCGCTTTTATAGAAGCAAATTTTAACTACATGAATTTAAAGAATTTTTATTTTCATGAGGTGGTGCGAAGGCTGTGGGCTGCGCCGAGGGGGTGGTTGTGCAGTGCATAACGGGGGCTATGATAGAGGCGTGCACAGGGAGTGGCACAGGCCGGTAGGGATTGCTGGTCAGGACGGCCGCAGGATGCGGTGCATCAGGACGATGCGAAGGAAACCATGGAGTAGGGACAAAAGAGTGGGCGGGGGTAACCCCGCCCCTTTTTTTTGCGCGTTTTTAGATACCTTGAGGCAGTTCTTCGCCGCCCAGCGCTTCGATCAGTTGCGGAATGAACTCCATGAAGGTGAGCATCATCAGGGTGAAGCTGGCGTCCTGCTGGCCCAGTGCATCATCACCGCCTTCTTCGGCCGCCTGATCCTGCAGCAGGTCTTCAAAGCGCAGACGCTTGAGTGCCAGCTTGTCATCGATCAACAGGGAGAGCTTGTCTTCCCAGGCCAGGCTCAGCTTGGTCACTATCTTGCCGGTTGCCAGGTGTTGCTGAACCTCCTCGCTGGCCAGGTCGTGGCGTTTGATGCGCACGATGCCGCCGTCTTCCTGGGTATCACGTAATTCGCACTCATCCAGTACGTGCAGGCCGTGACTGGCCTGCTGGCTCTGCAACCATTGGGTCAGGGTGGCGCTGGGAGCGATTTTCACGTTTAGCGGGCGTACCGGCAGGCTGCCGAGCACTTCGCGTAGCGTGGAGAGCAGGTCTTCTGCGCGTTTGGGACTGGCGGCATCGACAAGAATCAGGCCTTGCGCAGGAGCAATGGCGGCAAAGGTCGCTGACTTGCGGATAAAGGCGCGTGGCAGGAAGCTCTGGACGATCTCATCCTTGAGCTGCTCGCGTTCCTTTTTATAAACCTTGCGCATCTGCTCGGCTTCGATCTCGTCGACTTTTTCCTTGAGTGCATCGCGTACCACGCTGCCGGGCAGGATGCGCTCTTCCTTGCGTGCGGCGAGTAGTAGAAAACCCTGGCTGGCATGTAGCAGTGGCGCATCGGCACCTTTGCCGAATGGCGCGACAAAGCCGTAGGTGGTCAGCTCCTGGCTGGCGCAGGGGCGGGCAGGCTTGCTGGCCAGGGCCGCTTCAAGACGCTCGGCATCCAGATCGAGATCCTGGGTCAGGCGATAGACAAGCAGGTTGCGAAACCACATGAGAAAACACTCCGTTGAACGAAGCGGGCATTATTCAGTGCCGCGCCGCTCAGGCCAAGTGATCGCTAAGCCTTTGCTGGTTCTAGAAAATTTTTTGAAAAAGAAGCTTGCCAAGTGATTCTGTGCTGTCTAGAATGCGCCCCACTTCGAGAGTGAAGGGTGATTAGCTCAGCTGGGAGAGCATCTGCCTTACAAGCAGAGGGTCGGCGGTTCGATCCCGTCATCACCCACCAATCTCGCTCACGAGGTTACGCGCAGCGGTAGTTCAGTCGGTTAGAATACCGGCCTGTCACGCCGGGGGTCGCGGGTTCGAGTCCCGTCCGCTGCGCCATTTTCCTTCCTGCAACACCTCCGATCATTTCAGATCAATTAAAAAATCCTTCTGTAGCGCGAACTTATAGACTTTTCTGGTTTCCTATCGCGGTAGCCAGCGCTTGCTCGTGCCTGCTAAGCTCGCGGCCTACATGACTTCCGCCGCAAGGCATCCGAACAAGGAATATCCATGAAACAGAATCTATTGGCCGTTGCAGTTGCCTGTGCTGCGTTTGTGCTGGCGGGTTGCGAAGACAAAGCCACTGTCGAGCTGACCACTCCGGCGCAAAAGGCTTCTTACGGCATCGGCCTGAACATGGGGAAAAGCCTGGTTCAGGAAGGCATGGATGATCTCGACTCCAAGGCTGTTGCGCTGGGTATCGAAGACGCCCTGGGCAAGGCGCCGCAACGCATGAGCGATGAAGAGTTGATGGAGGCATTTGCTTTCCTGCAACAACGTGGTGAGCAGCGCATGGCGGAGTTGAATGCCGAGTCCGCCAAGGCTGGCAAAGCGTTCCTGGAAGAAAACGCCAAGCGTGAAGGCGTGATTACCACCGCTTCGGGGCTGCAGTACGAAATCGTCCAGAAGGCCGCGGACGGAGCGCAGCCTAAGGCAGATGACGTGGTGACGGTGCACTACGAGGGGCGCCTGATTGACGGTAGCGTGTTCGATAGCTCGATAGCCCGCAACAGTCCGATTGATTTGCCGGTTGGAGGTGTGATTCCGGGGTGGGTCGAGGCATTGCAGCTGATGCATGTGGGGGAGAAGTACAAGCTGTACATCCCCAGCGAGTTGGCCTACGGCGAAAACAGCCCAACGCCGGCTATCCCGACCAATGCTGTTCTGGTGTTTGATCTTGAACTGCTGGGCATCAAGGATATGAGCGCCGAATAAGACTAGGCGCTTTTGTCACCCTTGCCACTGCGCCCGCCTTGTGCGGGCGCAGTCGTTTTGGCCAGGCAGGCGTCGTGGCAAGCGTGTTACCGAGGGTGTTACGTTACGCTTATGCACACTTCGGTCTATATCGGCAAGCGCTCGACAAGATTCGCTCAGATTTTCTTTTGATTTTCGTAACTTATTGAAAAATAAAGATTTTTTGCCTTGTTCAAAAAATCAACGATCTGTCTGGAAAGCCCGTCTGATGCGGCTTTACGCGTCTCATCCAGATGCTATGCACAGAGTTATCCACAGGTTTTGTGGGTAACGGCTGGCAGCCCAGAGCTGTTCTGGGCTGCAGCGTAGTCAAGAGAAAAAATGCTGAAACTGCGTATTTTTTCATGCAGGCCGTTAGCGCGTTCTGCAAGTGCGGCAAGCGTTCAGCAGCGCTAAGTGCCGCCTGATACTATGCACCTATCCGGCTGCCAGGCAGGCGGTTGGGCTGTAAATAAGGAGCGCTTTATGGATGTACAGGTCATTCTGCGTGAAGGACAGCCGGAGTATGCCGTGCTGCCTTGGGCGCAATATCAGGCTTTGTTGAAAGCGGCTGGGCAGGAGCTTGCTGCACCCGTCAAAGCAGAGACGGCTATTTCGATTAATCCTGGCTTCCAAGCGTTGCGTCAGTTGCGTGAGGCGCAGGGCTTGTCGCTGCAGGACCTTGCTCGCCAGGTAGGCATCAGTCCGCATTACCTGAACATGATCGAAGCCGGCGAGCGTGAAGCGGATTCGGCGATTCGCCGTAGTTTGGCGCGAGCCCTGGGTGTTACGGGGTGGAGCGAGTCATGAGCATGCGCATCAGTCGACAGCATTGGCAGGGCCTGCTCGGTGAGCTGGAAGCGGCACGTCAGCAGCGTCATCTGGTGACTTATCGTGCGCTGATCGAACGCCTGCAGTTGCCGACTCCGGCCATGCAGACCCTGGTGGCAGCCCTGGAGCACCTGGCAGCTCTGGATGCGCGGGCCGAGCAACCATTACGTAGTGCGCTGGTGATCAGCCAGGGGGCGAGTCGCCTGCCTCGCCCGGGTTTTTTCCAATGTGCCGAGCGCCTGGGTTGTTTCTCGGGGGCTCCGGATGGTGTGGCGGCTGCGTCCTGGCATTCTGCTGAAGTGGTGCGCGTTTTCGAGCACAACTACCCGGAGGCCCCATGAACTTCTGGTGGTGGCGCGCTTATGCCGGTTATCGGCTGGCGCGCTGGTTGCTGCGTTTCGCCTGGCTGGTGCGTCAGCCGCGTGCCTGGCAGTGGATGCAGGGACAATATGCGCGTATGGCTGCGCTAGGCTATGTTCCGGCGCAGAGCTTCTATGGACACCTTTTATTGCACCGTGGCCAGGGTTTTGCAGTAGGCGATGAAGCACGTCGTTTGTTGCGCCTGGCTGCCCAGGGGGGCGACGACAAGGCTGCATATCAGCTCGGTGTGTTGGCTCTGCAAGGCTCCGTACAGGAAGCGCCCGATGCCCGGCAGGCTGCCAGTTATTGGCAGATGGCTAGTGATGCGGGGCATCCGTTGGCCACTTACCGCCTGGCTCAGCTGTATCGCCAGGGTGGTCCCGGCTTGGCTTGTGACCTGCAGGCGGCCGAGCGTCTGGAGCAACGCGCGCATGAGCAGGGCTACTAGTGCCAGGTTTCAGCTGGCTTTGACTACTTGCAGGCTGAAACCGGGGATGGCCTTGGCCTGACGCTTTGCATCGGAAGCCAGGGCAGCCAGTTGCTCGGCATCCATATGGCAACCGCTCAGTTCGTCGACCTGTACGACACCCACTGACAGGGACAGCAGTGGGAATACCTCAAGTTGTCCATGTCTATTGCGCGTCGTGAAGCCGCCTGCCAGCAGGTGCTCGCGTTGATAGAAACGCCGGCATTGTTGCTGGAAGTCCTCTAACAGCTCAGCCAGTCGTGCGCGCCAGTCCGTGGAGGCCAGCACCAGCAGGAAATCATCGCCGCCGATATGCCCGACGAAATCATGACTGGGATTGATCCGCTCGTTGAGGCATTGGGCAAGGCTCAGCAGTACCTCATCGCCCTTGGCATAGCCGTATAGATCGTTGAAGGGTTTGAAACTGTCTATATCGACATAGCAAACCACGGCGCTGCGGCGCTGCTGGAGTACACGTTCCAGGCACTGCTGGATGGGTACATTGCCAGGCAGTAGGGTAAGCGGGTTGGCGTGACGAGCTTGTTGCAGGCGCTGCTCGGTGATCAGCTTGAGCAGGTCAATGACTCGTCCCATGCCCAGGTAGTCACCCTCACGAGTAATGATGAAATCTTCTTCAATGCGTTGGCGCGCACGGCTGGTAAGCAAGCGACTGACCTGCTGCAGCGATTGACTGCACTCCACGGCGAGAAAGTCCGGGCTCATCAAGCGGCTGATGGGTTTGCGGGAGAACAGTTCGGTGGCAAAGGGCTTGAGCAGGCTGTCGGCCAGCGCATGACGATGCACGATGCCGACCGGCTTTCCCTGTGAGTCGAGGATGGCCAGCGAATTCAAATTGGCTTGGCCGCGAAAGGCTTCGAGTACTTCTTGAGTGCTGGTATCCACTGGCAAGGCGGGCTGGTCGAGCAGTAAGGCTTGCAGGTTATCGCTCTCTTCCTGAGCCGTGCCGTGGCAGGGGAGTTCGCTCAGTGAGCGGGGTGGTTCGTGACTCGGGGTCTCGCTGGGGCGGGCAAACAGATAGCCTTGCAGCAGGTCGACACCCATTTCGGCGAGAACGGCATGCTCTTCCTGCCGCTCAATGCCTTCGGCAATCACCTGGGCGCGAGAGGCACGGGCCATCTTCAGAATGGAGCCGACGAACTCACGCTTGACCGCATCTTCATGGATGCCATCAATGAAATGCCGGTCGATCTTCACATAGTCGGGACGTAGCTCAGACCAGAGGCGCAGGCTGGAATAGCCTGCGCCCAGATCATCCAGGGCAATCGAAAAACCCATGGTGCGGTAGTGATGCAAGGCACTGTCGAGCAGATTGAAGTCTTCGGTAGGAGTTTGCTCGGTCAGTTCGATGACTACCTGATCCGGGCTGATGGCAAAGCGTTGTAGCAGCTGTAGGGTGCGGCCCGGCTGGTGCGCACTTTCCAGGAGGGACTCCGGCGAGACGTTGAGGAACAACTTGCCTTGCAGCCCTAATTGCTGGAAACGCTGACAGGCATTGCGTCGACACAGCAGCTCCAGTTCGCTGAGTCGCTGTGCATGGCGTGCCACGGCAAACAGGGTCAGAGGTGAGTGCAATGGGCTATTGGAGGGGCCGCGGCTGAGTGCTTCATAGCCGAGGATGCGTTGCTCGCTGCGGCAGACTATCGGCTGGAACAGGGTGCTGATGTCGCCGTGAGCGAGAATCCGGTCCAGTGCGCTCAACTGCTCGGTGACGGTCATGTTAGGGTCTCGGCAAGGCCATGCCAGAGGCTGGCCGGGTGAATCGACAGGGCTCACCCATGGTGAGCCCGATCATTTCACGCCGTGACTATGACGCTTTGATGACGGCAGGCGGGTATTGCCTGCGCATTTCAGTGCTTGGCCAAGCGCGTGCCCAGGCTAAGATAGTCGAGGAGGATGCGTCCGGTTTCCGCGAGGAAAGCGTCATCCTTGCCTGCCGGTTCATGGGCTTCTTCGCTGTCCAGGCCGTCCTCCGGCTCTTCCTGTAGTGCGGTTAGTGGCTGTTCGCCCTTGGCTTGACGGCGGGCGTTCTCCAGAGCGAGTTGGCGTGCCTCGATGCTGGCATGCTCGGCACGGCGGGCCTGTTCATTCAGGCTCACGTGGGTCTGCTGGTTCAGTTCTTCGGCCAGCTGCAGGCGCTGCCGGCTAAACAGGAAGTCCGGGTCTTTGGCGCTGCGTGCTTCATGACGTGCCTTGAGCTCGGCCAGGAAAGGGCCGAAAGGGTCATGGGCCGGGCGTACGGCCGGGCGAATGCTGTCCCAGGGCATCGCTTCCGGCAGGGCGCTTTCACCGATCTCGCTGAGATTCACCAGCGGCGGATAGGCGATATCCGGCAGTACGCCCTGGTGTTGGGTACTCTGTCCGGACACCCGGTAGAACTTGGCCAATGTCAGTTTGAGCTCGCCATGATTGAGCGGTTGCACGGTCTGCACCGTGCCTTTGCCGAAGGTCTGGCCGCCAATGATCAGGGCGCGATGGTAGTCCTGCATGGCGCCAGCAAAGATTTCCGAAGCCGAGGCCGACAAGCGATTGACCAGTACCGCCAGCGGGCCGTCGTAATAGGTACCGTTGCTGTCATCGCTGAGTACGTCGACGCTGCCGTCGCTGTTGCGCACCAGTACCGTAGGACCTTGTTCGATGAACAGGCCGGTCAGCTCATTGGCTTCCTGCAGCGAGCCGCCACCGTTGTTACGCAGGTCGATGATCACGCCGTCGACCTGCTCGGCCTGCAGTTCCTTGAGTAGGCGTTTGACGTCGCGCGTGGTGCTTTTGTACTGCGGGTCGCCAGCGCGATAAGCCTTGAAATCCAGATAAAAGGTGGGAATGTCGATCACCCCCAGCTTGTAGTCGCGCCCCTCGTGTTGCAGTTCCAGGACCGACTTCTTGGCAGCTTGCTCTTCCAGTTTGACTGCTTCGCGGGTGATGCTGACGACCTTGCTGGTCTGGTCGTTGGGGGCATTGCTGGCCGGAATGACTTCAAGGCGGACCTGTGAGCCCTTGGGGCCGCGGATCAGTTTGACCACTTCATCCAGACGCCAGCCGATGACGTCGACCATCTCCCCATTACCCTGAGCCACGCCGATAATCCGGTCGGCCGGTGCCAGTTGCTTGCTTTTTTCCGCAGGGCCGGCGGGCACCAGACTGACAATCTTCACATGCTCGTTGTCGTTCTGCAGGACGGCACCGATGCCTTCCAGAGACAGGCTCATGTTGATGTCGAAGTTTTCCGCATTGTCCGGCGACAGGTAGGTGGTGTGCGGGTCATAGGTCTGCGCGAAAGCATTGATGTAAGCCTGGAATACATCCTCGCTACGCGTTTGCTGCAAGCGCTTGAGCTGGTTGCTGTAGCGCTTCTGCAGGAGTTCTTCGATAGCCTTGTCGTCTTTTCCGGCAATGCGCAGGCGCAAGACTTCGTCCTTCAGGCGTTTGCGCCACAGATCATCCAGTTCCGCGCTGTCTTTGGCCCAGGCGGCCTGTTCCCGGTCGATTTCCAGGCGCTCGTCGAGACTGAAGTCGAGTTGGGCAACGCCACGCTCAAGCAGATCCAGGCTATACAGCAGACGCTCTTCCAGGCGTTGCAGATGGCGGCGGTACAGCTCGAAGCCCGGGTTGAGTTCGCCACTCTTCAGCAGGTCGTCATAGCGATCACGCAGCGGGGCGAATTCGGCAATGTCAGCGGCCGTGAAGTACAGGCGCGCCGGGTCGAGTAGTTTTAGGTAGCTCTCGTGAATCTTTTGCGAGCGTGCATCGTTCAGTGGCGGCTTGCTGTAGTGGTGGCGGCGCAGCAGTTCGACCACGTTGAGGCTGGCCATGGCCTGTTCGCGAGTGGGCTGCAGGTAGTTCCAGTCGGTGGACTTGGCCACGGCTGCATGCAGGGGCTGCAGAGCCATTGCCAAAGCCAGGGCCAGGGTGGAGCCAAGGAGTGTACGCTTCATGCTGATTCGACGTCGGGCTGGTGATGACGCATATTAGGTCACCTGGAAGAGGCAGAGGTTCCCGTGGAAACTGCCCGCTAGCCTGCGCGGCCTTGTTCGACAGCCGAGTATGCCGCGCAGAGGACAGGTCAGTGCACGCACCTGGAACAGGCTCGCATGCAGTGCTTGTGCGATGAACTATGGAGGGGCTATGCAGCTATTGCAAGGCATACAAGGGCGGCCTGTGTGGCAGGCCGCAGAGCGCCAGTCCTGCGATGTCGGACAGGTGCGTATTCGGGTGGTCGCTGCTGGCTTGAACCGTGCCGATCTGCTGCAGTTGGCTGGGGTCTATCCGCCTCCGCCGGGTGCCAGTATGGGGCTGGGCCTGGAGTGCGCGGGACTGATCAGCGAAGTGGGGGCCGGCAGTCGCTGGCGGGTCGGCGAGGCCGTATGTGCTCTGTTGGCCGGTGGCGGGATGGCTGATGAGGTCGTGGTTGATGAAGGCCATGTGTTGCCTGTGCCAGAAGGGCTTAGCCTGGAGCAGGCGGCGGTTTTGCCGGAAGTCTATGCCACGGCCTGGCTGAATTTGTTCCAGCTGGCGGCACTCAAGCCTGGCGAGAGGGTCTTGTTGCATGCTGGCGCCAGCGGCGTCGGTTCGGCGGCGATCCAGCTATGCAGTGCCTTTGCCAGTCCCTGCTGGGTCAGCGTGAGTTCCCCGGACAAGCTGGATTATTGCCGCTCATTGGGGGCGGTGGGCGGCGCGCTGCGTGGTGAGTCGATGGCTGCACAGTTGCAGGAGCAAGGGCCTTTCGACGTGATTCTCGACCCCGTGGGGGCTAGCTATGCGCCGCTCAATCTGCGCCTGCTGGGCGAAGACGGACGTTGGGTCAGTATCGGTCTGATGGGTGGGCGCATGGCCGAGCTGGATATGGGCCTACTGCTGGGCAAGCGTGTGCAGTTGATTGGCTCGACTTTGCGTAATCGTGATGCGGCGTTCAAGCGTGAGTTGCTGGCCGACCTCCAACGCGAAGTGTGGCCGTTGTTGGCCAGTGGACGCTTGCAACCGCAATTGAGCGGCACTTTCCCGCGAGAGCAGGCTGAGCAGGCATTTGCCTCGCTGGCCAGTAATCAGGTTGTCGGGAAGCTGGCCCTGCGCATTGCTAATGGGATGTAGAGGGAAACCTTTGCGTGTTGCGCAGGTCGCAGTGGGTGTAGTTGCCCTTGTTTGCGATAGGGTTAATCTATGGCATTCATGGGGTTAATCAATAGGCTTTTTAAATCGGTTGCCCCTATTATTCTTTCCGCCAGATTTTCATCCACAAGGAGTACCTTGATGTCCCTCATCAACACCCAAGTCCAGCCGTTCAAAGCCAACGCCTTCCACAATGGCAAGTTCATCGAAGTGACCGAGCAGTCCCTGCAGGGCAAGTGGTCCGTGCTGATCTTCATGCCGGCTGCCTTCACCTTCAACTGCCCGACCGAAATCGAAGACGCGGCTAACAACTATGCCGAGTTCCAGAAGGCTGGTGCCGAGGTTTACATCGTTACCACCGATACCCACTTCTCTCACAAGGTATGGCACGAAACTTCGCCGGCCGTTGGCAAGGCACAGTTCCCGCTGATCGGTGACCCCACTCACCAGCTGACCCGTGCTTTCGACGTGCATATCGATGAAGAAGGCTTGGCGCTGCGCGGCACCTTCATTGTCAACCCGCAAGGCGTGATCAAGACCGTGGAGATCCACTCCAACGAGATCGCCCGTGACGTCGGTGAGACCCTGCGCAAGCTGAAAGCTGCTCAGTACACCGCTGCCCACCCGGGTGAAGTGTGCCCGGCCAAGTGGAAAGAAGGCGAGAAGACTCTGGCTCCGTCCCTGGACCTGGTCGGCAAGATCTAAAAATGGACGAGGAGCCGCCGCGTTACGTGGCGTGCTCCAGGCCATTTTCCGCCTCAGGAAGTCCTACAGGACTTCCGCAGGTGCCCGAACGCCCGGGCGCGATCCGTCCGGGCGTTTGTTTGTCCGAAATTTGCTTTGAGGAATCCCGTCATGTTGGACGCCACTCTGAAATCCCAGTTGCAGGCCTACCTCGAGAAGGTCACCCAGCCGTTCGAGATCGTCGCTTCCCTCGATGACGGTGAGAAATCCCAGGAGTTGCTCGGACTCCTCAACGATATCGTCGGCCTGACCGACAAGATCACCCTCAAGACGGATGGCAGCGATAGTCGCCGTCCGTCATTCGCCCTGAACCGTCCGGGCGAGAATATCGGCATCACCTTTGCCGGTATCCCCATGGGCCACGAGTTCACCTCCCTGGTGCTGGCCCTGCTGCAGGTGGGCGGCCATCCGTCCAAGCTGGACGCCGAGACCATCGCGCAGATCAAGAGCATCGAAGGCACGTTCGAGTTCGAGACCTATTTCTCGTTGTCCTGCCAGAACTGCCCGGATGTGGTCCAGGCGCTGAACCTGATGGCGGTGCTCAACCCCAATATCCGCAACGTGTCGATCGACGGCGCGTTGTTCCAGGAAGAAGTCGAGCGTCGCCAGATCATGGCGGTGCCGAGCATCTACCTGAACGGCGAGGTCTTCGCTTCCGGTCGCATGGAGGTGAAGGAAATCCTCGCCAAGATCGATACCGGCGCGGCGAACCGCGATGCCGAGAAGATGAGCGCCAAGGAAGCCTTCGATGTGCTGGTCATCGGTGGCGGTCCGGCCGGCGCTGCAGCGGCCATCTATGCCGCGCGCAAGGGCATCCGCACGGCCGTCGCTGCCGAGCGTTTCGGCGGCCAGGTACTGGATACCATGGCCATCGAGAACTTTATCTCCGTCAAGGAAACCGAAGGTCCGAAGCTGGTGCGCGCCCTCGAGGAGCACGTCAAGGAATACGAAGTCGATGTGATGAACCTGCAGCGTGCTGCGGCGCTCGTTCCGGCCAGCAGCGCCGGCGGCCTGCACGAGGTGAAGTTCGAGAACGGCGCATCGCTCAAGGCCAAGACAG
The DNA here is from genome assembly GCF_002835605.1 of Pseudomonas fluvialis. NCBI lineage: Bacteria > Pseudomonadati > Pseudomonadota > Gammaproteobacteria > Pseudomonadales > Pseudomonadaceae > Pseudomonas > Pseudomonas fluvialis. The sequence goes on along the minus strand of NZ_PIYS01000001.1, from coordinate 95,861 downwards.
TGATCCTTTCCACGGGTGCGCGCTGGCGCGAGATGGGCGTTCCCGGCGAGCAGGAATACAAGGCCAAGGGCGTGTGCTTCTGCCCGCACTGCGATGGCCCGCTGTTCAAGGGCAAGCGTGTGGCGGTGATCGGTGGCGGTAACTCCGGTGTGGAAGCGGCCATCGACCTGGCGGGTATCGTCAGCCATGTCACCCTGCTGGAATTTGCCGATACCCTGCGTGCCGATGCGGTTTTGCAGAAGAAACTGTACAGCCTGCCGAACGTTACGGTGATTAAAAACGCACAGACCACCGAAGTGGTGGGCGACGGTCAGAAGGTTACCGCGCTGACCTACAAGGATCGCGTCACCGAAGAACTGCACCGTGTGGAGCTGGAAGGTATCTTCGTGCAGATCGGCTTGCTGCCCAATAGCGACTGGCTGAAAGGTACCGTCGAACTGAGCCGCTTTGGTGAGATCATCGTCGATGCCAAGGGCCAGACCAATGTGCCTGGCGTATTTGCCGCTGGGGACGTGACCACCGTGCCCTACAAGCAGATCGTCATCGCTATTGGCGAAGGGGCCAAGGCTTCGCTGTCAGCGTTCGATCATCTGATCCGCAGCTGATCGTCGGGCGCTAAACGAAAAGGGCAACCCGCGGGTTGCCCTTTTTATTGGCCGGCCGTCCGCCAATAGGGCGTTCAGGGCAGGGCGAGACTGGCATAGAAGGCGCGCAATACCTTGACCAGATGCGCCAGATCCTGGCTGCCGGCCAGCTCGCGGATGGAGTGCATGGCAAAGGTTGGCAGGCCGATATCCACGGTGCGCACGCCCAGCTGGCTGGCGCTGATTGGACCGATGGTCGAGCCACAGCCGAGGTCGCTACGGGTGACGAAGCTCTGTACCGGCACTTCGTTTTCCAGACACAGGTGGCGGAAGAAACCGGCGGTTTCGCTGCTGGTGGCATAGCGCTGGTTACTGTTGATCTTGATCACCGGGCCGGCGTTGAGCAGTGGGCCATGGTTGCCGTCGTGCCGGTCGGCATAATTGGGGTGGATGCCGTGGGCATTGTCGGCGGAAACCAGCAGCGAGCGTTGCATCAGCCGCACGAAGTCCTCGCCATCGCCGAGCAAGCGGCGCAGGGTTTGCTCAAGGAATGGGCCATCGGCACCGCACGCCGAGCAGGAGCCGACTTCTTCGTGGTCGGTACACACCAATACGCAGCTTTGCTCACCGTCGGCAGACAGCAGTGCCTGCAGGCCGGCGTAGCAAGACAGCAGGTTGTCCAGTCGTGCGCCGGCAATGAACTGCTGGTCAAGGCCGACCACGGCCGCCTTCTGGGTGTCGTACAGGCTGAGTTCGAAGTCCAGCACGGTGTCAGCGATGATGCCGTGCTCACGATTCAACTGTTCCGCCAGCAGGTCGCGAAAATCGCGGCTTTCCCCAGGCAGCAGTTGCGCGACAATGGCTGGCAGCTCGTTCTGCGGATTGATCGCCCAGCCCTGGTTGGCCTCGCGGTTGAGGTGGATGGCCAGGTTGGGAATGACCGCGAGGGGTGCACGAAAATCGATCAGCTGGCTCTCCACGCGTCCGGCGGCACGGTAGGTGACTCGCCCGGCCAGCGACAGATCGCGATCGAACCAAGGAGCCAGCAGGGCGCCGCCATAGACTTCGACCCCCAGTTGCCAGAAGCCCTGGCGCACCAGTTCCGGATTGGGCTTGATGCGCAGACAGGGGCTGTCGGTATGCGCGCCGACCAGGCGCAGGCCGTCTTCCAGGCGATGCTGACGGCCGATATGCACGGCGATCAGCGAGGAGCCGTTACGCGTAACGTAATACTTGCCGGGCACGCCCACGGACCAGCTGTCGCGCTCGTCCAGTTGCCGGTAGCCGCCCGCCTCAAGGTGCTGGGCGAGACTCTGCGTGGCGTGAAAGGGGGTGGGCGAGGACTGCAGGAAATCGATCAGGCCCTGGTTGAGGTCGGCGCGCATGGTGTACTCCTGATAGGCAGGCGCGCAGTTTAACAGAGCTGTGCTTTTAGAAAGGCGCCGGGCATTCGAAACGCAGGCGTTGGCCGGTCGCGGGGTGGCTGAAGGCCAGCTGGCTGGCGTGCAGGCACAGGCGCGGCCAGGCTGCGAGGGCTTCGGGGTGGGCATACAGGCCATCACCCAGCAGTGGATGGCCGATAGACAGCATGTGCACACGCAGCTGGTGGGAGCGGCCGGTGATGGGGGTCAGTTCCACGCGACTGTAATGCCCGCAGCGCTGCACGACCCGCCAGAAGGTCAGGGCATGCTTGCCCTGCTCGAAGTCGACGACATGGCGAGGTTTGCTGGGGGGGTCGTAACGCAACGGCAGCTCGATGCGCCCGCTATCGGCATCCGGCTGGCCCCAGCAGAGCGCGGTATAGGCTTTCTCCGTCTCTCGGTCGTGGAATTGACGTGATAGCTCGCGATGGCTGTCGGCATCGCGCGCCAGCAGAATGATGCCGGAGGTTTCCCAGTCCAGGCGATGCACGATACGCGCTTCGGGATAGCCGTTTTCCTGCAGGCGGGTGATCAGGCAGTCGCGGTTGTCTTCGGCGCGGCCGGGTACCGAGAGCAGCAGGGTCGGCTTGTTGATCAGCAGAAAGCAGGGATCCTCATGGAGGATCTCGATGTTCGACAGCGGCATGGGGTTTCCACGGGCGGTTGCAGGGGTTATGCAATAAAAACGGCGGCACGTGGCCGCCGTATATCCAGGCTGTGCGGCCTGTTAACGATCCGGCAGGGTAATGTTGAGCTCGAGGATCGAGCAGCTACCCTGGCTTTCCAGGGCAACCTGTACCTGGTCAGCATCGATGTTGACGTACTTGCGGATAACTTCCACCAGTTCCTTTTGCAGAGCCGGCAGGTAATCCGGCTGCGCGCGCTGGCCGCGTTCGTGGGCCACGATGATCTGCAGGCGCTCCTTGGCGATGGCCGCCGGCGTGTCCTTCTTGCGCTCGCGGAAGAAATCGAAAATGTTCATTCGCGACCTCCAAACAGCCGTTGAAGGAAGCCTTTCTTCTGCACGTCGAGGAAGCGATGCGGCACCTCTTTACCCAGCAGGCGATCAACGGCGTCACTGTAGGCCTGGCCAGCATCGCTCTGGTCGTCGAGGATCACCGGTACGCCCTGGTTGGAAGCCTTGAGTACCGCCTGGGATTCGGGAATCACCCCAAGCAGGTTGATGGCGAGGATTTCCTCGACGTCTTCCACACCGAGCATTTCGCCCTTGGTGACGCGTTCCGGGTCGTAGCGGGTGAGCAGCAGGCGTTCCTTGATGGGCTCCAGGCCCTCTTCGGCACGTTTGGACTTGCTGGCCAGCAAGCCGAGCATGCGATCGGAGTCGCGCACCGAAGAGACTTCCGGGTTGGTCACCACGATGGCTTCGTCGGCAAAGTACATGGCCAGGTGTGCACCTTTTTCGATACCGGCCGGCGAATCGCAGACTACGTATTCGAACTGCTCGGACAGCTCCTTGATGATCTTCTCTACGCCTTCCTTGCTCAGGGCGTCCTTGTCGCGGGTTTGGCTGGCGGCAAGGATGTAGAGATTTTCCAGGCGTTTATCCTTGATCAGGGCCTGGTTGAGGGTGGCTTCGCCGTTGCAGACATTGACGAAGTCGTAGACCACGCGGCGCTCGCAACCCATGATCAGGTCGAGGTTGCGCAGGCCGACATCGAAGTCGACGATGACGGTCTTGTGCCCGCGCAGGGCCAGGCCGGTACCGATGGCGGCACTGGTGGTGGTTTTACCCACGCCGCCCTTGCCGGACGTGACAACGAGAATCTTGGCCAAGATGAATCACCCTCAAAGGTAGAATACGGGGGCGCCGATCAGCCGCGCAGGCATCCTGCTGCCCTCGGTGTTGCTCCGAAAAAAGTGCCGGCAGTATCCGTTAAAGGCTGCGGATGTTCAACACGTCGGCGCTCAGGCTGGCCTGCACCGCCTGCCCCCAGAGCGGCTCGCGGCGCAGGTCTTCGGCTGTCTTGTATTGCCCGGCGATGGAGAGCATTTCCGCAGCCAGTTGCTGGCAGAAGATGCGCGCCTGGGTATTGCCCTTGACGCCCGCCAGAGCCCGTCCGCGCAGAGGGCCATAGACATGGATATTGCCGTCGGCGAGCAGCTCGGCACCGGCGCTTACCGCGGCCAGTACGATCAGGTCGCAGCCTTGCGCATAAATCTGCATGCCGCCGCGCACCGGCTGGGTAATGATCCGGCTGGGACGTGGTTCGGCTTCGACGACCTTGACCGGCGCCGGGTCGACCAGTCGTTCGCGGGCGCCCGAGGGCGGCAGTACCGGCAGGTTGAGAGCGTTGGCCGCGCTGACGTCCTCGGCGCGACTGGCGCGGATGGCCAGGGTGCGCAGGCCGTGGTGCTGGCACAGCTGCATGAGCGCATTGAGATCCACCGTGCCTTCGGCTTCCGGCAGTTTGTCCAGCGCCAGCACCAGGGGGGTATTCTCGAAGAACGCCGGGGCCTGGGCGACCTTGGCCTGCAATTGGCGATCCAGTCGGTCGAGGTCGTTATGGGCCAGTTCCAGGGTAGTGATGGCCAGCATGCTGCCCTTGAGTTGGAATACAGGGTCTTGGTCGAGAAGGTCGGCTTGGCTCATGGTCTGCCCAGTGGGTAAAAACGCCTCGACTTATAACCAGAAGCCTGCAGGGCCGCAAGCCATGTAGAATGCCCGGCGGCACGCTCATCGCCGGCTGCATGGCCGTTTTGTCTCAGGTATCTGCTTATGGATCGTCCCTCCTTTCGCTTGGCTTTCCTGCACCCGCGCTACTGGCTGTTGTGGCTGGGCATGGCCTTGTTGTGGCTGCTGGTGCAGTTGCCCTACGGCGTGTTGCTGAGACTGGGGCGTGGCCTGGGCTGGTTGATGTTGCGGCTGGCCCGCTCACGCCGCGAGATTGCCCGGCGCAACCTGGAACTATGCTTCCCCGAGCAGGATGCGGTGGCTCGTGAGCGGCTGTTGCGCGAGAACTTCGCCTCCAGCGGCATCGCGTTCTTTGAAACGGCGATGGGCTGGTTCTGGCCGCGCTGGCGCCTGGCGCGGCTGGCGCATATCGACGGTCTGGAGCACCTGCAGGCTGCGCAGCGTGAGGGGCAGGGGGTGATCCTCATGGCCGTGCATTTCACTACCCTGGAAATTGGCGCGGCGTTGCTCGGCCAGGTACACACCATTGATGGCATGTACCGTGCCCACAAGAATCCGTTGTTCGATTACCTGCAGCGTCGTGGTCGCGAACGGCACAACCGCGATGCCACGGCCATCGAGCGCGATGATGTGCGTGGCATGCTCAAGACCCTGCGCAATGGGCGGGCCATCTGGTATGCCCCGGATCAGGACTATGGCCCCAAGCAGAGCATTTTTCTGCCGCTGTTTGGCATTCAAGCCGCGACGGTGACCGCCACCAGCAAGTTTGCCCGCCTGGGCAAGGCGCGTGTGGTGCCGTTCACGCAGCGGCGCCTGCCCGGCAGCGCAGGCTACCACCTGCAGATCCACCCGCCACTGCAGGACTTTCCGGGTGACAGCGAGGAGGCTGACTGCCTGCGTATCAACCAGTGGATCGAGCAGGTGGTGCGCGCCTGCCCCGAGCAGTACCTGTGGGCGCATCGCCGCTTCAAAACCCGGCCAGCGGGTGAAGCGCGCCTGTACACCAAGCAGCGACGCTGAGTTCTATACTGCGGGGCGGCACACAGACAGGAGCGGGCATGGCCAGCCAGGAGCACGAGCAGGGACTGACCGGGCTGATCCTTTCCGGAGGCGGTGCACGTGCGGCCTATCAGGTGGGTGTGCTGGCGGCGATTGCTGACCTGCTGCCCAACGCCGTGCACAATCCTTTCCCGGTCATCGTCGGTACCTCGGCAGGGGCTATCAATGCCGTGGGCCTGGCCTGCGGTGCGGTACATTTCAGTGAGGCTATCCGCCGCCTGACCACGGTCTGGCAGGGCTTTCACACCGATCAGGTCTATCGCAGTGATTGGCAGGGGGTGAGCCTGCAGGCGCTGCGTTTTGTCGGCAACAGCGTGCTGGGGATCGGCCGGGCCGAGCCGGTGGCGTTGCTCGATAACCGGCCGTTGCGGCAGTTGCTGGCCCGCGAACTGGACTTCTCCGGGATCGCTGCGGCAGTGCGTATGCGGCGCTTGCGGGCGGTGGCGGTGACGGCCTTCGGTTACGAGTCGGCTCAGGCGGTGACCTTTTACCAGGGGCGGGCAGCCATCGATCCCTGGTTTCGCCATCGGCGGGTGGGCGTGCCAACGCGCCTTAATCTGGAGCACCTGTTGGCCAGTGCGGCGATTCCGCTGGTCTTCCCGCCGGTCAAGGTCAACCGCGAGTATTTTGGTGACGGGGCGTTGCGCCAGGCGGCGCCGATCAGCCCGGCCTTGCACCTGGGCGCCAGTCGCGTGCTGGTCATTGGGGTCAGCGGCAATACCCGTCAAACCGGGCCGGCACCCCGGCAGCAGACGGGGCAGCCGCCGAGCCTGGCGCAGATCGGCGGGCACATGCTCAACAGTACCTTTATCGACAACCTGGAAACCGACCTGGAGCTGCTCGAACGCATCAACCACATGAGTGCGCAGTTACCGCTGGCTTCGCCACCTCGCGGGCTGGGTATGCGCCCGGTGGACGTGCTGACCATTGCCCCGAGCAAGCCGCTGGATGAGATCGCCGCGCGGCATATTGCCGAGCTACCCAAGGCCTTGCGCCTGTTTCTGCGCGGCCCAGGGGCGATGCGTCGAGGGGGGGGCGGGGTACTCAGCTACCTGCTGTTCGAACCGGGCTATTGCAACGAGCTGATCGAGCTGGGCTACCAGGATGCCATGGCCCAGCAGGATGAGCTGCGCACCTTTCTCAAGCTCTAATCGGCCTTCAATCGGCGATCTGCAGCTGGCGTGCCTCGTGGTAGACGTAGCGAATCTTCTCGTACTCGAACGGCGAGTTGGTTTGTCCGTAACGGAAGGCGGTGTTGTCGCGGGTATCGATGGCCTTGAGCAGGTGCAGGGCCGGGTAGCGCTCACTGGCACTGGCCATGCCCAGCCAGTCGACCTGGCTGTCCAGGCTGAAATCCACCACCAGGCCGCTGCCATCGCGCAAGTTGGACGGGCCGAGCAGCGGCAGCATCAAATAGGGACCAGCCGGTACGCCATAGAAGCCCAGGGTCTGTCCGAAGTCTTCGTTGTGCCGCTGCAGTCCCATACGTGTGGCAGGGTCCCACAGGCCGGCCAGTCCCAGGGTGGTATTGATGAGCAGGCGCCCGGTGCTATCCAGGGCGCGCCGGCCCTTGAACTGCAGCAGGCTGTTGAACAGGTTGGGTACCTCGCCCAGGTTGCGAAAGACGTTGTGTATGCCGCTGCGCACGAAGCCCGGAGTGACCTTGCGATAGCCATCCACCAGCGGCAGCAGCAGCCACTGGTCGGCGCGGTAGTTGAAGTGGTAGACGCGGCGGTTCCAGGCCTCGAACGGGTCATACACGTTGAGGGCGGCAAAGCTGGAACGCTCGAACTCGCGCTGGTCCAGTCGCGGATTGAAGTGCAGGCGCTGCATGGGATTGCGGAAACCGTCGGCATCAACGTCGTCGGCAGCCAGCAGCAGAGTGCCTGGAGCGGCTAGGCTGGCACACAGGACAAATAGGCGGGACAGATCACGGGGCATGGAAGAACTCCAGCATGTCGGCGGCATTGACCCGGTAGTCAAGGTTGCCGCAGTGACCGCCATAGGGATAGACCGTCAGGCGTGAGCCGAAGGTGCGGCGCAAATAGCCCAGGTCGCCCGGGCCGAGGATCGGGTCATCCGCGTTATGCATCACGGCCACCTTGCGGCTGTTGCCGAGGTACTCACTGAGCGCATACAGGCTGGCCTGCTCGATCAGCTGCGCGAGGCTGCCGCCATCATGCAGGGCGCGCCAGGAAGGGATCAGCTGCTCGCTCAGGTAACAGTCGAAATCGCAGAGCAGGGCACGCTTGAAATACTCGGTGAGGCGCGTGCTGTCGTTGATCGGCAGGCGTGGCGGAGTGATTAGCCCGCGCTGGTTGATCAGGTCCGAGGTGAAGGCAATGTCCGCCGCGGAAAAGCGGAACACCGTACCGATCAGCATGGCCAGCTGTTCGTCAGTGAGGCGTTCACCGGAGCGCTGGAAGTCATAAAGCATCGCTGCATTCAGGTCGACATGGCCTTTTTCGCTGAAGTAACGGGTGATTTTCTGCAGGATCACCTGGAAGTAGCTGGTCTGGTCGTCGATCCCCTGTACGCGGGTCTGTACCAGGCGATCGAGATTGCTCACCGAGGTGTACAGGTTGACCGGTGGGTTGAGCAGCAGCACGCGCTGGAAGTTGAAGCTTTGTTGCTGCTCGTCGAGATGGCTGACAAAGGCCGCCTGCAGGCCGCCCAGGCTGTAGCCGGTGAGGTGCCAGGCGCTGACCGGCAGATCGCGGTGGCGTGCCTGGATGGTCTGCATGACCCGGTACAGGTCGCGGGCATCGTCGGGACTGAAGCCCGGTGTGGCGTTGGGCGACGCCGCCACCATGAAGTCGTAGCTGGTAGGCGAAGAGAGTTGTACCACATGGAAGCCGGCGCCGTAGAACAGCCGTTTCAGGTATTCCGGAGTGCTGCTGGCGTAGTGCGCGCCAGTGCCGGCAATGATGAAGATCAGCGGCGCCGGGCCGGGCTGGCTGGCCAGGCGGTAGCGCAGGCGGCGTACCGGCCAGAAGTTGGCAGGCAGGCGGTTGGCGCGCTCCGGGCGCAGATTGAGGCTGTAGTCGCGCTGGCTGATGGACTGCTCGTCAGGCAGGGCGGGGCGCAGCGCGGCCGGGGTGCCGGCAATGGTGGCCTCGAAGGGATTGTGTAGCGGATAGCCATAGTCGTCGGCCAGTAGCCAGGTGGGTAGCAGGCAGATCAGTAGCAGCAATGGCCGCATGGCAACTCCTTGGGCAACGGGCAAACCAGGGGGTGAGACTGTGCTGCCGGGCAATGGTTCGTCAGGGCAGAATCTCCAAGTGTTCCAGCCAGATCACTTCGCAGGCGCCGTCCCCTGTGTCGTCCCGGCTCAGTGAGCTAACCCAGCGAAAGCCGTCATCACCTTCCACGCGCACCAGCTGGCCGCGCAGGCTGATGCGCTGCTCGCGTTTGACGCGAGCCAGGGTCTTGGCTACCACAGGGTTGGCCGGGATCATGTGCATGTTGGCGCTGTGCCGCTCGATGTCGCGGCGCGGGATGAAGAACTCATCGACCCGCCAGTAGTACCAGCGGTTGCGCTGACTGATGGCCACGCGCTGGTAGTTTGCCGGTTCGGCCATGGGGCCCCAGCCCAGCGCCAGGTCGGTTGGCGAGAGTTGGGCCGGGCGGTCCAGGTAGTAATCCTCGCGGCCCAGTACCCGGGCTTCCAGGCTGAAAGGCTGTAGGGGAATGATGCGATGCCCGGAGAGTTGCAGCTGTCCATCAGGCAGGGACAGCGGCGGGGCCGGGGGCGTGGGGCGCAGCGCTGGCCAAATCAGCCACAGGCTGACCAGCGCGGCGGCAATGAAAACGAGGCGACGATTGAGCATGCCGGCCAGTGTAGCAGGCCGGCAGGCACGTCAGGCCTGGTGATGCAGCCAGGCGTGGGCGGGTATCTGCTGCCTGGCGACCTTGCGCCCCTCGATGCGCTGCCAGAGCTTCTCGTGGAAGTAGAAGCCCGCCGAGTTGCACAGCGGTTCGATAGACGCTACCAGGCCGCCGGCCACCACGCTGCCAGTCAGCGCGTAGGTCACGGCGAAGGCGATGCAGAAGTGCATGAGGGTAAAGGTGAAGGTCTTGAGCATGGCGGCGGCTCCCGTGTTCGGTCGAGAATGCTTCTCTGTTGAACTCAGCTTAGGCCGCCGCCTGTTGTTGCGGAAATACAGCTTTTCTATGTGCTGAATAGCTTTTTCAGTCAGCCAACCTGGATCGGCGGCAGCTCCGGCAACGCGATGCTCAGCGCTTCACGCGGTGCCAGTACTTCGGCCTCGCCGTCGACCACCAGTTCGCCGGCCTGATTGCTGACGCGGGTCGCCAGGCGCACGCGGCCCTTGGCGAGCTTTTCCAGAACCTCAAGCTCCACGGTGAGCTGGTCGCCCAGTTTGACCGGACGGGTGAACTTGAGCTGTTGTCCCAGGTAGATGGTCCCCGGGCCGGGCAGTTCGCAGGCAATCGCCGCGCTGATCAGCGCGCCGCTGAACATGCCGTGGGCAATACGCTCCTTGAACAGACTGGCCGCAGCGTATTCGGCATCCAGATGCACCGGGTTGCGGTCGCCGGATACGGCGGCAAACAGCTGGATGTCACGCTCTTCGACGGTTCTCTGCAGGCGGGCCTGCTGGCCGACTTCAAGGGTATCGTAGGGGAAGTTGCGAACCTGGGTCATGGGTACTCCTCGACAGGTAAAGAACCCCGCGCGAGCGCGGGGGCAATCAGTGGCAGCGGGGGTGCTGCAGGGCCAGTTCGATCCAGGCCAGCAGGTCTTCACTGACCTGCTGGCGGTTGATTTCGTTGAGCAGTTCGTGACGCGCCTGCTCGTAGACATGCAGGCTGACCTGCTGGGCGCCAGCCAGGCGCAGAGCCTCGGCCAGTTCCTGCAGACGGCGGCCCTGGCTGACCGGGTCACACTGGCCGCCGGTGACCAGCAGCGGTAATTGTGGATCGATTTGCGCCAGCTGTTCCACCTGGCTGATCTGCAGCAGGCCGCCAAGCAGGTCTAGCCATAGCTGGTTGGTGCAGAGAAAGCCGCATAGCGGGTCGTCCAGGTAGCGCTGCACTTCGGCAGCATCCCGGCTGAGCCAGTCGAAGGCGCTGTGCCGCGGCTGGCAGGCCTGGTTGAAACGTCCAAAGGTCAGCCAGTTGAGTAGCCGGCTGCGCCCGCGGCGTCCCAGGCGCAGGCTTTCCAGGCGTGCGATGCTGCGTGCCGCCAGGTATTTGAGTGGGCTGGCCTGATAGTTGGAACCGCTGAGTATGGCGCCCTGCAGGCTGCAGCTGTGCTGCATCAGGTAGGCCATGCCGATGTAGCTGCCCATGCTGTGGCCGAACAGCAGGATGGGGGTGCGTGGGAACTGCTGGCGAATGTGATGGTTGAGGCTGGCCAGGTCGCCGACCACCTTGTGCCAGCCGTGATGGTCGGCATAGTGCCCGAGCAGGCCGTGCTGTGCGGTCTGCCCATGGCCGCGCTGGTCGTGGCCGAACAGGCCGATGCCGTGCAGGTTGAGAAAATCGGCGAAGCGCGCATAGCGCGCGCTGTGTTCGGCCATGCCGTGGGCCAGCATGAGTACCGCGCGAGGCGCTTGTGCGGGCAACCATTGATTGACATACAGCGAGGTGCCGTCGGTGGCCTGTAGCCAGAACGAGGAATGCGGCATGACGGGAGATCCTTTGCCCGGTGACTGGCTGCATTGTGCACCGCCACATGGCCCGGGTATAGCCTCGGCTGGCGCGTCAGGGGGAGCCCATGCCGGCTGTGCAGGCCGGACAATTCACGACACGAATCTGCGCGTGCGGCGTATTTGCCTGCTCGGGGCAAGCTGCTAAGTTCGCCGGGCACCCGTTAAACAGGCCAAGAGGACAACAACAATGCAGGCCGAGTTTTGGAACGACAAGCGCCCGCCGGGCGTGAGCAATACCCTGGACATGGGCGACTACCGCTCGGTGGTGGATGTGTTCGAGCGTTCCTGTCAGCGCTTTGCCGAGCGTCCGGCCTTCAGCAACCTGGGCGTGACCCTCAGTTATGCCGAACTGGATCGGCACGCCGCCGCTTTTGCCGCCTGGTTGCAACAGCATACCGATCTGCAGCCGGGTGACCGTATCGCCGTGCAGATGCCCAACATCCTGCAGTACCCGATTGCCGTATTCGGTGCCCTGCGTGCCGGTCTGGTAGTAGTCAACACCAACCCGCTGTACACGGCACGGGAAATGAAACACCAGTTCAGCGATGCCGGTGTGCGGGCACTGGTCTATCTGAATGTGTTTGGCCACCTGGTTGAGCAGGTGCTGCCGGACACGCCGATCGAGTACCTGATCGAGGCGCGCATGGGCGACCTGATGCCGGTCGCCAAGGGCTGGCTGATCAATGCCCTGGTCCGTCATGTCAAAAAGATGGTCACGCCCTATCGCCTGCCGCAGGCGGTGCCCATGCGCAAGGTTCTGCGCCAGGGCGATCCGGCTAGCTACCGCACGGTTCCGCTATCCCTCGAAAACCTCGCTGTGCTGCAGTACACCGGTGGCACCACGGGGGTCGCCAAGGGGGCCATGCTCAGCCACGGCAACCTGGTCGCCAACATGCAGCAGGTGCGCGCTTGTCTGGGACAGTTGGATGAGCAGGGGCAGCCACTGCTCCGCGAGGGCGAAGAAGTGATGATTGCGCCCCTGCCGCTCTATCACATCTATGCCTTTACCGCGAACTGCATGTGCATGCTGGTCACCGGCAACCACAATGTGCTGATCAGCAATCCGCGGGATATTCCCGGCTTCATTCGCGAGTTGAAAAAGTGGCGCTTCTCGGCCTTGCTCGGCCTTAATACCTTGTTCGTGGCGCTGATGGATCATCCCGAGTTCAAGGACCTGGACTTCTCCCGCCTGAAGGTCACCAACTCTGGTGGCACGGCGTTGGTCAAGGCCACTGCTGAACGTTGGCAGCAGATCACCGGCTGCTCGGTGGTGGAGGGTTACGGCCTTACGGAAACCTCGCCGGTTGCCAGCACCAATGCCTACGGGCGTCTGGCGCGCCTGGGGAGTGTCGGTATTCCGGTGCCTGGTACGGCCTTCAAGGTCATCGACGAGCAGGGTGTGGAGTTGCCGCTGGGCGAGCCGGGCGAGTTGTGCATCCAGGGGCCGCAGGTCATGCAGGGTTATTGGCAGCGCCCCGAGGCGACTGCCGAGGTGCTCGATGAGCAGGGCTGGCTGAAGACTGGGGATATCGCGGTGATCGACGAGGACGGGCATGTGCGTATCGTCGATCGCAAGAAGGATCTGGTGATTGTCTCCGGCTTCAATGTCTACCCCAACGAAGTCGAAGAGGTGCTCATGGCCCATCCGCAAGTGGCCAGCTGCGCGGTAATCGGTGTGCCGGACGAGCGCTCCGGCGAAGCGGTCAAGCTGTTCGTGGTGCCGCGTGATGCGTCGCTGAGCGTGGAGCAACTGAAGAATTACTGCCGGGAAAACCTGACCGGCTACAAGGTGCCCAAGCACATCGTGTTGCGCGACAGCCTGCCGATGACGCCGGTCGGCAAGATCCTGCGTCGCGAGCTGCGCGACCTGGCCTGAAAAATCCTCACAAGTGCCAGCCTCCGGCTACACTCACCGGCAGCCGGAGGCCCGGCGCAGACGCTGGCGCGACCTGCCAGTAGCACCTTCGCAGATGGCGGCCGGAAAATGACTGCAATCAATAGATTGGGTCTATTTAATGACTGCTGAGCCCAGGTTTAGTGCTGGTCGAGGCCTGGCAAAACTGCTACGCTCGGCGCGCTTTTCTGTCCGGCCGCCCGGCCGGCAGACCCGTTTACATGACTATGACAATAAACAATCGCCCTTGAGGGCGGTGAAGACCAGCTGTCGTTTAGGAGTGGGCTTGCATGACCGAAAATTTCTGGAAGGACAAGTATCCGGCCGGTATTCCGACGGAAATCAATGCTGACCAATATCCAAATATCCAATCGGTTCTGAAAGAGTCCTGCCAGCGCTTCGCCAGCAAGCCCGCTTTCAGCAACATGGGCAAGACCCTCAGCTACAGCGATGTGTACGAGCTGTCCGGTGCCTTCGCCGCCTACCTGCAACAACATACCGATTTGCAACCGGGTGATCGCATCGCCGTGCAGTTGCCCAACGTGCTGCAGTATCCGGTCGTGGTATTCGGTGCCCTGCGCGCTGGCCTGATCGTGGTCAACACCAACCCGCTGTACACCGCGCGGGAAATGGAGCACCAGTTCAATGACTCCGGCGCCAAGGCGCTGGTCTGCCTGGCCAACATGGCTCACCTGGCTGAAGAAGTGCTGCCCAAGACTGGCATCAAGCATGTGGTGGTGACCGAAGTCGGCGACATGCTGCCGCCGCTCAAGCGCCTGCTGGTCAATACCGTGGTCAAGCATGTGAAGAAGATGGTGCCCCCCTACAGCCTGCCGCAGGCCGTCAAGCTCACCGCCGCGCTGGCCAAGGGCAAGGGTAAGGCCGTCAAGGAAGCTACTCCGGCCAATCAGGATATCGCCGTACTGCAGTACACCGGCGGTACCACCGGCGTAGCCAAGGGCGCCATGCTGACCCATCGCAACTTGGTGGCCAACATGCTGCAGGTCAAGTCGCTGATGGGTTCGGAAATGCAGGAAGGCAGCGAAATTCTCATCGCGCCGCTGCCGCTATACCACATCTATGCCTTCACCTTCCATTGCATGGCCATGATGCTGGTGGGTGGGCATAACGTACTGATCACCAACCCGCGCGATCTGCCGGCGATGATCAAGGATCTGGCTGCCTACCGTTTCACCGGCTTCGTGGGGCTGAACACCCTGTTCGTGGCCCTGTGCAACAACGAAGATTTCCGCAAGCTGGACTTCTCCAGCCTCAAGGCCACCTTCTCCGGCGGCATGGCGCTGCAGTTGGCCACCGCCGAGCGCTGGCAGGAAGTCACCGGCTGTGCCATTTGCGAAGGCTTCGGGATGACCGAGACCAGCCCGGTGGTGTCGGTGAATCCTTTCCAGAATATCCAGATCGGCACCATCGGCATTCCGGTGCCTTCTACCCAGTGCAAGGTCATCGACGACGAGGGCAACGACCTGCCCATGGGCGCGATTGGCGAGCTGTGCGTGAAGGGGCCGCAGGTGATGAAGGGCTACTGGCAGCGCCAGGAAGCCACCGACGAGATTCTCGATGCCGCAGGCTGGTTGAAAACCGGTGATATCGCGGTGATTCAGGACGATGGTTTCATGCGCATCGTCGATCGCAAGAAGGACATGATCCTGGTGTCCGGTTTCAATGTGTATCCCAACGAGCTGGAAGACGTGCTGGCCACCCTGCCGGGCGTACTGCAGTGCGCGGCGATTGGCGTACCGGACGAGAAGTCGGGCGAAGCGATCAAGGTGTTCGTGGTGGTCAAGCCGGGCGAGAGCCTGAGCAAGGAGCAGGTCATGGAGCACATGCGAGCCAATGTGACCGGCTACAAGGTGCCGCGTTACGTCGAGTTCCGCGAGGTGCTGCCGACCACCAACGTGGGCAAGATTCTGCGTCGCGAGCTGCGTGACGAAGAGCTGAAGAAGCTCGGCAAGAAGTAAGCCGAGTCAGCGTGCGTTTGTGCAAGGCCCCGCTTCGGCGGGGCCTTGTCGTTTCAGGGCTGGCTAGGACTTGCCGAGTAGGCGGGCCAGGTCACCGAGCGCCTTGTAAGTCGCCGTGGCGGGCTTGTCGCTGCCGGGGGAGGCTTCGCGGTAGTACTGCTGGTCGGTGTAGCGCGCATGTTCGTTGTCATGGCAATACAGGCAGAGCAGTTCCCAGTTGGAACCGTCGGCTGGGTTGTTGTCATGGTTATGGTCGCGGTGATGCACCGTCAGTTCGCTGAGGCGCTTGCCGGAAAACTCCCGGGCGCAGCGTCCGCACACATGCGGGTAGAGCTTGAGCGCCAGGCGCCGGTAACTTTCTTCACGCTCGCGGCGGTTGGCAGCAATCAGTTCATCAACCTTGCTCATGACCTTGTCTCCTGGTGAGCGCCGCTCAGGCCAGCGCCTGGCCTACCTGTAACAGCTTGAGGGTATTGCTGCCACCAATGGTGTGGTAGCTGTCGCCCTTGGTCAGTATTACCCAGTCACCCGGGTTGACCAGGCCGCGTTGCAGGAGTTCATCGACCGCCGCCTGGCTGAGGTGCTCCGCGGCAAAGGCGTCGATATCGAAGGGAATGGTGTAGACCCCACGCATCAGCGCCGCACGGGCCTGGGTGGCGCGTTGTGCCGAATAGGCGAAGATCGGCACGGCAGAGCGGATGCGCGACATGATCAGCGGGGTATAGCCGCTTTCGGTCAGGCAGATGATCGCCTTGACCCCGGGAAAGTGGTTGGCGGTGTACATCGCGGCCAGGGCGATGCTCTCGTCGCAGCGGCTGAAAGTTTGTCCCAGACGATGGCTGGAGCGTTGACTGGTCGGGTGCTTTTCCGCACCCAGGCAGATGCGCGCCATGGCTTCTACGGCCTGTACGGGATACTGGCCGGCGGCGGTTTCTGCGGAGAGCATGACCGCATCGGTATAGTCGAGCACCGCATTGGCCACGTCGGAGACTTCGGCGCGGGTCGGCATCGGACTGGCGATCATCGACTCCATCATCTGCGTGGCGGTGATCACCAGTTTGTTCAGGCGTCGGGCGTGCTGGATGATCTTCTTCTGGATGCCGACCAGTTCGGCATCGCCGATCTCCACCGCCAGGTCGCCGCGGGCGACCATCACGCCGTCGCTGGCGCGGATCAGCTCATCCAGGGTGTGGTCGTCGGCTACCGCCTCGGCACGTTCGATCTTGGCGATCAGCCAGGCATCACTACCGGCTTCCTGCAGCAGCTGGCGGGCGTAGTGCATGTCGGCGGCATCGCGCGGAAAGGACACCGCCACATAGTCCAGGTGCAGCTCGGCGGCCAGCTGGATGTCGCGTTTGTCCTTGTCGGTCAGCGCCGGCGCGGTGAGCCCGCCGCCCTTGCGGTTGATGCCCTTGTGGTCGGACAGCGGGCCGCCGATCAGTACCCGGCAGCCCAGTTCGTCGCTACTGACACGCTCCACCTGCATTACCACCCGGCCATCGTCGAGCAACAGCTGGTCGCCGACCTGGCAGTCCTTGACCAGGTCGGGATAGTCGATACCTACCACCTGCTGGGTACCGGCATCGCGCGGGTGACTGATGGAAAAACGGAAGTGATCGCCGGCGGCCAGCTCGATGCGTTTCTCGGCAAAGCGGGCAATGCGGATCTTCGGGCCCTGCAGGTCGCCCAGCAGAGCCACATGGCGCCCGGCCGCGGCAGCCAGCTCGCGGACCAGACGCGCCCGTTCGCGGTGCTCATCGGCACTGCCGTGGGAGAAGTTCAGGCGTGCCACATCCAGACCCGCATGGATCAGGGCGTTGAGGGTGGCTGGGGTGTTGCTGGCCGGGCCGAGGGTGGCGACGATCTTGCTGCGACGAAGGGTCATGCGAGGCTCCAGGTTCAAGAGTGCAGCGAGGCTACACCGCGCTGACTCTGTAGTCATGCTTGGCCTCGCACTACCTCGTCGCCGACGGTTCAGCCCTCAGGTCTGGCTGGGCTTGAGCACCAGCAGGTCGCAGTGCACGGCCTCGAGGATGCGTTCTGCCGTATTGCCGAGCAAGGCCCGGTCCAGATGGCTGCGCGATACGGCCCCCATCAGCAGCAGGTCGATGCCGCTCTGTTCGACGAACTGGGGAATGCGCTCCTCGGCAAAGCCTTCCAGCAGGTGTTGCTGGTGGGCCTGCAGCGCATAGGGGGCGAGCAGCTGCTCGAAGGCCTGGCGGTGCTGTTGCGCGCAGCGTTGTGCATAGCCTTCGTAATCGGCGATCAGCTCGGCATCGAAGACCAGTGTTCGTGGCAGCGGGGCATAACAATGCAGATAGTGGGCTTCCAGGCCGAGACTGGCGGCCAGCTCCTGGCCGGTACGAATCAGTTGGTGATCCAGTGCAGCAGGCTTGTCGGCTACATGCATGGGGTCGAGCGCGGCGGCCAGCTTGTGGCCTTGCCATTCGGCACGATGCACCAGCCATAAAGGCACCGGGCACTTGCGTATCAGCTGCCAGCAGCTGTTGCTGAGGAACAGGCGCTGCAACAAACCATGGTTCTTGCTGGCCTTGAACACCAGGTCCGGCTGGCGCTCGGCGACGCGGTCGAGCACGGTCTGCTGCACCGACTTGCCCCAGCGGACTTCCACGCTGACATCCAGTCCCTCGGCGCGCAGCGGGGCGGCCAATTGTTCAGCCCAGGCACGGCGCTGCGCGAGCAGGTCGCTGCGGGCCTGCTCCAGGCGCGTACTGTCCAGCCACAAGGCACCTTCCAGGGCCGGGGTGAACTCGCAGAGCAGCAGGTCAAGGTGGGCCTGACTGTGGCGGGCCAGCCAGGCTGCACGATTGAGTGCCGGTTGGGCTTCCTGAGTAGGGTCGAGCACGACCAGCAGTTGCTGTAGACGCATGGCAGGGATTCCTCGCAAAGGCTAGGCCTGTATTGCAGCCTAGCTTGCCCGGCTGCGGCTTGATCTGCGTCACGCTGCGACCAATGGCCACGCCATGAGCTGCACAGACCTGCGCCGCGCTGGAGAAAACGACCCGCCAGCCGATACACTGGCACACGGAGGAACCCTGCCATGCGAATCTTTTTCCTGCTCGGCCTGTATCTGCTTCTGGCCGG
This sequence comes from Pseudomonas fluvialis, assembly GCF_002835605.1. NCBI lineage: Bacteria > Pseudomonadati > Pseudomonadota > Gammaproteobacteria > Pseudomonadales > Pseudomonadaceae > Pseudomonas > Pseudomonas fluvialis. The sequence continues at coordinate 77,491 of NZ_PIYS01000001.1, read as the reverse complement.
CTGCACCCGACTGACCGCCAACCACCAGCTGGACGAGGCTTACCGGGCCTATGCCGCCGGCGATTGTGCCGCGGTGGCACTGGCCCTGTCGCGGGTTGAACGGAGCATTCGTGCGCGCCCCTACCTGCAGCCGGAGGTTTCCCTGTTGCGTGGGCAGTGCCTGGAGCGCCAGCAATTGTTTGTCGACGCCGGGCAGACCTACCAGTTCATCCTCCAGCATTACCCGCGCAGCGAGTATGCCTTCCGCGCCCGTGCGCGGCTGGATACCTTGCAGCAGCTCGGTCATTGGCCGGCTACGGATGTGCAGGTCAGCACTGCCCGGGATCAGCCCTTGCCGGGCAAACCCTAAGCCTTTCAAGGAAACTTCTGCATGCCAAGGATGTTGATGCTGTGCCTGACTTTTTCCTGCCTCAGCAGCCTGAGCGTGGCCCAGGAAATCTATCGCTGGACCGATGCCCAGGGCCGCGTGCACTTTGGCCAGCGTCCGCAGGCGGCCGACGCCGAGAGAGTGGATGTGCGTCCGCAGGTGATGGAGCGGGATGCCGCCACCCGTGAGCGTGAGGCACGCAGCGAGCGGTTTTTCCGTGCCCGCCAGGAAGAACAGCAGCAACAACGCGAGGAGCAGGCCGAACGCCAGCGACAACGCCTGCACGCGTGCCAGCAGATGCGCCGCGAGCTGGTCCGGATCAGCCAGCCGGGGTTGTTCTTCCGCACGGATCAGCAGGGTGAGCGGCAGTTCTACAGTGATGCGCAGATGGCCAAGGCCCGGCAGCAATTGCAGGCGCGGGTGGCTGAGCAATGCGGCGACTGAGGCGATGAAAGGTCGTGTGCTGGATTGGCTGTGATGGCCGGATGCGACCATACTCAGGGCTCATCCACTAGCGATCTGCCAGCATGCGCCCGCATCGTCGAATCGAACGGCACCAGTTGCCCTACTACCTGAAGGTGTTCAACCGCATCACCGACAGGCCTATGGGCTATATCGGCAATATTTCCCTGGAAGGGCTGATGCTGATCAGCGAGCTGCCCATTCTGGTGGGTGCGCGCTTCGATATGCGCCTGAAGATCCCCGGCCATGATGGCCAGTTGCATCTGGTGGATTTCTACGCCACCTGCCAGTGGAGCCGCGAGGATCTCACCCCGGGACATTTCGACTCGGGCTTTGCCCTGGTCACCGCGCCGGCCGAGTATGTGCAGATGGTCGCAGCGCTGCGTCACTACTTCAGCTTTCGCTGCCTGCCCACCTCGGCCTGACGCGTTCAGAATACGCCGGCTTTTTTCCACTCCAGATAACGACTGACTAGCTGCGGGCCCAACTGCTGAGGCGTGGCTTCAAGGAGCGGCAGGCCATGGGCCAGCAGGCGTTCATGCAGGCTGGCGCGTGCGTTGAGGTAGTCCAGTGCTCCGCAATAGCCCAGGGCGTCATTGAGGTTTTCCACCGGTTTGTGGCGCAGGCGGTCGAGCACCGGCTCGCGTAGGCTGGCCAGCAGGACGCGATGCCGGCGGTTGAGGCGGCGCATGGCAGCGAGCAGTTCTTCGTCATCCTCGTCGCGCAGGTTGCTGATGACCACCACCAGTGCGCGGCGGCGCTGGCGCAACAAGACCTGTTCGACGGCCTGGTTGAAGTCGGCGGGCAGCAGGCTGCTGTGCAGGTCGTAGACGCCATTGAGCAGCACGCCCAGCTGCGCATTGCCTTTGTTCGGTGCGATGTAGCGCGGCGTGCTGCTGGCAAAGCTGCACAGACCGACTGCATCGCCCTGGCGCAGGGCGACGTAACTGAGCAGCAGGCAGGCATTCAGCGCGTGGTCGAAATGCGCCAGCTCGTCATCGCGGCTATGCATGCGTCGTCCGCAGTCGAGCAGGAAGAGGATCTGCTGATCGCGCTCATCCTGATATTCGCGAGCAATCGGCGTGCCCTTGCGGGCGGTGGCTTTCCAGTCGATCTGCCGCAGGCTGTCGCCATCGCGGAACTCACGCAACTGGTGGAACTCCAGGCCCAGCCCACGACGTGGCTTCTGGCGAACGCCAAGGCGGCTCAGCCAGTCGTCTACGGCCATGAGTTCGGCGCCGTAGAGACGTGCGAAATCCGGATAAACGCGCACCTGGCCAGGGCAGTCCAGACGTCGCCGGGCCAGCCATAGCCCGAGCGGGCTGGGCAGCAGCAGGTCGGCGCTGGTGAAGTGGAAGTGCCCGCGGCGCAGGGGGCGCAGGCGATAGCTGAACTGGCTGTAGCGCCCCGCTTGCAGTTGTACCTGTTGCGGCATGGCCTGGCTGTCCATGCCCTCCGGTAGGCCGTCGAACAGCTGTACACGGCATGCCTGGGCCAGACTGTGGTGCAGGGTCAGCTGTACGTCGCTCCAGCGCCCCAGCGGCAGAGTGCCGGGTAACTGGCGCTGCAGGGTGGGGCTGGGCAGGCGCCATAGCCAGCAGGCATCGAGCAGCGCCACCAACAGTAGGGTGGCCAGCAGGGCGCCGGTCAGGCTGGCCAGGCGGTCGGCCAGCGGCGCGTGCAGGGCGTGCAGAGTCCCCTGCAGCAGCGCCAGGGCGGCCAGCGTGCCGAGCAGGACGAGCAGGCGGCGACTGGGCTTCACAGGCGCGGCGCCGCAACCTGGTCGAGGAGCTGGCTGAGCACCTGGTCTACGGACAGACCTTCGATGTCCAGCTCGGGCGCCAGGCGCACGCGATGGCGCAGTACCGCCAGGGCGCAGCCCTTGATATCGTCGGGAATGACAAAGTCGCCACCGCGCAGCAGCGCACGTGCGCGGCCGCCACGCACCAGGGCGATTGACGCGCGTGGTCCGGCGCCCAGTGCCAGGCCTGGCCAGCTGCGTGTGCTGCGTGCCAGGCGTACCGCATAGTCGAGTACCTGCTCGTCCAGTGGCAGGTCGCTGGCGATCTTTTGCAGTGCCAGCAGGTCACGGGGTTGCAGCAGGCTGCGCAGCGGATTGACTTCGAGCATGTCGGCCTTGGCCGAACGGGTGACCTGGCGTACCAAGTTGAGTTCTTCCTCGGCGGCCGGATAGTCCATGCGCAGTTTGAGCATGAAGCGGTCCAGTTCGGCTTCGGGCAGCGGGTAGGTGCCTTCCTGCTCGATGGGGTTTTGCGTGGCCAGCACCATGAAGGGCTGGGGCACCGCCAGTGGGCGGCCTTCCAGGGTGACCTGGCGCTCCTGCATGACTTCCAGCAGGGCGGCCTGGGTCTTGGCAGGCGCACGGTTGATCTCATCGGCCAGCAGCAGATGGGTGAACACCGGTCCTTTGCGCAGCTTGAACTGTTCGCTGGCCTGGTCGTATACGGCATGCCCGGTCACGTCGCTGGGCATCAGGTCCGGGGTGAACTGGATGCGTGCGAACTCGCCGTTGAAACAGCGCGCCAGGGCCCGCACCAGCAGGGTCTTGCCCAACCCGGGAACCCCTTCGATGAGCACATGGCCGCCGGCCAGCAGGGCGGTCAGTACGTCCTCGACCACCGCCTGCTGGCCGATCAGCGCCTTGTGCAGCTCCTGGCGCAGTGCCTGAGCCAACTGACTGGCACGCTGCCGCTGGCTGCTTGGCGCACTGGCCGGGGTTGCCGCACTGGCGGCGGGGGGCACGGCAGCGACGGCCGGCGCGGTGTCGTCATGGGACGGGGTGGGCTCTGCGGTATGTTCGCTCATAGGGCATTCCTGAGACGTTGCAGGTGGGCAACCTGACGGGTGAAATCGGCGGCGCTCAGCGGCTGCTGGCCGAGCGGGCGCATGGCTTGACTGATGGCGTTGCTGGGAAGACGGCTGAGCCGGCCGAGCACCTGCCATTGCTCGGCTACCGGCAGGCGTTCAAAACCGGGCTGGCGATGGCGGGCGCGGCGCTGGATGTCCTGTTGCAGGCCCTGCAGCAGGCTGTGCTGGCCGGCACGGCGCAGCAGGAAGTCGGCACTGCCACGCAGGTGTTCTTCGAGTTGCCGGCGCGTCGGATCTGCGGACGGCAGCAGCGGACCGAAGCGCGGCGCCACATGCCACAGGCCGGCCCCCAGCAGCAGGGCGAGCAGCAGCAGAGCCAGTGGGAAGTGGCGCAGTAGCAGGCTGCCCAGACCATCACGCTCGGCGTCGTGGAACAGGGTGACCTGGCTGTCCTGGGTCAGGTACCAGAGCAGCCAGGCATGGTCGTAGCCGCTGATGTTGTCGTTTTCCCAGATCCAGGCATCGCTGAGCACGCTGACCATGCCCTGGCCGTGGTACAGCTGCAGCAAGTGGGTGGCCGCCGCGCTGTTGGCCCAGGCATGGGCGCGGTTCTGGCTGTCGTACAGGTGAAACTCGTCGTCGAAGGCAATATAGGCCGGCGCCTTTTCGTTCTGCAGGTACAGGCGGGTCAGTTCGGGATGTGGGTTGTCGCGTGGCGCCGAGCTGTCCTCGCTGTGCTCTTCGGGCAGTTCCTCGGTACGGTATTGCTGGATACCCAGGGCGTCCAGCAGCGGATCGTCACTGGCCTGGCGCTCCTCGTCATACAGGGCTTCGGCCACGAACAGCAGGTGACCGCCACGGGCTGCCCAGTCGAGCAGGCGCTTTTGCTGGGTCGGGCTGAGCTTGTTGCGCCCCCCCAGCACCAGCAGGCTATGGCCCATGGCTGGCAGGTCGTGCAAGGTGGAGAAGTTGGCAGCGCGCTGCACGGGAATCTGCTGCAGACGCAGGAAGTGCTCGGCGGCCAGGTAGGGGTTGCGTCGGGCTTCCGGGCTTGGGCCGTGCTTGACGGTGCTCTGGTAGGGTTGTAGCTGTTCGAAGAGGTAGCCAGCCAGGCCCAGCAGAGCCAGTAACAGCAGGCCGCCGAGCAGCCACTGGCGTTGCCGCGTAGTCATGGGCGGGGCTCCGTGGTGAACAGCTGGCGCCACTGTGCACAGAGTGCCTGGCAGCTGTCTGCAGGGGGCAGGCGGTGGCCGTAGGCCAGTTGTAGCCAGTGCGTGGTGAGCTGTTGGCAAAACTGGCTGAGAGGCTCATGTTGCTGGCGCTGCACCAGGGCCAGTACCTCGCCTTCGGTGTGCGACGCCTTGAGCGGCAACTGCCGCTCATGCAGCAGATGACTGAGCAAGGCGCGATACAGCAGGCTGAGGGCGGCGCGCGGTTGTTCTGTCCACAACGCTAGCACGGCGCCGGGAATGTCCTGCGGCAGGCTTTGTGGGCTGACTTCCAGACCGAACAATTGGCTGGGCGGGACTTCCGCCGGACTGCGGCGTGGCAGTCGCAAACGGCTGCCGAAGGCCTGCAGCCATTGTCGGTAGCGCCAGGCCAGCCATACCAGCAAGCCAAGGCACAGGCCCCAGAGCAGGCTCTCCACCACAAGGGCCAGGCCGCTGCTGCGCTCCCACCAGTCGAATAAGGCCTTGAGTCGCTCGGCCCAGGCTTTTACGCGTTCTTCGTCCAGTTCCTGGGGGTCGCCAAGACGCCAGCGGGTGACCTGTTCGGTGTGTTCGAAGGGCGGTTCGGCCAGCAGCCCGGCAATGGCATAACGGGCACTTTCGCTGTCCAGGTGCTGCAGTTGCAGGCGTGGCGCATCGGGGTGGTCGGCTGCCAGCTGCTCGGGCTGGCACTGCACGGGCATGTCGTCGGCCAGTGCCGGGGCAGGCCATTGGCTGAGCAACAGGCCGGCGAGCAATAGCAGGGCATAGGCGCTGCCTGTGACGCGCTGGCGCAGGCGACGCAGCACCAGTTCAATATCCCAGGCTTCCAGTTCGCTGCGGCGGTTGAGGTACAGGGTGAAGCCACAGGCTGCATACACCGGTCCCCAGATCACCAGCAACAGGCCGTAGAGCAGGTTGGACAGGTGCTCCAGCCATAGCCACTGATGGCTGTCCGGGTTGATCAGGCTTTCCCAGCTCCAGTCGATCTCCATCTGCATCGGCAACATCAGGTAGAGCAGGGCGAACAGACCGAACAGCAGGGCCATTTCCACGTGTACGCCTACCAGGGTCAGCCAGGTAGCGCCGGCGGTGCCTTTCTGGCCGAGCACCACCAGGCGCTGGCTGCGCGCTTGGCCGGCCAGGCCTTCGAGTTGCAGAACGGGCAGATCGAAGCTGCGCGTCATGCTCAGGCGTCGCCAGGTCAGGCTGGCCAGCAACTGCGGTTTGAGCAAGCCCGGCAAGGCGCGCAAGCTGGCCGACAGGCTGGGGGTATGGCCGAACAGTGCCTGCGAGAGGATATACAGCGGTAGGCGTTCGTAGGCTGGCTTGAGCAACCAGAAGATCAGCACCGCGATGCTCGGGTAAGACCACAGCAGGGCGCTGAGCAGGCCGAGCAGTGGCAGGGTGATGATCGCCCAACTGGCCATCAGCAGGCCGGCGTGACGGCGTGCCAGGCGTATGCCCAGGTCCATGGCTTCCCACTGGCTGCGTGGGCGGATGACCACCGTGGCGTCAGTCAGGCGCATGGGTACCTCGTCCGACAGCCAGGAAATAGATAGCGACCAGCAGCCAGAGCGCCGCGCCTACCCAGTACTTGAGCGAGCTGCTGGCCAGGGTCATGGATGACCAGTAGGCTTCGACGAAGGCGGCGATCAGCAACATGATGACCACACCGGCCACCAGCTTTACAGCCTGCGCAGCTGCCAGACGCAAGGCTTCACTGCGTGCATGGCGGCCGGGGGCGATCAGTGCCCAGCCCAGTTGCAGGCCTGCCGCCCCGGCCAGGGTAATGGCGGTCAGTTCGAAGGCACCGTGGCCGATGACGAACGACCAGAAGGTGTCGTGATAGCCAATGCGCGTCAGGTGGCCGGCTACCGCACCAATCATCAGACCGTTGAATAGTAGAAAGAACAGGCTGCCCAGCCCGAACAGCAGGCCGCTGGCAAAGGTCTGAAAGGCAATGCCGATGTTGTTCATGATGTAGTGGCCGAACATCATCCAGTCATCATTGCTGTCGCGTTCGGCCAGCTTGCCGATACGTCGTGCGGCCGGGTCGTACATCTGTTCCATGTCGCTGACCTGGCTGGGCTCCATGATGCTGTACACCAGCTCGGGATGGCTGTACACCAGGCCACCCATCAGCAGCAGGCTGCCATAGAACAGCAGGCTGGCCAGTAGCACGCTACGCCATTGCTGGCGCACCAGGCGGGGAAAGCCCTGCAGCAGGAAACCGGCCAATTGCCCGGGGAGGCTGCTGCGGTGCCGATAGAACTGGCGGTGGCCGCGCAATGCCAGGCGTTGCAGGTGGTCGATCAGGTGGCTGCTGTAGCCGCGCGCCTGGGCCAGTGCCAGGTGCTGGCAGATCTGGCGGTAGGCACTGGCGAAAGAGCGATGTGCGGGGTCGCAGACCTGGCTTTTTTCCAGGCTTTCAAGCTGCAGCGCGAAGGCGTGCCAGTGCGCCTGGTAGCGTTGTTCAAACTGCGTCTGCTTCATGACGGGGTGTCCAGCGCCGGGCCCAGTAGGCCGTGGGCGATGCCATAGAGTGCCTGCTCACTGGCGGCGGGGGCGGCGTCATCGAAGAGTGGCGAGACGATGGCCGCCAGCTCCTGGCGCCTGGCTGTGGATAACTGCTCATGCCGCTCGGCAAAGGCGATGAGTGCCCGTTGCTCGTCCAGGTGCAGGGGCAGAGGCGGACGTTGCGGGATAGCTTCGGGGAGTGGTGGCCGGCTGGACAGGGTGGTTTCGCGATAGACCACGAGGGTGCCTGCGGCGATGTCGCCGAGCCGTTTGAACGCCGGATGGTTCAGGCAGCTGAGTAAGCCCAGGGTATAACCGAACGGCAGAATGTCGACGAAGCGCAGCAGATTGCGCAACAGGGAGGCACTCCAGCCCACGGGTGTTCCATCATCGTGCACCACACTCAAGCCCATCCAGTATTTGCCGGGGGTGCGTCCCTGGTTGAGTACTTCAAACAGCACCATGTACCACCAGGTGATCAGGAAGGTCAGGATCAGCCCGAGGCCGGTGCCGAAGCGGCCAAGAAAGGCCAGCAGGATGAATAGCAGCAGCAGGGTCAACGCGCGGATCAACAGGTCGATGGTATAGGCCAGTGCGCGCGGCACGATACCGGCCGGACGTAGCTGCAGGTCGATGCCTTCCGGGGTCTCCACCTGATAGCAGCTGTCCAGGGCAGGCTGTGCCGCGGCGGCGGGAGGCGCGAAGCTCTGGCTCAAGCCGCAACCCCTGTTGCAGGGCATGCCATCAGGCAGCTGGGCAGGTAGGGGGTGAGCATGCCGACCATCCTTAGGCGCGTGCAGGTGAGAATGAGCCGTGCATGCTAATCAGCCATTGCCCGACCGGCAAGCGCTGGTCGGGTAAACTGCGTAGTGGAGCCGCTGGTCGGTGGGCAGTCTACACTGCGCGCTGGTGTGTCCGGGCCAGGCCAGGCCAGGCCAGGGTGGCGTAACGACGGACAGGCGGGCAATAGACCTATGGAGTGCATGTGACTTCCAGTATTTTCTGGTACGACTTCGAAACCACCGGGATCGATCCGCGCAGTGACCGCCCTTTGCAGGTGGCCGGGATACGTACCGATGAACAACTCAATGAGATCGGCGAGCCGTTCAATCTCTACTGCAAGTTGTCCGAGGATATCCTGCCGCATCCGCAGGCCTGCCTGGTAACCGGCATTACCCCGCAGCGTCTGGCCGAGCAGGGCGTTGCCGAGGTGGAGTTCATGCAGCGCCTCGAGCAGCAGATGGTCCAGCCGGGGACCTGTACGGCAGGCTACAACAGCCTGCGTTTCGATGACGAAGTCACCCGTTTCAGCTTCTGGCGCAACTTTATCGACCCCTATGCCCGTGAGTGGCAGGGTGGTAACAGTCGCTGGGATCTCATCGACCTGTTGCGCACGGCGTATGCCTTGCGCCCGGAAGGATTGGTCTGGCCGCAGCAGGACGGGCAGGTCAGCCTGCGCCTGGAACTGCTGACCGCTGCCAATGGTATCGAGCATGGCCAGGCCCACGATGCGCTGGCCGATGTGCGTGCGACCATCGCCTTGGCCCGCCTGCTACGGGAGCGTCAGCCGCGCTTGTACCAGTACCTGTACGATTTGCGTCGCAAGAATGCCGTACAGGCGCAGGTCCGTTTGTTGCAGCCGCTGCTCCATGTGTCCGGACGCTTTGCCGCCAGTCGTCACTACCTGGCGGTGGTGTTGCCGCTGGCCTGGCATCCGCACAATCGCAATGCGCTGATCGTCTGTGACCTGCATCAGGACCCCCGGCCCTTGCTGGAACTGGATGCGGAAAGCCTGCGCCAGCGCCTGTATCGCCGGCATGGCGAACTGGCTGCCGACGAGTTGCCGGTGCCCTTGAAACTGGTGCATATCAACCGTTGCCCGGTGCTGGCGCCGCTGAACGTGCTGCGTGACAGCGATTGCCAGCGGCTCGGTCTGGACCTGGCTGATCTGCAACAGCGTGGCCGGCAACTGGCCGAGCAGCGTGCGCTATGGCAGGACAAGCTGGCGGCGCTGTACGCCGAGGAACCCGGCTTTGCGCCGGCAGATGTCGAACAGCAGCTCTACGCCGGCTTTCTCGGTGAGCGTGACCGGCGTCTGGTGCAGCAGGTGCGCGAGGCCAGTACCGAACAGTTGGCACAGGGTGACTGGCTGTTCGATGACGCGCGTTTGGGCGAGTTGCTGTTTCGTTACCGCGCGCGCAACTTTCCGGATAGCCTGTCGCAGGCCGAACGGCAGCGCTGGCGGCAATTTTGCCGGCAGCGTCTGAGTGATCCGCAATACGCCGCGCCAAATACCTCGGAACAGTTTGAACGGGCGATGGCGCAGGCGATGGCGCAGGCGGGTGACGCCCAATATCGCTTGCTGGCTGAGTGGCAACGCTATGCGCAGGACTTGCAGGCGCAACTGGCGCAGCCGGATTAATCGCGGATATAAAAAATCCCCTGACCAGCAGGGGATTTTTCAATACGACTAAATTCAGTCCAGCAGGGTCATCCAGCTTTCCACGGTGTCATTGCCGTATTGGGCTTTCCACTCTTTCAGGGTTTTGTGATTGCCACCCTTGGTTTCAATCACTTCGCCGGTGTTGGGGTTTTTGTACTGCTTGGTCTTGCGGCTGCGACGGCTGCTGCTGGCCTTGGCCGGCTGGCTGGCACGACTGTGCTTGGCTGCATGCGGATCAAGAATGGCAATAATGGCCGGCAGCGATTTGCCATATTCGGCCATCAGTGCACGCAGTTTCTGCTCGAACTCCAGTTCCTGTTGCAGTTTCTGGTCTTGCGACAGGGCTTGCAGACGTTGTTGCAGTTCCTCAATGGCTTCCTGGGTGGCGCGGTATTCACTGATCAGCGACGTGCTCATGGATATATCCCGTGTGTTGCAGTGATAAAAAGAATCGGGTTGCGCAGACGCTGCCGAAAGATTTATTCGACACGCTGAACTGTCATGTTGGCTACAACAGACAAACACAACATTGGCGGCAATGTTAGTCAGCCTGCATGAGCCTGTAAATGCTGGCTTGAATAAATAAGCAATAATTAACAGGCGTGACCTTCTATTCAAGGTTACGGTATGTGTCATATAAAAACGACAAAATGCTCGGTGCGCTTATTGATGATGTGCGGCGCGCCCTGAGGGGGCGATCTGCCCTGCCGAGTTGCCTGTGCTGCATTTGCTCGGCGTTTACCGTGCCTTTCGTCCACGGCACTGGCTAGAATGGCGCTTTACCTAGAGCGGGAGCCTGTTCATGCGTACGTTTCGTCTGGTCATTGCCTGTCCGGACCGTGTTGGGATTGTTGCCAAGGTCAGTAATTTCCTGGCTACCTACAATGGCTGGATCACGGAAGCCAGCCACCACTCGGATAACCAGAGTGGCTGGTTCTTTATGCGTCATGAGATCCGTGCCGATTCGCTGCCGTTCGACCTGGAGGGTTTTCGTCAGGCCTTCGCGCCGATCGCCCGGGAGTTCGAGATGGAGTGGCGGGTGACCGACTCCAGCCAGCGTAAGCGTGTGGTCCTGATGGCCAGTCGCGAGTCGCACTGCCTGGCTGACCTGCTGCATCGCTGGCACAGCGGCGAGCTGGATTGTGACATTCCCTGCGTGATCGCCAATCACGATACGCTGCGTAGCATGGTCGAGTGGCATGGCATTCCCTATCACCATGTGCCGGTCGACCCGCAAGATAAAGCCGCTGCCTTTGCCGAGGTAGAGCGCCTGGTCCTGGAGCAACAGGCTGACGCCATTGTCCTGGCACGCTATATGCAAATATTACCGCCAGCACTTTGCGAGCGTTTTGCCCAGCGGGTGATCAACATCCACCATAGCTTCCTGCCGTCCTTCGTCGGGGCCAAGCCTTATCACCAGGCTTCCTTGCGCGGGGTCAAGTTGATTGGTGCCACCTGCCATTATGTTACCGACGAGCTGGATGCTGGCCCGATCATTGAACAGGATGTGGTTCGGGTCAGTCATCGCGACAGCATCGAGGACATGGTTCGCCTCGGCAAGGATGTGGAAAAGATGGTGCTTTCCCGTGGCTTGCGCTATCACTTGGAAGACCGAGTACTGGTACACGACAACAAAACCGTGGTGTTCGACTGACCGGCCACCCGGTTCAACGCCAACAAGGAGAGCGCACATGCTCAAGTCGATCAAGGTCGGGGATTACATGACCCGCCATCTGGTGACCTTCCGCTCGGATATGGACCTGTTCACGGCGATCAATCGTCTGCTCGAACACAATATCTCCGGTGCGCCGGTGGTCGATTCTCAGGGTCACCTGATTGGCTTGCTCTCGGAGGGTGACTGCCTGCGTGGCATCCTGGCCGGGGCCTATCACGAGGAAGTCGGTGGCAACGTCAGTGCCTACATGGCGCGCGAGGTGGAAACCGTCACCTCGCAGACCGATATCATCGAGGCCTCCGAACGCTTCCTGCGCGGCCGTCGACGTCGTCTGCCGGTAGTCGATGACGGTGTGCTGGTCGGACAGATCAGTCGGCACGACGTGTTGCGTGCGGTGAAGGAGTTTGCCCTGCATGAGCAAGGCAGATCCCGCGGCTGAACAGGCGGCCTCGCTGGCCGCCCTGCAGCGTGGCGCCGCCGGCATGCCGGCGACCCTTGGCGAAGGTTGCACCCGGCGCTTTGACCCGGAGCAACTGAGCGAGGCGCACGGTACCGAGTTCCCTGGTGCTGCTTGCGCCTGGCAGGCCTGGCTGGCTGCTCAGGCAGATACGCAGAAGGCGTAACGACACAAAAAAGCCGAGCACTTGCTCGGCTTTTTTGTGCGCCGCTACTTCAGATCTTGAAGCTCTCCACCAGTTGCTTGAGGCGTGCAGCCTGTTGCTCCAGTTCGGTGCAGGCACGCAGGGTGGCGTTGAGGTTTTCCACGCCTTCCTGGTTGAGCGTATTGATCTCGGTGATGTCCATGTTCAGCGACTCGATGACCGAAGTCTGTTCTTCGGTGGCGGTGGCTACCGACTGGTTCATGCCATCGATCTCACCGATGCGCTCGGTTACGCTGCCCAGGCTGGAGCCGGCCTGGTTGGCAATTTTTACGCTCTCTTCGCTGTAATGCTGGCTTTCGCTCATGGTGCCGACCGCTTCGCGGGCACCCACTTGCAGCTCCTCGATCATTTTCTGGATTTCCTGGGCCGACTCCTGGGTGCGGTGGGCCAGGTTGCGAACCTCGTCAGCGACCACGGCAAAGCCTCGCCCGGCTTCGCCCGCGCGGGCGGCTTCGATGGCAGCGTTGAGGGCCAGCAGGTTGGTCTGTTCGGAGATGCCCTTGATCACTTCGAGGATCTGCCCGATGTTCACCGTGCGGCTGTTCAGCGCCTCGATGTTCTGGGTAGAGCTGCGAATCTTGCTGGACAGCTCGTTCATGGCACTGATGGTGCGTTCGACCACATTGCGGCCGTCCTCGGCCAGGTGGCGTGCGGTGGAAGCCTGGTGCGAGGCGTCGGCGGCGTTGCGGGCGATTTCCTGGGCGGCCGCGCCCAGCTCGTTGATCGCCGCGGCGACACTGTTGGTGCGCTGCGCCTGCTCATCGGAGTTGTGCATGGACGAGTTGGAGGCGTTCACCACCAGCTTGGCCACTTCGTTGACCTGCAGGGTGGCCGAGGACACTTCGCGGATCGAGGCGTGGATGCGTTCGACAAAGCGATTGAAGGCGCTGGCCAGCATACCGAACTCGTCGTTGCTGTCATTGTGGATGCGCTTGGTCAGGTCGCCTTCGCCCTGGGCGATGTCCTGCATGGCGCGTCCCAGTTGATTGAGCGGACGCATCAGTACGCGAATCAGCAGGCCCAGCAGGAAGATGATCAGCACCACGGCGACCAGCGTGGCGACCAATGCGGTGGCGCGGAATTCGCGGAGCGAGGCATAGGCTTTGTTCTTGTCGATGGACAGGCCGATATGCCATTGCACCGAGGGCAAACCACTGATGGCGGCAAAGGTCAGCAGGCGTGGCTGGCCATTGAGGCTGACTTCGCTGAGCCGGCTGCTGATCGCCGGGGTGTTCTGCGGGAACAGGTCACGCAGGTTCTTCATCACCAGCGACTTGTCCGGATGGACGAGAATCTGTCCGTTGCTGCTGACCAGAAAGGCATAGCCCATGCCGCCGAAATCCAGGGCGTTGATGGTCTTGACCAGAATATCCAGGCTCAGGTCGCCGGCAGCCACGCCGACCGGGCGGCCGGCTTCGCGAACCGGGCTGGCAATGGTGATGATCAGTTGGCCGGTTGAGGCATCGATATAGGGCTCGGTGAGCGTGCTGCCTCCCGCGCTGATAGCATCCTTGTACCAGGGGCGGGTGCGCGGGTCATAGTCGGCGGGCATTTCATCGTCAGGTCGCATGGTGAAGCTGCCGTCATCGGCGCCCAGGTAGCTGAACATGAAGGTCTTGCCATACACCGGCTGTTCCAGCAGCGACTCCAGGGCCTGCTGGCTACGGTCCCGGCCCAGGTTTTGTGCCAGGGCCTCGACCAGCAGGATGCGCCCGGACAGCCAGCTTTCGATGTTGCTGGCGGTGACCCGGCCCATCTCGTTGAGGTAACCGTCGAGGTTGCGGTTGATGCTGTTGCGCTGCAGGTAGTCGTTGTACAGGGTGAACAGGCTGAAGGCGCCGATCACTACCAGCGAGGCGGCGAGCAAGATCTTGTGGCGAAATTTCAGATTCTTGAGCATGGCTTCTATGTCCAGGTGAGGTGGCTCCAGCCGGGTTATCGGTTACTGTTGAGTAAAGCTTGAACCCACAGGAAGACAAGATGGAAAAAATCACCGAGTTGCTGCTGGGCGCGCGTGCCGATGGCCAGCCGCAAGGCCAGAGCCTGCGCCTGGGCAATCGTCATGGGTTGATCGCCGGAGCCACCGGCACCGGCAAGACCGTGACCCTGCAGCGCTTGATCGAAGGCTTCAGTGATGCCGGGGTCAGTGTGTTTGCTGCCGATATCAAAGGTGATTTGTGTGGCCTGGGAGCAGCCGCTACCCCGCAGGGCAAGATTGCCGAGCGTATTGCCCAGATGAGTTTCCTCAACTACCGCAGCCAGGCTTACCCGCTGACCCTCTGGGATGTGCATGGGCAGACCGGCCATCCGCTACGTACCACCCTCAGCGAAATGGGCCCGCTGCTGCTGGGCAGCCTGCTGCAGCTCAGCGACAGCCAGCAGGCCGCGCTCTATGCGGTATTTCGCGTGGCGGATCGCGATGGCTTGCTGTTGCTGGATCTGAAAGACCTCAAGGCCTTGCTCCAGTATCTTGGCGAGCAGCCCGCGGTGCTTGGCGAGGATGCCGCGCTGTTCACCAAGGCCTCGGCACAGGCCTTGCAGCGGCGGCTGGCGACGCTGGAGCAGCAGGGCTGCGAAGCGTTATTCGGTGAGCCGGCGCTGCAACTGGCCGATCTGTTGCAGCCGGCCGCTGATGGCCGCGGGATGATTCATCTGCTGGATGCCAGCCGGCTGATCCACGAATCGCCCAAGCTGTACGCGATCTTCCTGTGCTGGTTGCTGGCCGAGCTGTTCGAGCAACTGCCCGAGCGTGGCGATGCCGAGCGGCCTTTACTGGCGCTGTTCTTCGATGAAGCACACCTGCTTTTTCATGACACCCCAAAAGCCTTGCAGGAGCGCCTGGAGCAGGTGGTGCGGCTGGTCCGTTCCAAGGGCGTCGGGGTGTATTTCGTCACGCAGAGCCCCAGCGACCTGCCCGATCCGGTACTGGCCCAGTTGGGATTGCGCATCGTACATGGCCTGCGTGCCTTCACGGCGGCCGAGCAACGCAGCCTCAAGGCGGTGGCTGATGGTTTTCGCAGCAACCCGGCGTTCGATACGCGCAGCCGTCTCAGTGAACTGGGCATTGGCGAGGCGCTGATCAGCAGCCTGGAGAGCAGCGGCATTCCCGGGCGCGTCGAGCATGTGTGGATTGCCCCGCCGCAGTCGCGCATCGGCCCGTTGCTGGCCGAGGAACGTCGCGCGCTGATTACAAATTCGGTGTTGCGCGAGCGTTATGACCAGGCGATTGATCGCCACTCGGCCTACGAAATGCTGCGCGAACGCGCCCTGCAGGCGACCCCCGCGCAGGCGACCGGCCAGCCCGTGCCGGGTGCCGGCTCTCCGGCCCTGGAGGCATTGGGTGAGGTTGCCGGGCAGGTGCTCAAGAGTGCGGTGCGTCAGGCGGCCAACCAACTGGGGCGGCAGCTGGTGCGTGGCTTGCTGGGGTCGCTACTCGGCAAGCGTTGAGTCAGGGCTCGGCGGGTGCTTGCAAGTCCCTGGCGATCTTTTCCAGTTCGCTGGCAAACGCCTGGTCCTGTACCGAGGGGCGCTTGCGCCAGGGTTTGCGTTCGGGTTCCGGCTGGGCGGCGTAGAGGGTCACTTCGCCGCCATAGACATCCTTGTAACGTTGCGCCTGACGCTCCAGTTCAGCGCGCAGTTGGTCTTTGTTCACGGGCTCTTCCACAGATCAAAACAGCGCAGGGCAGGCTGGAGAACCGCCACCGCAACAGTTGGGCGCGGCGTGCAGGGCCGCGCGCCGCGCATCCTCGCTGATTCGCCCCAGCCTCGCAAGTGCAGGCCAGGCGTTGCTTGCGGTAAGCTGCCGGGCATCGATGCCTGAGCCTTGCCCGTGGAGAGTCCCGTGTCCGCTGCGCGTTCACTGATTGTCTGGCTACTGATTCTCTGCACTGTGCTGGCCTGGTGGTTGTGGCAGGTTGCGCGTGGCCCGGAAGTGGCGGCGTACCGTCTGGAGCTGCGCCCGTTGGTCCAGCGCGTGGTGGCCAGCGGCGAAGTGGGTAATCAGTCGGTGGCCCAGGTCGGCAGCGAGATCACCGGGGTGGTGGCCGAACGCTATGTACGTGAGGGCGACTCGGTGCAGGCCGGCCAGTTGCTGCTGCGCCTGCAGGATGACGAGCAGCGCGCACGCCTGGCGGAAGCCGAGGCAGCGTTGCGTCAGCTGACTGATTCGTTGCGCCCGCAAGCTGAGGCGGCCTTACGCGAGGCACGCCACAACCATGCCCAGGCCTTGCGCGAGTACCAGCGGCGCGAGGCCTTGCGACAGCGCCAGTTGCTGTCACTGGAGCAGTTGGAGCAGGCCCGTCGTATCGAGCGCAGCCTGCGTGTGGCGCTGGAACGCGCCGAGCTGGCTGCCGCGGCCCTGGCGCCGGGCGGTAGTGAGCAACAGGTGCTGGAACAGCGCCTGCAGGCGGCGCGGGCCAATCTGGCCAAGACGCGCATCCATGCCCAGGTAGCGGGCACGGTGCAGAACCGTGCCGTGGAACCGGGCGACCTGGTGCAGCCGGGGCGTACCCTGCTGCAGATTGCCCGCGCCGACAGCCGCGAGATCATCCTGCCGCTGGATGAAAAGAATATTGCCGCCCTGGCGCTGGGGCAGCCCGCCCAGGTGGCGGCTGATGCCTACCCCGAACAGTGGCTGGCCGCGCGGGTTAGTTTCATTGCACCGAATGTCGACAGCAGTCGCGGGACCCTCGATGTGCATCTGGAGTTGCTTGAAGCGGCCGACTTCCTGCGTTACGGCATGACCGTCTCGGTGAATATCGAAACCGCCCGCCGCGAGCAGGCCCTGGTGCTGGCCAATGACGCACTGTTGCAGCGCCAAGGGCGCCAGGCGCAGGTGCAGCGGGTGCGTGATGGTCGCGTGGAAGCACTGAGCGTGCGTCTGGGGCTGCAGGGCGACAGTCACAGCGAAGTGCTCGACGGCCTTGCGGAAGGCGATCTGCTGCTGGCAGAGCCAGCGCAAGTGGGGCAGCAGGTACGCGTGCGCCTATTGCCTGGGTTGGCGGCGGAGCAGGAGTAGCGCATGCCGCAAGCCTGGCGCACACACTGGACGGAATGGCTGATTGCCTTGCGCTTTCTCCTCGAAAACCGCCAGCAAAGCCTGCTGATCATCCTGGGGATTGCCGTCGGCTCGGCGGTGATCGTCTTTATCACCGCGCTGATTACTGGCCTGCAGGCCAACGTGGTGGAGCGCACCCTGGGTAGTCAGGCGCATATCCGCATCCTGCCGCCGGATGAGTTCAACCGCCTGGCTCCGCTGGCCGATGGCAGCCAGTTGTTGCTGCGGGAAAGCCCACGCGCACAGCGCTTGCGCTCGATCAGCAACTGGCAGGCGCTGCTGGCACTGCTCGACGAGCATCCTCAGGTACGGGCAGTCTCGCCGGTAGTCAGTGGTCCGGCGCTGGCCCGGCGTGGCGTGGCACGTACCTCGGTAGCCCTGCTCGGCGTGGACCTGCCGCGCTACCTGCGGATCATCCCGTTGCAGCGGCACATGCGTGCCGGCACGCTGCGCCTGGCCGCCGACCAGGCGCTGATTGGTCAACAGCTCACCGAGGAACTGGGCCTGGGCATCGGCGACAAGCTGCGCCTGGACGCGGGGGGCGGGCGTGACGCGGTAGTGGATATTGTCGGCATCTTCGAGCTGGGGGTCCGCGAGCTGGACACCCGTTATGTCTACCTGGAACTCAGACAGGCGCAAACCCTGCTCGACTTGCCGGGTGGCGTGACCGTGCTGGAAACCACGGTGGATGACATCTTCGCGGCCGAGCAGGTGGCCCAGCGCCTGCAACGGCTGACCGGGCTGAAGGTGCAGAGCTGGATGGAGACCAATGGACAGCTGCTCAATGCGCTGAGTTCGCAGAGCATGACCACGCAGATGATTCGCTTGTTCGTCGGCATTTCGGTGGCTTTCGGTATTGCCAGCGTGCTGGCGGTCAGCGTCGTTCAGCGCACGCGTGAGATTGGCATCCTGCGGGCCATGGGTAGCCCGCGTGGGCAAATCCTGCGGGTTTTCCTGATCCAGGGTGGTCTGTTCGGCCTGTGTGGTTCTGCAGTGGGCGGCCTGGCCGGCTGGGGACTGATCCAGCTGTTCAATCTGTTTGGCAAGCGGCTTTTTGAAATCAGTGTGGCTCCTGATCTGATTCCCCTGGCCATGTTGGTGGCCAGTCTCAGTGGGGTGCTGGCAGCGGCCTGGCCGGCGCGCCGCGCCGCGCTCCTCGATCCGGCGGTGGCCATCCGCTATGTCTGAATCGCGTGAAATACTGCGCCTGCAAGGGCTGGGCAAGGTCTACAACCCAGGCACGCCTCAGGAGAGCAGGGTGCTGCAAGACATCGAGCTCACCCTGCGGGGTGGTGAGTTGTGCGCGCTGATCGGCCCGTCCGGCTCTGGCAAGAGTACCTTGCTGAACCAGATCGGCCTGCTCGATCAGCCGAGCAGTGGTGAGCTGTACCTGCTGGGCCAGGCCACCTCGCGGCTGGATGACGCACAGCGCACGCGACTGCGTAACCAGGCCCTGGGTTTCGTGTTCCAGTTTCACCACCTGATCAGTGCCTTCAGTGTGCTGGACAACGTGTTGATGCCCTTGATGATCCGTAGCGGCCGGCCCAGCGCCGAGCAGCGCCAGCTGGCGCACGAGCTGCTGGGTGAAGTCGGTCTTGGTGCGTTTGCCGACAAGCCGGCGGGGCAACTGTCGGGCGGTCAGCAGCAACGGGTAGCCATCGCCCGTGCCCTGGTCACCCGACCGCCGCTGCTGCTGGCCGACGAGCCGACCGGCAATCTGGACAGCCGCAGCGCAGAGGGAGTGTTCAGTCTTTTCGAGCGAATCAACCAGCAGTTTGACTGTGCCATCCTGCTGGTCACCCATGACCCGCGCCTGGCAGCGCGCTGCGCGCGGCAGGTGGTCCTGGTGGATGGGCGCATCCAGCCCTGAATGTCGAGTTCAGGCAGCCTGGCGTAGCAAGGCCTGGGCCTGCTCTGCGCTGAGCGGGTTGCCCAGATGCAAGCGCACCTGATGGGCACCGGCTGACAACCCCAGCTCGCGCAGCAGGCGCTCTTCCACCTCGCTCAGCCCGCCCTCGCACAGGGCCATGGGATGCAGCAGTAGCCGTGGGCTGCGCTTTACCCAGCCCTTGCCGGGCAACTGACCCAGCGCTTCACGCAGGCAGCGGCTGGCCTGGCTGAACTGGCCGACCAGCAGGCGCGAGCTGGTGAAGCCCGGGTTGGCTTGTACCTGCAGCTGTGGATAGGGCGGCTCCAGCAGTGTCAGCTGAAAAGCGTCGGGCATGATTTGTACATAAAAGTCGCAGGCAAACAGTTGGCGCAACACGGTGCAGGTCCTTTTGCGAAATGGGCAGGTGCTATTGCAACACAGGGCAGGCCCGGACAGCGGGTAAAATCTGCGACAATCGCCACCCTTTGTTCAGCCGATCCACGCCATGACCCACGCCACGCCCGACTTCGAGACCCTGCAGCACAACCTTGGCCAGGCCTTGCTGGTGGATCGGCATCGTTTGCGCCGCCAGCTGCATGAGCTGCGCAAGGGACCGCTCGATGAGGCCCGGCTGGCGCAGTGGCTGGAGCGTTTGCAGGCGTCCTGCGCGCGGGTCGAGGCGCGCCGGCAGAGCATTCCGGCGATCCGCTACGACGATGCCCTGCCGATCGCCGCCAAGCGCGACGAGATCAAGGCTGCGCTGGAGAAACATCAGGTGCTGGTGATTGCCGGCGAGACCGGCTCGGGCAAGACCACCCAGTTGCCGAAGATCTGCCTGGAGCTGGGCCGTGGCGTGCATGGCCTGATCGGCCACACCCAGCCCCGCCGTCTGGCCGCGCGCAGCGTGGCCACCCGCGTGGCCGAGGAGATCGGCAGCCCGCTGGGCGAGCTGGTCGGTTACCAGGTACGCTTCGAGGACCATTCCGGCGACGCCAGCCTGGTCAAACTGATGACCGACGGCATCCTGCTGGCGGAGACCCAGCACGATCGCTACCTGGAGAAGTACGACACGATCATTGTCGATGAGGCGCATGAGCGCAGCCTCAACATCGACTTCCTGCTCGGCTACCTGAAGACCCTGCTGCCGCGCCGTCCGGACCTCAAGCTGATCATCACCTCGGCGACCATCGATCTGCAGCGCTTCAGCAAGCACTTCAACGATGCGCCGATCATCGAGGTGTCCGGCCGCACCTACCCGGTGGAGACCTGGTATCGCCCGCTGGCCGCCGAGGTGGACGAGGAGGGCGAGCGCCTGCTCGACGATCTGACCGTCGACCAGGGCATCCTCGCCGCGCTGGACGAGATTGCTGCCCATGAGCGCGCCGAGGGCAAGCGTCCTGGCGACGTGCTGGTGTTCCTGCCCGGCGAGCGCGAGATTCGCGAGGCCGCCGAGGTGCTGCGCAAGGCCAACCTGCGCCTGACCGAGGTGCTGCCGTTGTACGCGCGGCTGACCCCGGCCGAGCAGCAGAAGATCTTCGCGCCGATGGGCGCGCGCAAGATCGTACTGGCCACCAACGTCGCGGAAACCTCGCTGACCGTGCCGGGCATCCGCTATGTAATCGACTCTGGCACCGCGCGCATCAGCCGCTACAGCTACCGCGCCAAGGTGCAGCGCCTGCCCATCGAGGCCATTTCCCAGGCCAGTGCCAACCAGCGCAAGGGCCGTTGCGGCCGGGTCGAGCCGGGCATCTGCATCCGCCTGTACAGCGAGGAGGACTTCCTCGCCCGCCCCGAATTCACTGATCCGGAAATCCTCCGTACCAACCTGGCGGCGGTGATCCTGCAGATGCTCCATCTGCGCCTGGGCAGCATCGAAGACTTCCCCTTTATCGAGTCGCCGGATGGCAAGGCCATCAGCGACGGCTTCAACCTGCTGCAGGAACTCTCGGCGGTGAATCGCGAGGGCCAGCTCACGCCGTTGGGGCGCCAACTGGCGCGCCTGCCCATCGACCCGCGGCTGGGGCGCATGGTGCTGGAGGCGGCCAAGCTCGGCAGCCTGGAGGAGATTCTCATCGTCGCTTCGGCGCTGTCGGTGCAGGACCCGCGCGAGCGGCCGATGGACCGCCAGCAGGCCGCCGACCAGGCGCATGCGCAGTGGAAGGATGTGGACTCGGACTTCGCCGCGCTGATCAACCTGTGGCGCGGCTTCGAGGAGAAGCGCCAGGAGCTGGGCAGCAACCCGCTGCGCAACTGGTGCAAGAAGAACTTCCTCAATTACCTGCGTCTGCGCGAATGGCGCGACGCCCATCGCCAACTGGTGCTGATCGCCCGCGAGCTGCAGTTGTCGGCGAGCAAAGTGGAAGGCAAGCGCGAGCGCCAGGCTCAGAGCGAGGCGAAGGCCAAGCCGACTACCGACAGCAAGGTCAACGCCATCACCCGCGAGCAGGCCGAGGCCAGCGAGGCGGCGCAACGCGCCAAGAGCTACGCCGCGGTGCACAAGGCGATCCTCTCCGGTCTGCTCAGCCAGATTGGCCAGAAGAGCGAGGATGGCGACTACCTCGGCGCGCGCCAGCGGCGCTTCTGGATTCACCCCTCGTCGGTGATCGGGCGCAAGAAGCCGGCCTGGGTGATGACCGCCGAGCTGGTGGAAACCACCAAGCTGTTCGCGCGCATGGTGGCGAGGATCGAGCCGGACTGGATCGAGCCGCTGGCCGGCCACCTGATCAAGAAGAACCACTTCGAGCCGCACTGGGAGAAGCGCCGTGGCCAGGTGGTGGCCTTTGAACAGGTCACCCTGTACGGCCTGATCGTGGTCGGCCGCCGTCCGGTGCATTTCGGCCCGGTTGACCCGGTCGCCTCGCGCGAGCTGTTTATCCGCGAGGGTTTGGTGCGCGGCGAGATCAACAGCCGCGCCAGGTGCCTGACGGCCAATCGCGCGCTGCTCGAGCGCCTCGACGAGCTGGAGGCCAAGGCGCGCCGCCGCGACATCCTCGCCGATGAGGAAACCCTCTACGCCTATTATGAGGCGCGTATCCCGGCGGAGATCCACCAGGCCGCGACCTTCGAGCACTGGTACAAGAGCGAAGGCGCGAAGAACCCGCAGCTGCTGATCATGCGCGAGGAAGACGTGCTGGCGCGCGACGCCAAGGAAGTGACCGCCGCGCAGTACCCGGACATTCTCCCCCTGGGCGAGCTGCAACTGCCGCTCGCCTACCACTTCGAGCCCAACCACCCGCGCGACGGGGTGACCCTGCGCGTACCGGCGCCGCTGTTGCCGCAATTACCCGCAGAGCGGCTGGAGTGGCTGGTGCCGGGCCTGATCGAGGCCAAGGCCATCGCCCTGGTGCGCGGCCTGCCCAAGGCGCTGCGCAAGAACTTCGTGCCGGTGCCGGACTTCGTCGGCGCGGCACTCTCCAAGATGGTCTTCGGCCAGGGCAGCCTGGCCGAGTCGCTGGGTCGCGAACTGACCCGCATGACTGGTGCCCGCGTGCCCGAAGAGGCGTGGGTCGAGGCGGCAGCGCAGCTGGAAAATCATCTGAAGATGAACATCGAGGTGGTCGATGCGCGCGGCAAGTTCCTTGGCGAAGGTCGCGATCTGGCCGAGCTTTGCGCACGTTTCGCCGAGGCCAGCCAGGCCGCACTGGCCATGCCGCAGCAGAAGCAGGAACAGAAGCCGGTCGAGGCCAAGGCCTTTGCCCAGGTCGCCGAGAAGACCCAGCAGAAGATCGCCGGCCTGTCCATGACGGTGTTCCCGGCGCTAGTGGAAGAGGGCGGTGTGGTCAAGGAAGGGCGCTTCCCGACCCAGGCCGAGGCCGACTACCAGCACCGCCGCGCGCTGCAGAAACTGCTGCTGCAACAGCTGGCCGAGCCGGCCAAGTACCTGCGCGGCAAGCTGCCGGGGCTCACCGAGCTGGGCCTGCTGTACCGCGAAATGGGCCGCCCCGAGGCGCTGGTCGAGGACATCCTGCTGGCCAGCCTCGATGCCTGCATCCTCGACGGCGAGGCGACATTGCCGCGCGACGGCGCCGCTCTGGCGCAGCTGGCCGAGCGCAAGCGTGGCGACTGGACCAGTCACGCCGAGCGCATCGCCAGGCTCACCCTGGACATCCTCAAGCTTGCCCACGGCCTGCAGAAGCGCTTCAAAGGCAAGATCGACCTGGCCCAGGCCATGGCGCTCAACGACATCAAGCAGCAACTGGCCAATCTGGTCTACCCCGGCTTCGTGCGCGAGACACCGGGTGAGTGGCTGAAGGAGATTCCGCGCTACCTCAAGGCCGTCGAGCAGCGTCTGGACAAGGTGGGGGGGCAGGTGCAGCGCGACCGGGTGTGGACCGGCGAGCTGAGTACTGCCTGGGAGCAATACCAGGCGCGCGTCGCCAAGCATGCCCAGGAAGGCAAGCGCGACCCGCAGCTGACCCTGTATCGCTGGATGCTCGAGGAGTATCGCGTGTCGCTGTTCGCCCAGCAGCTGGGCACCAGGATGGCCGTGTCGGACAAACGCCTGGCCAAGCAGTGGTCTGTGGTGGAGAGCTAAGGCCAGGCTGCCGCTCTGGTTATTTATTCATGCAGCCCATTGCGCCGCCAGGCTTGGCCCTAGGAATAGGGGGCACCTTTTCGCTACGGTTAGTCTGCTACTGCCAGGTACGTCAATCCGAGCACAGGTGTATTGCTCGTCTTGCCGGCTGTTTGTGGCGCGCAGTATAACCAGCAGGCAGCGCGGGCCAGCCTGCTGTCATTGATTGTTCAGACCTTGCAGGAAAACCATGTTCGAAATCCAACCGATGAACCCCGAGCATTATCGCCAGCAAACCCGGCGTAGCACGCTGCTGGTCGTGCTGATTTTTGTGGTATTGGGCATGCTCTGTGCGACAGCGAGTAACCGGCTGTTCGGCACTCCGGGAGGGGACAACTTTCAGTGGAATTTGCTGGGTGTGCTGGCAGGTCTGGTGCTGACCATCGCCTTGGTGCGCCAGCAACTCTGGTCGCGTCCGGTGATGGCCGCCGCTGTCTATGGTTGGCAGCTCAAGCGCCACCTGATGCAGGTGACCAACCGCATGCACCGGGTGCAGGCAGGTGTCGCCGCCGGCGATGCAACCGCCATGAAGGTGCTGCGTTTCTACCATCTGGGCGTTACCCAGATGCACCAACTGGACGGGAACAGCAGTGAGTTGAGCCAGATGGTGCGGGAAATCGACAGCCACTGTGAGGCCATGCAGCAACGCGGCTTGGACACCGAGCAGCGTTGCCTCGATCCGCGTTGGCTGGAGTCGCTTTAGTAGCCTGTTGGACGCGCTCAGTGAGGAATCGCTGTGCGCGCCTCCCGCCGAGGGTCACTTGTGCGCCAGGTCTTTTATATACAAGGCTTCGACCTTCTCCCGCGCCCAGGGGGTTTTACGCAGGAATTTCAGGCTGGAAGCCAGGCTGGGTTCATGCTGGAAGCAGCGAATGGCGATCAGCTGGCCGAGGCGCTCCCAGCCATGTCGCTCGACCAGTGCTTGCAGGATGGTCTTCAGGGGCAGGCCGTGCAGTGGATCATTGCTCATCGTGCGTTTCTCATGTCCGGGCGGGCACTTTAGCGCCCGCCTAAAGGTTGCGCGAGTGCGGCACGCTCAGCCGGGCACCTGCAGGCCGCGCTGTACCGCCGGGCGCGCGAGAAAAGCGTCGAGTACGCGGCGTACGTTGGCGAAGCGGGCGAAGTCGACCAGTTCGCCAGCGCCATAAAAGCCCAGCAGGGTATTCACCCAGGGCAGTACGGCAATATCGGCAATGCTGTAGGTGTCGCCCATCAGCCATCGGCGTTGCTGCAGGCGTTGCTCCAGTACGCCGAGCAGGCGCACCACCTCGGCAACGTAGCGGTCGCGCGGACGTTTGTCGGGATATTGGCTGCCGGCAAACTTATGGAAGAAACCCAGCTGGCCAAACATTGGCCCGACGCCGCCGACTTGCCACATCAGCCACTGGATGCATTCGTAGCGTTGCTGGGCCTGGCTGGGTAACAGTTGTCCGCTTTTCTCGGCCAGGTAGAGCAGGATTGCGCCGGACTCGAAGAGTGCCAGTGGTTGTCCCTCAGGCCCGTTGGGGTCGAGGATGGCTGGAATCTTGTTGTTGGGGTTGAGTGACAGGAACTCGCTGCTGAACTGAGCGTTGTCCTCGAAGCTGACCCGGTGCGCTTCGTAAGGCAGGGCGATTTCTTCCAGCATGATCGATACCTTGACCCCGTTGGGGGTGGGTAGCGAATACAGCTGCAGGTACTGTGGTTGGCTCGGTGGCCATTTGCAGGTGACGGGGAACGCGTCGAGCGGATTCATGGGATCTCCTGGCTGGGGCGTGAGCTGGCTGTTCGGCGGGCTGGCGAGCCGGTATGGTGCACCTCTCACAACCTGTGCCGAGGGAGAGCACCATGAGCCTGCATGGCCAATACGACCCACAGAATGTCTTTGCCAAGATCATCCGTGGCGAACTGCCCTGTTACAAGATCTACGAGGATGAGCAGGTACTGGCCTTCCTCGACCTGTTCCCGCAATCCTACGGGCATACCCTGGTGATTCCCAAACAGGTCGCGGCACGCAACCTGCTGGAGGTCGATGGTGCTACCTTGGCTCAGCTGATGGTCGTGGTGCAGCGCCTGAGCAAACTGCTGGTGGAGGAGCTGCAGCCCGACGGCGTGCAGATCGCACAGTTCAACGGTGCCCCGGCCGGGCAGACGGTCTTCCACCTGCACCTGCACATCATCCCGCGCTTTGCCGGCGACTCGCTGGGTATCCATGCCAGCCAGCAGGCCGATGCCGAGCAACTCAAGGCATTGCAGGCGCGCTTGCAGAAACGCCTCGGGCAATAAGCCTGCTGTGGCCAAGGCGGCGTTTTGCTTGCTTTGGCTCAAGTTTTCACCAGGGGGCTGCTGGCACTATGCCGCTGTGCAGCCTGTGTCAGGCCCCCCTAGCCATTCAAGTGGCCAGCAGGCTGGCCGATAGTGCGTCTATCGCCTGGCGATGTTCAGGATGCACCGTCTCCACCTGCGGACTACTGGCATGAAGCTGAAGATCACTCCTACACGCAACGAAATTCGTCTTGGCGATGATGAGTTCATCGTCAGCAAAACCGATACCAAGGGACGCATTACCTACGCCAATCGCACCTTCATGAAGATCTCCGGCTTTGCCGAGCCTGAGCTGCTGGGCGTACAGCACAATATCGTGCGTCATCCGGATATGCCGCGTGGGGTTTTCCA
This sequence comes from Pseudomonas fluvialis, assembly GCF_002835605.1. NCBI lineage: Bacteria > Pseudomonadati > Pseudomonadota > Gammaproteobacteria > Pseudomonadales > Pseudomonadaceae > Pseudomonas > Pseudomonas fluvialis. The sequence goes on along the minus strand of NZ_PIYS01000001.1, from coordinate 51,171 downwards.
GTTGCTGTGGAGCACCCTGCAGGGCGGCCAGGAGTTCTTCGGTTATGTGAAGAATCTGTGCAAGGACGGCAGTTTCTACTGGGTGCTGGCCAATATCACCCCGGATCTGGACAGCGCTGGCCAGTTGCGTGGCTACTATTCGGTGCGTCGCAAGCCTAAGGCCAGTGCGCTGGCGGTCCTCGAACCCATCTATCGGCGCATGCTGGAGCTGGAGCGCGAGGCTGGCCCGCGTGAAGCGATTGCCCGCTCACAAGCCTACCTGCAGGAGTTGTTGCAGCAACAAGGCACGGACTACACCGGGTTTGTCCTGGCGCTCACCCAGGAGGTGCGCTCATGAGTTTCTCGTCACCGCAAACCTACGGCGTCAGCGCGGGTTCACCGTTCCTCTGCGCGCGCATCAAGCTGCTGGCCGGCAGCCTGGTGGCTATTTCCCTGGCGGGTCCCTTGTGGTCCATCCTGTTTGCCGAAGGCAGCCTGTGGTGGTTGCTGCAGCCCGTGCTGACCCTGTTGCCGGTTGTAGTCATGCTGCGTGCCGGGGGGCGTGTGCTGCGCACCCTGCAGACGGTCTACGACACGATGAGCCAGGCCAATGCGGGCGCCTTTCATTTGCGCGTGACCAATACCCAGCACCTGGGCGAGGTTGGTAAGGTGGCCTGGGAGGTCAACGACTTCCTCGACAAGGTCGAGTCTTACTTCAAGGAGGTCGACTCCTGTTTCAGTCATGTGGCGCGAGGCAACTTCCAGCGCCAGGCGCTGACTGACGGCATGCCCGGTCAGTTGCGTGTGTCGCTGGAAAACATCAACTACTCGATCGGCGAGATGAGCAAGAACTCGCGGCTGGTCGCCGACAACCAGCTGCATTCGGCGTTGCACTCACTCAATGTGCAGAACCTGATTCGTAACCTGCGAGATGCCCAGGAGGATTTGCTGCACATTGGCGAGCGCATGGGCCAGGTCGAGCAGATTGCCAATGACAATGGCAGCGCGGCTCTGCACAGTCAGCAGGGCGTGCAGCAAATGGTGGAGGCGCTGGACAATATTTCACGCACCATCAACCAGGTTGCGGAGGTGGTCAACCAGCTGGGCAACGACAGCCAGCAGGTGCAGGCGTCGTTGTCGATCATTACCGAGATCGCTGACCAGACCAACCTGCTGGCACTCAATGCAGCCATCGAGGCGGCGCGTGCCGGCGACCAGGGACGGGGCTTCGCGGTCGTTGCCGATGAGGTCAAGGCCCTGTCGCGGCGTACCAAGGATGCGGCGGTGGAGGTCACCAGCACCATTGGCAATTTCAGCCGGCGCGTCAGCGACATGGTGGTGCAAGCCGCCGATTCCAACAGCTTGGCGCAGGAAGTCAGTCGCATGGCGGTGGGCTTCCGCGATCAGTTCGATACCTTTGCCAGTGGTTCGCGGCAAACCATGGCGGCAGTGAGCATGGCCAAGGACCAGGCGCTCAACACCCTGGTCAAGGTCGACCACATCATCTACAAGCAGAACGGCTATATCGCTTTGGACAGCTCGGCGCAGTTCACCGGTGCGCTGGAGGCGGTGGCCATGGATCACCAGCACTGTCGCCTTGGTCAGTGGTACTACCAGGGCGAAGGGCAGGCCAGTTGCAGCCATACCCGCGGCTTCCGTGCCCTTGAAGCACCACATGTCCAGGTACACCGTGCGGTACAGGCCGCCGTGGCATTGCGTGATGCCGACTGGATCCACCAGCCGGCGATCAAGCAACGCATCATCGATGCAATGCGTGAAGCCGAGGAACAGAGCTACGCGATGATCCAGCATATGGATGCCATGTTGCAGGAGAAGCATGCCTCGCTCGGCTAACCCTCAGCGCATGCGGAAGGCTTCCTGGTGAAACTGTGCCAGCGGCATGCCGGCCTGACGCAGGCCTCGCCGCAGGTGTTCGGCCAGCCCCTGCGGGCCGCAGAACCACAGGTGTGGCCAGCCTTGCGGGTGCTCGCTGAGCAGGGTAGAGCCATCTAGCGGTCCCTGGAGGTCACTGTAATGGACCTGCAGGCGGATGCTTGGCAAGCCGCTGCACAACTGCGCCAAACGCTGACCGAACAGGTCTTCCGCTGGGTTGCGTACGCAGTAATGCAGCGTGGCCTGGGGCGCACGTTCGGGCTGCCCCTGAAGCGCTTCCAGCCAGGCCAGGAAGGGTGTTACGCCAATTCCGGCGGCAATCCAGTGCTGGTTGGGCAACTGTGCCGATGGCAGCGTGAAGGCACCGTAGGGGCCCTCGACCTGCACGGCCTGGCCTACCTGCAGGGTGTGTTGCAGGTGTCGGGTGTGGTCACCCAGGGCCTTGATGGCAACGCGCACACAGGCATTTCCCGTATCAGCAGCACTGAGGGTGAAGGGGTGTGCGCCCTCGGCGCCACCGAAGTCAATGAAAGCGAACTGTCCGGGCTGGTGCCGCCAGTGGCCTTGCAACTGGCAGGTGATCTCCAGCACATCATCAGCCAGGGCGCGCATGGCGACGATCTGCCCGGTATGGCGTCGTGACTGGCCGATGCGTCGAGTCAGCGAATACAGCGCGCAGATACTGCCGAGCAGTGCACTGGCGGCGATCAGCAGGCCCAGCGGCTGGCGCCAGTAGTTATCCGGTGCCAGTACCACGCCATGGAAGGCGAACAGCAGGAACAGCGGTGCCAGCAGGCGATGTGCGTAACGCCACAGGTGGTAGGGGAAGCGCTGCCAGAGGGTTAGCACCAACAGCAGGCCGAGCAGCCAGATCGACCATTCGCCCAGGTCCTTGGCCGAGTCGCGCCAGGCTTCGAAGAGTCGTTCGACCTTGGGGCCCTTGCCTGGGTGGGGAACCAGCATGTCCAGTAGTGGGCCGGCCAGCTCCAGTAGATAGTGCGCAAAGCCCAGGCCGATGGCCCAGTAGCCGGCCAGGCGATGCATGCGATACAGCCGATCCAGACCGCCCATGCGTTGCTCCAGCCAGGCCGGGCGCATGGCTAGCAGCATCAGCCAGGCCATCAGGGTAAACGACAGCACGCCGCTGAACAGAATGGCTTCGCGACGCCACCACCAGACATCCAGCCAGGCAGCGCCAGGCCCCATGCCCAGGCTATACAGCCAGGCGGCCAGTAGCAGACTGGCGATCACGCTAATCGAGCGCATGGATGAGCTCCTTGGTATTTATCAGGCTAATAAGTAGCTTGCTTATTAAAAGCCTGGTTAGCATGCGCCGGCAAACTGAAGCGAAGCTGAATGTACCTTTACCTTGCCTATACTCACTGCAGTTTTGCCTGTTCCCCCGCAAGGAGCCTGTCGTGTCCCGAGTGTTGTTGATCTGCTGCAGCCTGCTGCTGGCTACCGCACAGGCCGAGGACAGCGCAGCGCTGCGCTTTTGCTATGAAGACAGTGACTCCTACCCCTGGGTAATGCGGGGAGGCGAGGGGTTGAATATCGAATTGCTGCGCGAGGTAGGCGAGCATCTGCAACGGCCTATCGAGTTTATTGCCGTGCCTTGGCGGCGTTGCCTGGCGGGCCTGCAGCAGGGGCGCTACGACGGTGCCTTTGCGGCCAGCTACCAGGCCGAGCGTGCCTTGCTGGGGCGCTATCCGCTGGATGCCCAAGGCAGTGTGGATAGCAGTCGGCGCCTGCATACCGGCGATTATGCGCTCTACCACCGTGTCGAGCAGATCCCTCACTGGGATGGCCAGCGTTTGCAGGTGAATGGCCCGGTGGGGTCGCTCAGTGGCTTCTCCATCGTGCCTTTCCTGCATCAGTTGGGCGCACGCGTGGACGAAAGTAGTCGCGACCCCCAGGCCCTGTTGCGCATGCTGGCCAGCCGGCGTGTCTCGGCAGTGGCGTTACAGAGTGCCCGTGCCGATTTTATTCTGCAGGGGGATGCCCAGTTAGCAGCGAGCATCCGCAAGGCGCCGCTGCCGCTGCAGGTCAAACCTTACTTCCTGATGCTCAGTGCGCCGCTCTGCGACCGTGATGGCGAATTGGCCGAGCGCATCTGGGACAGCGTGCGCAGGGTGCGCGAGTCGCCAGGCTATCAAGCCCGTGAACGTGCCCTGCAAGGCCTGCCAGATTCCTGACTGACTGGTTAGTCGTTATCTTGACTGCAATCAGGGACGTGGCGAACTGTCCGAGTGATTCTGTCAGGTATGAAGGCTGGCCGGTGTGCTACGGCGGGCCTTGCCCACCTGATCCGCCTCGGGATGTCTGTCATGAAAACCCTCTTTGTACCCGCCACCGCGTTGATGAACCGGCTCAACTATCCCAGCAAGTTTGGCCTGATCGGTGCTCTGGTACTGCTGGCCTTCGCCAGCCTGATGTGGGCCCTGGCCAGTGAGTTGCAGGAAACCATCGAGCGCTCGCGCAACGAACTGGTGGCGACCGCGCTGACCCGCCCGCTGGCCCGGATGGTTGAGTTGACCCAGCAGCATCGCGGCTTGTCCTCGATGGTGCTGGGCGGCAATGCAGACATGCGGGATACGCGTGCGCAGCGCGCCGAAGAGGTGTCGCGTGCGCTGGCCAGCCTGCGTGCCAGCCTGGCCGAGGACAAGCGCCAGCTGCCCGCCTGGCAGCAGATCGAGCGGGATTGGCAGGTGTTGCAAGCGCAGGGGCTACAACTGGAGCGCGCCGCCAATTTCCACGCGCACACCGAGCTGGTGGCGCAGTTACTGCGCTTGCAGATTCAGCTGGCCGATGCCTATGGCCTGAGTTTCGATCCGGACGAAGCGAGCTTCTACCTGATGACGGCGGCAATCAATCGTCTGCCATTTCTGCTCGAACGCTTTGGCCGCTTGCGTGCCCAGGGCTCCGGTGCGCTGGCCCAGGGGCATGCCGATAGTGCCCAGCGCATTGCCTTGAGCGTACTCAACGAGGAAATCCGCAGTGCCATGCTGGATGTGGAGGCTGGCCTGGCCAAGGTGGCCGAGCAACGCCCGGAGCTGCGTTTGTCGCTTGAACAGGCGGTGGCAGCGCTCTATCAGAAAATCCAGCGGGTTGAGCAGGTCGTCCAGGGCATGCTGCTGCATGAGGATTTTCAGTCGACCAGTGCTGCGCAGTTTTTCGAGCTGACCACCGAGGGGATCACGATCGGTTATCAACAGATGAACCAGGTACTCTTGCCGACCCTCGACCAGTTGCTCGAACAGCGCATGGCTGAGGCCCAGCAGGTGCTGTACTTCAACCTATTACTGGCCGTGCTGGTACTGGCGGTGATCGGCTACCTGTCGATGGGTGCCTACCTGTCGGTGATGAACAGCATTCGCTGCCTGCGCGAGGGCAGCGAGCGCCTGGCGCGTGGTGAGCTGAGTAGTCATATCCAGCTGGCGGCGCGCGATGAATTGCGCTTTGTCGCAGCGGGCTTCAATGCCATGGCTGAGGCCATGCGTGGCCTGATTGCAGGCATCAAGGGCAATGCCGGCGAAGTAGCCGATGCCGCGCGTGACCTGGTGACGGCTTCCGGGCAGATTCATGTGGCATCACAGAAACAGAGCGACGCGGCTTCCAACATGGCGGCGGCGGTGGAGCAGATGACCGTGGGAATCGAGCATATCGCCCGCGGTGCCGGTGCGGCGGATGAGCTGGCGGTCCGCTCTGGCGAGCTGTCGCGCGATGGGGGGGCGATTGTCGCATCGGTGGTGCAGGAGATCAGTGAAATTGCCGTATCGGTTGCCGAGTCGGCGCGTACTGTCGAGGAACTTGGTGAGCGCTCCGGGCAGATTTCCGCCATCGTCGGGGTGATTGGTGACATTGCCGCGCAGACCAACCTGCTGGCGCTCAATGCGGCCATCGAGGCGGCGCGGGCGGGTGAGCAGGGGCGCGGTTTTGCCGTGGTCGCCGATGAGGTGCGTAACCTGGCGGCGCGCACGGCCAACTCCACGCGGGAAATCTCCGAGATGGTCAAGAGCATCCAGCAGGGTACGGCAGGTGCCGTGGAGGGCATGGAGCGGGGTGTCGAGCGGGTCAACGCCGGGGTGGCGCGTGCCGAGAAAGCGGGCGAAGCCATGGCGCGCATTCGCCAGGCGGCCGAACAGGTGCAGGCCACGGTGGCGGAGATTTCTCATGCGCTGCGTGAGCAGAGCAGTGCATCCACGGAAATCGCCCAGCAGGTGGAGATGATCGCGCGCATGGCCGAAGAGAACGGCCTGGCGGTGGCCAGTAATCACCAGACGGCGGCCAGCCTGGGGACGTTGGCGGATACGCTGCTGGGCAATGTCGGTCGTTTTCGTACCTGAAACTGTGTCTTGCACGCTGCGGCGCGCATCAAGACAGCAATGCGGTGAACTGCGCGTTATGTCTACTGCCCGCCATCGGTGCGCCTGTGGCACACTCTGTTCTTTCGCAGGGCATAATGTGTTTCCTGCTGTTTCAGCTGCTGCGGGCCTGTACCGCCAGCCCTTGCATGATGGCCGCTGCGTGCGACCGAAGAACAAAGAGGAAAGACTGTGCACAACGTCGTGATCAGTGGCACCGGCCTGTTTACTCCTGCCAACAGTATCTCCAACGAGGAACTGGTGCTGGCCTTCAATACCTATGTTCAGCAGTTCAATGCTGAACATGCCGCCGCCATCGAGCGCGGTGAAGTCGAGGCGCTGAGTGAGTCCAGCGTGGCCTTCATCGAGAAGGCGTCCGGCATCAAGAGTCGTTTCGTTATCGACAAGGCCGGCATCCTCGATCCGCAGCGTATGACCCCGCGCATCCCCGAGCGGAGCAATGACGAGCTGGGCATTCTGGCCGAAATGGCCGTGGCTGCAGCCCGCGAAGCCCTGCAGCGCGCCGGACGCAGCGCCGCGGATATCGACGGTGTCATTGTTGCCTGCTCGAACCTGCAGCGTGCCTATCCCGCCGTGGCTATCGAAGTTCAGGCGGCCCTGGGTATTCAGGGCTGGGGCTACGACATGAACGTGGCCTGCTCTTCGGCCACCTTTGGTATCCAGGCGGCGACCAACGCCGTACAGACCGGGCAAGCCCGTGCCATCCTGATGGTCAATCCGGAAATCTGCACCGGCCACCTCAATTTCCGTGACCGTGACAGCCACTTCATCTTTGGCGATGCGGCTACTGCCGTGATCATCGAACGTGCTGATCAGGCCAGCTCGGCGCAGCAGTTCGAAATCGTCGGCACCAAGCTGATCACGCAGTTCTCCAACAACATCCGCAATAATTTCGGCTTCCTCAATCGCTGTGCCGAGGAAGGTATCGGTGCCCGCGACAAGCTGTTTGTCCAGGAAGGGCGCAAGGTGTTCCGCGATGTCTGTCCGATGGTGGCCGAGCTGATTGCCGCGCACCTGGCCGAGCATCAGCTGGAGGTGTCCGCTGTACGGCGCTTCTGGTTGCACCAGGCTAACCTGAACATGAACCTGCTGATCACCCGCAAGCTGCTTGGCCGCGATGCCGAGCCGCATGAAGCGCCGGTGATTCTCGACAGCTATGCCAACACCAGTTCGGCCGGTTCGGTCATTGCCCTGCACAAGTACCAGGACGACCTGCCGGCGGGCAGCGTGGGGGTGCTCAGCTCCTTCGGTGCCGGTTACTCGATTGGTAGCGTGATCCTGCGCAAGCGATGAGTATGGCGGACCAGGCCCTGTTACGCCGCCTGCGTGCTGGCGAGCAGCGGGCCTTTGCAGAGCTGGTTGCCGACTACCAGGGGGCCATGCGTGCGGTGGCGCTGGCCATCGCCGGCAGCCGTCAGGCTGATGAGGCTGTGCAGGACGCCTGGCTGGCGGTGGTGCACAACCTGGATGCTTTTGAAGAGCGTGCCAGCTTGAAGACCTGGCTGCTGACCATCACGGCCAACAGTGCCAAGCAGCGTCTGCGTCAGCAGCGTCGCGAACCGTTGCTGGATGACCTCCCGGCGCCGCATGGCAGTGTGGATGATGAGCGTTTTAGCGAGTCTGGACACTGGCTGCTGGCGCCGCACGCTTGGCATCACGACTCGCCGGATGCGTTGCTCACCGAGGCAGAGTTGCGTGACTGTCTGGAAAAGACCCTGGACAGTCTCTCCGAGTTGCAAGGCAGTGTGTTGCATCTGCGCGAGCGCGAGGGGTTGGATCTGCAAGCCATCTGTAATCTTTTGCAGTTGTCGGCCTCCAATGTACGTGTGCTGCTGCATCGCGCACGGCTCAAGGTGTATGCCACCGTCGAGCATTTCGAGGAGACCGGGCAATGTTGACCTGCAAGCAGTTGGTAGCACTGTCCAGTGACTTGCTGGATGCGCAGTTGTCCGGGCGTCAACGCCTGGCGGTGCAGGTGCATCTGATGATGTGTGGGCGCTGCCGACGCTTCGTACGGCAGATGCGTTTGAGCCAGCAGCTATTGCGTGTCTGGCCGGAGCCTGTGAATCCTGACACACAGGCTCTTGCTGAACGCCTGGCGGCCATGCGTCGCGAACGACGCTAAAAAATCCATAGCCGGCCTGTAACGTTGGCCGGGCGAGTCACTCTATAGCAGCGAGAACGCCAATCTCGGCGTTCCCTGACCGCTATGGAGATGCACCATGAAACCTTTCAATACCAGCGCGTTGACCCTGGGTGCCGTACTGCTGAGTGCTGCCAGCTTGACTGTCCAGGCAGGCAGTAATCCGTTTGCCGCCGTCGAGTTGAACAGTGGCTACAACCTGGCCCAGGCAGATAAAACTGCCGAGGGCCGTTGTGGCGAGGGTAAATGCGCTGCTCAGGAGAAAAGCGACAGCGAAGGCAAGTGTGGTGAAGGCAAGTGTGGCGCCGACGGTAAAACCGACAGCGAGGGCAAGTGCGGCGAAGGCAAGTGCGGCTCGGCGAGCTGAGTTAGCCAGGGAGCAGGCCATGCAGAGTTCTTTTGTCCGCGGCGCGGGTCTTGGCCTGCGTCGCCCCTTGCTTGGCGCCTTGCAGCAGTGCACGGCGGTCGAGGTGGACTTTCTGGAGTTGGCACCGGAAAACTGGATAGGCGTGGGAGGTCGCCAGGGCAGACAGTTGCGGGCGCTGACCGAGCGCCTGCCGTTCCTTTGTCATGGTCTGTCGCTCAACCTGGGCGGTTTTGCGCCGCTTGACCATGCACTGCTCAGGGCTATCAAGGTATTTCTTGATAGCCATGGCGTACTCGGCTACAGCGAGCACCTGTCGGCCTGCGCCGACCACGGCCAGCTCTATGACCTGATGCCGCTGCCTTTCTGTGAAGAGCAGGTGCAGCGGGTTGCCGAGCGTATCCGCATCGTGCAGGACGTGCTCGAGCGCCCCTTGATCGTGGAGAACGTATCAGCCTATGTGCGTTTGCCCGGAGGCATGGATGAGGCTGGCTTTGTGCGGGCAGTGCTGGAGGAGGCGAACTGCCAGTTGCTGCTCGACGTGAATAACGTCTACGTCAACAGCGTCAATTTCGCCTTCGATGCGCAAGCCTACATCGCCAGCCTGCCCAGCGAGCGAATTGCCTACCTGCATGTGGCCGGGCATTACGATGCACAAGCGCAACTGAAAATCGACAGTCACGGTGCGCCGGTCATCGATCCGGTCTGGCGATTGCTTGAGTTCACCTACGCGCGGCATGGCCTGCGGGCTACCTTGCTTGAGCGAGACTTCAACTTCCCGCCGCTGGGCGAGCTATTTGACGAGCTGGCGTACATCCGTCGCTTGCAGGCCCGTGCCGGCCTGGTGGAGGCACTATGAACAGTCAGCAGTGGCAGCGTGAATTTGCGGCGCGCATTCGCCAACCAGAAGCCGTGGCTCTCTTGCCAGGCATCGATGCGGCGCGCATGGCGATCTATGAACAGCTGTTCTTCGACAACCTGTCAAGCCTGCTGGGTAGTGCATTCCCGGTGAGCCGGCGAATACTCGGCCAGGCGTGCTGGCAGGCGCTGTTGCGTGCTTTTCTGGCTGAACATGTGGCGCGCAGCCCGTACTTTCTGGAAGTCAGCGAAGAGTTCCTGGCTTGGTTGCAGCAGCGCTCGGCGCCCTCGCCTGAGGTGCCAGCGTTTTTGCTCGAACTGGCCCACTACGAGTGGGTCGAGCTGGCGCTGTCAGTCAGTCCGGAACAGTTGCCATCGTCTGGCTGGTCAGCGCTGGCCTGGCCTCTGGCGTATCGCTGGCCGGTAGCGCAACTGGGCCCGGACTACCAGCCTGAGGAGATGCCGACCAGCCCAACCTGCCTGCTGGTCTGGCGCGATGGCGAAGAACAGGTGCGGTTCATGCAACTGGCTCCCTTTGCCTATCACCTGGCCTTGGCCTTGCAAGCAGGCCAGTCCGTTGAGCAGGCCTTGCGACAGCTGGCTGCAGAGCATGACTTGAATGTGGATGAGCAGCTGACTCGGCAGGTGCTCATGTTGCTGGATGACTGGCGGAGCAAACAGATCTTTTTGCCTGAACCTGAATGGATGGCCGAGCGCCTGGGAGTCTGCTCATGCTGAACCTCCTCAATCGCCTGCAAGATGCCCTGGATGCCACGCGCCGCCTGGATATGCTCGGTCCTCTGCTGCTGCGTCTCTATCTGGTGCCGGTGTTCTGGATGGCGGGTACCCACAAGCTGAGTGACATGCCTGCCACCATCGCCTGGTTCGGCAATCCAGAGTGGGGGTTGGGTTTGCCATTCCCTACACTACTGGCCTGGCTGGCGGCGCTGACGGAAAGCGCGGGCGCCATCCTGTTGCTGGTGGGGCTGGCTGTGCGCTGGATCAGTATTGGCCTGATGGTCACCATGCTGGTGGCGATCGTTACCGTGCACTGGCCTTATGGTTGGCAAGCGATTGCCGATGCCAGTGCGCCTTTTGCCAATGAGCGGGTGTTGGCTGCTGCGGAAAAACTGCAGCGTGCGCAGGCGCTGCTGCGCGAGCACGGCAACTATGCCTGGCTGACCAGTAGCGGTCGACTGGTGGTGCTGAACAACGGCATTGAGTTTGCGGCGACCTACTTGGTCATGTTGTTGGCCCTGTTTTTCAGCGGGGCAGGGCGCTGGTTGAGCCTGGACTTCTGGTTGGCACGGCGTTGGCGGCGGACTGCTTTATAGATATATGGACTTAAAAGTTCCGCTGTCACTGAATTTTCATCTAACGGCCACCGAGCTGAAATAACCCCCCGCCAAGATTCCCCCAACACCACGGGTTGTACCCGCGTGTTTACCAACGCTAAAGACCAATTAGGGGAATCTTCGATGATCCGTAAGCACTTCGCCGGTTTCGCAGCCAGCGCCCTGGCTCTGGCCGTATCCGCCCAGGCTTTCGCCGGCACCGTCACCACGGACGGCGCCGATATCGTGATCAATACCAAGAGCGGCCTGGAAGTCGCGACTGTAGACAAGCAGTTCAGTTTCAAGCTGGGTGGCAAGCTGCAGTGGGATGCCAACCAGTTCGATGGCCTGCGTGCTGCCGCCGAGGACAGCCCGTTCGATAGCACATTCAACACTTACATTCGTCGTGCCGAACTGTCCATCGAAGGCACGGCCTATAAGAACTGGGGTTATGGTTTCACCCTGGAGCACGATGGTTCGGATGACAACGCTACCGAGTTCACCGACGCCTATTTCAGCTACGAAGGCTTCGACCTGGCGAGCGTGACCATCGGTCGCTTCGGTGTCGACTACGGCCTGGAGAACACCACCAGCTCGTCCTGGATCACCGGTATCGAGCGTCCGTTCATGTACGACTACCTCAACGGTGACGAAGACACCAACTTTGGCGTAGCGGTCAAGCACAGTGGCGACAACTACGGCTTGCTGGCTCAGGTCGCTACCTACAAGAGCGAGTACAACGACGGCGACGAGGAAAACGACGAGTCGTTTGGTTATAGCCTGCGTGCCAACTGGGCTCCCTACCTGAACGGCACCGATGTCATCCACCTGGGTGCCAACTACCACAGCAACAATCCGGACGATGACCGCGCCCGCGTACGCACCCGCCTGGGGCTGCGCAGCGATGGTGACGATCGTCTGACCTTCACCGATACCCGCGTAACCGACAAGGACACCGAATGGTTGCTGGAGGCCGGTGCCCAGTTTGGTGGCCTGCGTGCCCAGGCTGAGTACTTCAGCCGTAGCATCAGTGGAGAAAGCGCGGGTGGTGCGGCGCAGGACGTCGATGTCGATGGCTACTACGCGCAGGTTGGCTACATGTTTGGTGGCGTGCGTGGCTTCAAGGCAGCTGATGGCAAGTGGGACAAGCCGACTGAAGCTGGCGCTATCGAAGTCTTCGCCCGTTATGAGAACAGCACCATCGACGGCGACGCGGCAGCGGTGAGCGGCAACATCATTGCCGGCGTGGCACCGATGAATGTCAATGACGAGTTCGAAACCAGCGCCATGGTCGTCGGCGTCAACTACTTCCCGACCAAGGCGGTACGCATGAGCCTGAACTACGTCGACTATCAGGTCGACAACGTCAACACCAATGCCAACCTGGTGAAGAACGGCAAGACCTACAAGGTGGAAGACGACGGTCAGGCTATCGTCGGTCGCCTGCAGTACGTGTTCTAAATCCCCGGTTGTACTCGATGCTCCTACTTTGCCCCGCCTCGTGCGGGGCTTTTCTTTGTGCCGAAGGAGGCGATGAGATGCTGAAAATACTGGGTTTGCTGGGCGGATTGTCGCTGGCCGGCCTGCTCCAGGCAGCCGATTACGCGGCGTTGCCGGCGGGTGCGTTACAGCAGGTGCGTCTGGACGAGTTGCATCCCACCCAGGCTGTGGTCGGCCATGGGCAGATCCACTACAAGTTGGGACGCCTGGCCAAGGAGCCGGGCAAGCTATTCGATGAGTATTGCGAGGCCAATGGCCAGGGCGAGAGCAGTCGGGTTCCGGCGGGTGCCAGTGTGCATCGGCCGGATAGCTTCACCTGTCAGGGGGCGGTTGGCTCGCGCAGCAGCGAGATGAAAACCGTGGTAGTGGGCCCGGGCGGCCGGTTATTTTTGACGGACGGTCACCACACCTTTACCACCTTGTGGGAGCAGCCGCAGGCGGGGGCTGCGTTGCGGGTATGGGTCAAGGTTACCGACAACTTCAGCGACAGCCCCGACCTGGCCAGTTTCTGGCAGCGCATGCAGCAGGCGCGCAAGGTCTGGCTGCGTGACGGGCAAGGTCGGCCGATTAGTGCGCAACAGATTCCTGCACAACTGGGCCTGGATAGCCTGGCCGATGATCCCTATCGTGCGCTGGTCTACTTCACGCGCGAGGTGGCGTATGACAAGCCACGCTCTGGTGATGTGGCTCCGGAGTTCCTGGAATTCTATTGGGGGAGTTGGTTGCGCGAGAGGTTGCCGCTGGCTGACTACGATCTCAATGAACCGCGTGGCTATCGTGCGGCATTGGCTGCAGCGGCCGAACTGATGGTAGCCCAGCCGGCTGATGCGCCGCTGGGGGCGTCGGGCTTTACCGCGCGCCAGCTCGGCGGTTATACGCAGGTTGACCGCCGTGAGTTGGGCAAGGTGGCCACTCGCAAGCTCGGCTACCTGTTCCAGTATCGCCAGGCGCACTAGGCCAGCAACGACAAACCCCGCCGTGGCGGGGTTTGTGGAGGAACGGTGGCTCTCAGTGTTTTTTCTGGTAGTTATCCATTGCCTGCTGAATCATCTTGCGGGCTTCTTCGGCGTTGCCGAAACCGTTCAGCTCAACCTTCTTACGGCCTTCCGGAAGCTGCTTGTACACGCGGAAGAAGGCTTCGATACGCTGGCGTTCGATGGCCGGCAGGTCGTCGATGTCCTGGATGGTGTCGTACGTGGGATCGATGTCGCTGCTGGGCACACCGATGATTTTCTCATCGGCTTCACCGCCATCGATCATCTTCAGGTAGCCGATGGGCCGGAACTTGATCAGCACGCCTGGGTGCAGTGCCTCGCGGGTCAGTACCAGGGCATCCAGCGGATCGTTGTCACCCCCCAGGGTGCGCGGCAGCGAGCCGTAGTTGGCAGGGTAGACGACTGGCATGGACTGGAAGCGATCGACGAAGACCAAGCCTTCTTCATTGATTTCGTACTTAGTGAAGCTGCCAGCGGGGATTTCCACGGCCAGGTGCACGTCAGCCGGTGCATTATCGGCCTGTGCGGCATGGAACGGATGGCTGATCGATTGGCTGGCCAGCAGGCTAGTGCTACCCAGGCATAGGGCAATACCGATGGCGAGCAGGGACTTTTGCATGGTGACTCCTCAAGGAACAGGGGGATTGCCCGGTCATCATGCGTGGTAACTGTGAGTGTTTTTTTACAAGCGGGTTGCCGTTGGGTGACAGTCACAAAAAAGCCGGGCGCTGGCCCGGCTGTTTGAGTGTGTGGCGTATTACTGACGGCCGCTGACGGTCTTGCCGTCGACCGTGCCGCTCTTGAGCATGATCAGGTATTCCTTGCCGTCCTTCTCCACCTGGTGCAGTCGCACCAGTAGGTAATCCCAGTCCTTGGCGAACCACAGGGTGGTCTTGCGCTGGCTTTGCGTCGGGTCGCGCACCCGCTCAACCTTGATGGCATCCAACAGGCCGGCCTTGGTGCGTACCCGCTCCTCACCGAGGATACGGAAATCATAAGTCTCGATTTCATCACCATCGACAACCTGATAGCTGAGGGCCTTCTTGCCGGCGGCTACGTCGTATTGCAGTTGCAGCTGATAGGTGGACTTGTCGAGCAGGCCACGGTTGAGTGGCAGGCGTACCGCATCGCCGCGGTCCGAGCCAACCACCTGCTTGGCCTCCCAGTCGAAACGATGCTCGATCTGCTTGGCTTTGCCCAGGCCGTGCCGGGAGAACTGATAGTCCAGGGGTTGCAGCTGCTCGCCCTGAACGCGCAGGCGGCTACGTTCGGTCAGACCGGCGAGCAACATGCTGGCTTCGAAGCTGAGTTGCCAGCTGCCGTCAGCGTGTGCCTGCAGGCTGCGCTCGGCGCTGCCGCTGACCGGCAGTTGCTTCCAGTCGGCGGTGTAGCTGGCGGTGTAGGGTTTCAGCTCGAGTGCCGCCACGGGCAGGGCGAGCAGGCTGAGTAGCAATACAGCAGCACGACGCATCGACATTCTCCAGGTCAGGGGCGAATCTGCCAGCCTTGCGCAGGCAAGGCTTGTCCATCCAGCAGGCAACCTTGCGGGCCGAGGCGCAAGCGCCCTTCGGCGAACCAGCGTACGGCCAGCGGGTAAATCTGGTGCTCGGCCTGGTGCACGCGTTGTGCCAGGCTGTCTGGCGTATCGTCGGCGAGGACGGGCAATACAGCCTGTACGACCAGAGGGCCGCCGTCGAGTTCCTCGGTGACGAAATGCACGCTGCAACCATGTTCGCTGTCGCCAGCCTCCAGGGCCCGCTGATGCGTGTGCAGGCCCTTGTGCTTGGGCAGCAGCGAGGGGTGGATATTCAGCAGGCGACCGCTGTAGTGCGTGACGAAGGCCGGGGTGAGGATGCGCATGAAGCCCGCCAGCACCACCAGGTCGGGCTGGTGGCGATCGATAGCCTCGACCAGCGCCGCATCGAAGGCTTCGCGGTCGGCGAACTGCTTGTGATCCAGCACGGCGGTGGCGATCCCGGCCTGCTGCGCACGCACCAGGCCGTAGGCATCGGCGCGGTTGGAAATCACCGCGGCGATGCGGGCCGGATTGCCGTCATGGGCAATGCTGTCGATCAGCGCCTGCAGGTTGCTGCCGGAGCCAGAGATCAGGACGACGACATTGCAGGTCATCAGTGGGCTTTCAGGTTGTTCAGCTGAACCTGGGCGGCACCTTCGGTGGCCTGGGCGATCTGGCCGATGACCCACGGCTGCTCGCCCGAGGCGCGCAGGCTGGCCAGCGCAGCTTCGACCTGGTCCTGAGCGACACAGATGACCATGCCCACGCCGCAGTTCAGGACGCGGTGCATTTCATGCTCGTCGACGTTGCCTTTTTCCTGCAGCCAATCGAATACCGCCGGACGGGTCCAGCTGGCCACGTCGACCACCGCCTGGGCGCCTTGCGGCAGCACGCGCGGGATGTTGTCGAGCAGGCCGCCGCCGGTGATGTGGGCCATGGCCTTGACCGCGCCGGTGTCCTTGATCAGCTTGAGCAGCGGCTTGACGTAGATGCGCGTCGGCGCCATCAGCAGGTCGGCCAGCTTCTTGCCGTCCAGTTCGGTGGTTTCGATGTCGGCACCGGATACTTCGAGGATCTTGCGGATCAGCGAATAGCCGTTGGAGTGCGGGCCGGAGGAGGGCAGAGCGATCAGCGCGTCGCCGGTGGCGACTTTCGAGCCGTCGATGATCTCGCTCTTCTCCACCACGCCGACGCAGAAGCCGGCCAGGTCGTAGTCTTCGCCTTCGTACATGCCGGGCATTTCGGCAGTCTCGCCGCCGACCAGGGAGCAGCCGGCCAGTTCGCAGCCGGCGCCGATGCCGGTGACCACGGTGGCGGCTACGTCGACGTTGAGCTTGCCGGTGGCGTAGTAGTCGAGGAAGAACAGCGGCTCGGCGCCGCACACCACCAGGTCGTTGACGCACATGGCGACCAGGTCCTGGCCGATGCTGTCGTGCTTGTTCAGGTTCAGTGCCAGGCGCAGCTTGGTACCGACGCCATCGGTGCCGGAGACCAGCACCGGCTGCTTGTAGCCGGCCGGGATCTCGCACAGCGCGCCGAAGCCGCCCAGGCCACCCATGACCTCCGGCCGCGCGGTGCGCTTGGCCACGCCCTTGATGCGCTCGACCAGGGCTTCGCCCGCATCGATATCGACACCGGCGTCCTTGTAGCTGATGGAGGGTTGCTTGCTCATGAATGCGTGCCTTTGCCTGGATAGCGGTTGGAACAGTCGTGCGCGGCCGGCGCCGACCCGGAAAGGCGGCGATTTTATCAGGCTTGCCGGGGGGCGGCCATGGCCTGTCGGCGAAGGCTGCGGCAGAATCGTCGTGCGCGGCACGCCAGGGGGCTCTGGCTCGGGGTACACTGCGGCCGTTTTTTGTCGCCAATCTGTCAACGGGTGAATTCCCCATGCGTGTTTTTCTTCGTCTGCTGGTGCTCTGCCTGCCTTTCTGGGCGCCCCCCCTGTGGGCTGCCAGCCCCGAGGCGCTTTATCAGGTGCGCGAAAGCCTCGCCGGACAGAGCCCTGAACAACGTAGCGAGGCGTTGCAGCGGGCGCTGGATACCCTGGTGCTGCGCCTGACCGGCGATCCCCAGGCGCTGCTCAACCCGCAGGTGCAGGCGCTGCGTGCCGACCCGCAGCAACTGGCACGCCAGTTCGGCTACGCCGATGACCATGTGCTGGTGGAGTTCGACCCGCTGACCAGTGAATCGCGCTTGCGCGAGGCGGGCTTGGCGCTGTGGGGCGTCAGCCGCCCGGCCTTGCTGGTCTGGTGGCTGAATCAGGGTGTGGACGGTAGCCAGTTGGTCGGCGATGCCCAGGACGGCGCCAGTCTGTTACAGCAGGCCGCGCAGCATCGCGGGCTGCCGATACGCCTGCCCCTGGCCGATCTCAGCGAGCAGTTGCTGATTAGTGATGAACTCTTGCAGGGTGATGCCGAGGCGGTGTTGCAGGAGCCCGCGGTACGTTATGAGGCTGACATGCAGTTGCTGGTACTGGCTCGCCAGCGCGGCTCGGCCTGGCAGGCCGACTGGCGCCTGTTGCTGGGCGATGGCGAGGAGCGTGGCCAGCTTGAGGCCAGTGACCAGGCCAGCCTGGCCGACGCCCTCCTGCTGACGCTCAGCCAGCGCCTGGCGCCGCGTTTTGTGGTGCGCCCGGAGGCCGCCAGCCAGCTGGTGTTGGAAGTACAGGGGGCCGACCTGGCCCGCTTTGCCCAGCTGGAGCGTGCCTTGGAACCCTTTGCCGCGCGCCTGTTGCGCGTCGAGGGTGATCGTTTGCGTTATCGCCTGCAGGCCAGTGCCCAGCAGTTGCATGCACAACTGAGCTTGCTGCAACTGCAGGTCGTGCCTGCCGAGGTGCCTGCCGTCCAGCCGGTAACCGCTGAACCGAGCGGCGAGGCGCCGCTGGCCGCAGCCGCGCAGGTGCCGGCCGCCTCGGCCGCACTGTTGCAATACCGCTGGCCCTGATTTGCCGCCATGCGCCATCTGCCCAACCTGCTGACCCTGCTGCGCCTGCTGTTGACCTTGCCGATCGCCTGGTTGCTGCTCAGCGAACGCTTTGCTGCAGCGCTCTGGCTGTTCGCCGTGGCCGGTGCTTCGGATGCGCTGGATGGCTTTCTGGCGCGGCGCTTTGGCTGGGTGAGTCGCGTGGGTAGCGTACTGGACCCGCTGGCCGACAAGCTGCTGCTGGTCACCAGCTATGTCTGTCTGGGGCTAAGCCAGGTATTGCCCTGGTGGTTGACCCTGCTGGTGTTGCTGCGGGATGCACTGATCGTAGGAGGGGCGCTGTTGTACCGTGTGCTGGTCGGTGCCTTGCAGATGCGCCCGAGTCTGCTCGGCAAAGCCTCGACACTGGCGCAGATCATCCTGGTACTGGCCGTGCTGCTGGAACTGAGCTGGCTGCAGGGCTTTGCCGAGGTGCGCCCGCTGCTGATCGTTACGGTGCTGCTGCTGACCCTGTGCAGCGGCCTGCATTATGTATGGGCCTGGACGCGGCTGTATCGCCGCCAACGCAAGGGAGTGACCTTATGACCGATTCGCGACGCTGGCTGTGGCTGGTAGCCCTGTTGGGCGGTGGCTGGCTGCTCTACCTGCTGACGCCGATTTTGCCGCCCTTCCTGGTGGCCATGCTGCTCGCCTATCTGGGTGACCCGCTGGTCGATCGCCTGGAGCGTCGTGGGCTGTCGCGGACCTGGGGGGTGACCCTGGTGTTCGTGCTGTTTGCCCTGGCGGTCCTGCTGCTGCTACTGATTCTCCTGCCCATGCTGGGGCGTCAGTTGGTACGTTTGTACGAGCTGATCCCGCACATGCTGGAATGGTTGCAGGTCACGGGCTTGCCCTGGGTGCAGATGCAGTTGGGGGTAGACGGTGATTTCTGGCGCTTCGAGCGGATTCGCACCGCGTTGTCGAGCAACCCCGAGCGAACCGGTGATCTGCTCGGCCTGCTGGCCAGCCAGGTCACCCACTCCAGCCTGGCTTTGCTGGGCTTTGTCGGCAATCTGCTGTTGGTGCCGGTGGTGGGTTTCTACCTGATGCGTGACTGGGACTTGCTGATGCTGCGCCTGCGCAACCTCCTGCCGCGTCGCCAGGAAGGCCTGGTGCTGCGCCTGGCCGGCGAGTGTCACGAGGTGCTGGGCGCTTTCATGCGTGGCCAGCTGTTGGTCATGCTGGCGCTGGGTGCGGTCTATGCCAGCGGCCTGATGCTGATTGGCCTGGAGTTGGGGCTGTTGATCGGCCTGCTCGCCGGCCTGGCCAGCATCGTGCCCTACATGGGCTTCATTGTGGGTATCGGTGCGGCCCTGATTGCCGTGGTCTTCCAGTTCGGCGGTGACGCCCTGTACCCGCTGGTCGGCGTGGTGGTGGTGTTCAGCATCGGTCAGATGCTCGAAGGCATGTTGCTGACCCCGCTGCTGGTGGGCGATCGCATCGGCCTGCATCCGGTGGCGGTCATCTTCGCGGTGCTGGCCGGTGCCCAGCTGTTCGGCTTCGTAGGTATCCTGCTGGCCTTGCCGGTGGCCGCGGTGATCATGGTTTTGCTGCGTCATGTGCATGATTTATATAAACTTTCCGATCTTTATGGGGAGAACGGAAACGGCTCGGGTGAGCCGCCGAAGCAGGCATGAAACCAATCCAGCTGCCTCTCGGTGTGCGTTTGCGCGACGACGCCACCTTTGCCAACTACTATCCTGGCGCCAACGCGGCAGCGCTCGGCTATGTCGAGCGCCTGTGCCAGCCTGATGCAGGCTGGGGCGACAGCCTGATTTACCTGTGGGGCAGTGCGGGAGTCGGGCGTAGCCACTTGCTGCAGGCTGCCTGCCTGCGCGCCGAGCAACAGGGCGAGCAGGCGGTCTATCTGCCCTTGGCTGAGTTGGTCGAATACGGTCCCGAGCTGCTCGATGACCTGGAGCAGTGCGCGCTGGTCTGCCTGGACGATCTGGAAGCCGTGCTGGGTCGGAGCGCTTGGGAAGAAGCGCTGTTCCACCTGTTCAATCGTCTGCGCGATGCCGGCAAGCGTCTGCTGCTGGCCGCTTGCGCGGCCCCTCGCGAATTGCCGGTGGCCTTGCCTGACTTGCAGTCGCGGCTCAGCCTGGCGCTGGTGTTTCAGTTGCGCGAACTGGCCGAGGAAGACAAGTTGCGCGCCCTGCAACTACGTGCTTCGCGGCGTGGCTTGCAGCTGTCCGACGAGGTCGGGCGGTTTATCCTGACCCGCGGTGCGCGCAGCATGAGTGCGCTGTTCGAGTTGCTTGAGCAGCTTGACCAGGCCTCCTTGCAGGCCCAGCGCAAGCTGACCATTCCGTTTCTCAAACAGACCCTGGGCTGGTAGGCCGGCTATTCGCCGGCCAGCTTGCGCTGGTACTGGAAACGCCAGCGGGTGTACAGCAGGGCACAGCAGAACAGCAGCACGCTGATGGTGGTTGCCAGCGCGCCATACAGGGCGCGTGCCGGATCGAAGGCGGCCAGTACCCCCTGGATGAAGTAGAGGTTGACCACAAAGCACAGCCAGGCATGCGCGCGCGCGTTACCCAGCAGGATGCCGGGGGCCAGCAGTAACAGCGGTAGCAGCTGAATGCTCAGCACCACCCACGGCCGTGCGCCATGCAGGTCGGCGAACCATAGGTTCCACACCAGCAGCAAGAGCAGCAGGGCCACGAAGTTGAACAGGCTCAGCGCACGGCTGAGCTTCATGCGCGGAATAAGCCAGTCGAGTTCCGGCAAGGCTTTGGGGGTTTTAGCCACGGCTAGGCTCCAGGCGTTGGGCGATATGCGCCAGGCGTTTGCCCAGGGCGCGACACAGGCTGATTTCATGTTCGTCGAGTGGCCGCTTGCCGTCGGCGCCGGCCAGGTGGCTGGCCCCGTAGGGCGTGCCGCCCCCCTGGGTGTGCAGCAGCGCGGGTTCGCTGTAGGGCAGTCCGCTGATCAGCATGCCGTGGTGCAGCAGGGGCAGCATCATCGACAGCAGGGTGCTTTCCTGGCCGCCATGCAGGCTGGCCGTGGAGGTAAACAGTGCGGCCGGCTTGCCCACCAGTTCGCCGGTCAGCCACAGGCCGCTGGTGCCATCCAGGAAGTACTTGAGCGGTGCGGCCATGTTGCCGAAGCGTGTCGGGCTGCCCAAGGCCAGACCGGCGCACTGGCGCAGGTCATCCAGGCTGGCATACAGCGCACCCTCTTCGGGAATCTCCGGGGCGACCGCCGCGCATTCACTGGAAACGCCGGGCACGGTGCGCAGGCGTGCCGTCATGCCACCCTGTTCCACGCCACGGGCAATTTGCCGGGCCATCTGCGCAGTGGCGCCGTGGCGGCTGTAGTAGAGCACCAGGATATAGGCGTCGCTCACGGGAGGATCTCCAGGATGCGCTCGGGCGGGCGGCCGACCATGGCGCGCGGGCCGTTGATCAGGATGGGCCGCTCGATCAGGCGCGGGTGCTCGGCCATGGCGTCGATCAGTTGCGCTTCACTGAGCTGCGGATCGTCGAGGTGCAGGCTCTGGTAGAGTTCCTCGCCGCTGCGCAGCAGCTGCCGGGCCGACAGGCCCAGTTTGCCCAGCAGTTCACGCAGTTGCGCGGCGTTGAGAGGGTTGTCCAGGTAGCGCAGTACCTCGACCTGGAGGCCGCGGGCTTCGAGCAGCTCAAGGGCTGCGCGGGATTTCGAACAGCGCGGGTTGTGCAGCAGGCACAGTTCGCTCATCACAGGGTCGCTCGTGCAGGGAAGTGGCGGGTATTCTAACCGCCTGTGGCGCCTGCCCTGAACTGCCGGATACCTGAAAGGAGTCGGAATGCTGGATTTCATGCATCGCCTGGGCTTGTTCCTGCGCTTCCTGCTGGACCGCTTTCTCGCCGACGACTGCCCGCAAAGCGCGGCAGCCCTGACCTACACCAGCCTGTTTGCGGTGGTGCCGGTGATGACCGTGACCTTTGCCATGCTGTCTGCGGTGCCGGCATTCCAGGGGCTTGGCGAGCAGATCCAAGCCTTTGTGTTCAGTCATTTCGTGCCGGCCAGCGGCGCGAACATCCAGGCCTACCTGCTCGACTTCAGCAGCCAGGCGCGCCAGCTGACCTGGCTAGGTGTGCTGCTGCTGGCGGTCACCGCCTGGCTGATGCTGGCGAGCATCGAACGCACCTTCAATGGCATCTGGCGAGGTAGTCGAAGGCGTCGTGGCCTGGCCAGTTTCCTGTTGTATTGGGCGATCCTCAGCCTGGGCCCCCTGTTGCTGGGGGCGGCCTTTGCCATCAGTACCTACCTGGCTTCGTTGCGCTGGCTGACGGGGAGCGAGGCGCTGCTGGATATTCGCCCTGTGCTGGGTGTTCTGCCGCTGGCCCTCAGCGTAGCGGCCTTTACCCTGCTGTATGCGGCAGTGCCGAATCGCCCGGTGCCGTTGCGCCATGCACTGTATGGCGGGCTGTGCGCCGCCGTGCTGCTGGAGTTGAGCAAGCAGGGGTTTGCCCTGTATGTCAGCCTGTTTCCCAGTTACCAACTGATCTACGGTGCCTTTGCCACGGTGCCGCTGTTCCTGCTGTGGGTGTATTTGTGCTGGCTGATCATCCTCTTTGGTGCGCAGCTGGCCTGCCACTGGCAGCAGGTGACACAGCGTCCGGGGCAGCCGAGCGTGCCGGAGGTGCTGCTGACCCTGGAGTTACTGCGCCTGTTCTACCAGCGTCAGCAGCAGGGCCTGGGCCTTGGACTGGCTGAGGCGCGCCAGCAGTTGCCGGCGCTGAGCGAGGAGGCCTGGTTGCAGCAATTGGCGCAGTTGCAACGTTTGCAGCTGGTGTGTGCGGCAGGCAACCAGCGTTGGGTGCTGTGTCGCGACCTGGCGCATTACTCCCTGGCGCAGCTGCTTGAACAGCTGGCCTGGCCGCAACTGCAGCTGGCGCAGTGGCCGACAAGTTATCCAGCGCCCTATTACCCACGCCTGCTGGCGGCGTTACAGGGGCTGCAGGCGAGCCAGGCGCTATGGCTGGAAGGCAGCCTGGCCGACTGGCTGGCACTGCCGTCCGACTGACAAAAAATGTCAGGCTGTGCCCGTGCTGCGTTCTGCCGATCATGCCGGGCGCCGGGTTGGCTTGCCGCGAGGGCGTTGCCAGGGCGTTTGTCGTGGATTGGCACGTTTCTGGCTTTTCAGCCGGTTCCGCTGCAATGGCTGATGGCAGAACGATATGAGCGAGCAAGACAACCTGGTGAAACTGCATGAAAAAGCCCCGCAACGGGCGTTGCAGGGCTTGCGCCGGGTGACCGGAGTGGCCTTTAGCCGCTGGCCGCTATCGCTGCGTGAGTGGTGGCGCAGCCAGGAGCAGGAAAAGACCGAGCTGCCTGATGCGGACGAGCGCAGTCAGGTCAGCTGACTGAATTGAGGCTACGGCTTTCCTGCAGTACCGGTTCGATGAAGCATTCCTCGACGATCGGTGCCCGCAGCGGCAAGGCGCTGCGCAGGTACAGACGTACCTCGCTGGGGGTGTTCCGATAAGGCAGATGCGCCACGCCGGACAGCAGGATGCGTCCCTGGGCGTTCAGTCGGCCGTGGTCGACCTGGGCTTCGCGGGGGTGTTCACCATCCAGGTAGCGCACCACCAGGGATACCGGTAGTTCGGCGAGCCCCGGCAGATGCAGCCAGACCGCCAAATTGAATTCGGCGTGGCTGCCTGGCCCGCGCCGACTGGCGGCCTTGCTGGCCAGTTGGGAAGGGACGGGGCCGATCAGTTGTTCATGAGCTTGGTTCATGGGGCGTATGGCCTGACAAGAAATCACCCGGCCATTCTAGTGCGCGCCGCCCTGGCAATCCGGGCGTGGGTCTGCCTGCGGTCGTGAACCTCTGCGCAAAAATTCATCAAGCGCCGCCCGCCCGGCGGTTATCAGGCCAGCTTGAGCGGATGACGCGCTACCTGGCCACTGTCCAGATTGGCTGGCGGCAACTGCACGATGGCCTGGTGATGGTTGCCCTGCAGTTGCAGCCAGAGATTCTCTTCGCTGGCAAAGTCGCCCTGGGCCAGCCACAGGCCGTGATGCCAGCCGCCGTTGGCCGGGGTGCTTTGCAAAATACCCGGGTGCGTCTTGGCGCTCGGCGCACGGCGCAGCCATACCGGCCGCGGTAGCCCCTTGAGATAGCGCAGGCCCAGGTGCAAGCCGCTGCCGCTCTGGTGACGCCAGCGCAGCAGGGCCAGGGTCTGGCTGTTGTTGTGTTGCAACAGGAGAAGCTGGCCGATGGGCAACTGCGCCGCGTGGTCGGCATGGCAGAGCAGGCGCGCGCCCCCTGCACTGGCATCGAGTAATTGCGCTGTCAGGTGCAGGGGACGCTGTTCAAGCAGTTGGGCATGGATGGCGGCTATTCCGCAGAACAGATTGCACGGGCTGCTTTGCTCGCTGCGCGGATGGCGTCGGGCTTGCTGGCCTTGCCAGTGCGGCCTGGCTTGCTCCAGCAGTTGCCGCTGGCTGGCGCTTTGCAGGGGCGTGGGCTCGTCGAGGGCAACCAGTAACGCACCCAGTTCCAGGCGGCGCAGGGTGGCCGGTTCAGCCGCTGCGTCAGACTCGCCAAGCAGTTGCGGCTGTTCGGCACCGAGGTCGATCAACAGTCCCTCGCTGTCGTCGTCTGCTTCCCAGGGTTGCAGGCGGGCCAGTTCGGCCAGCGGGGCGAGGGCGGCGAACAGTTGCAGGCACTGGCCATTTTCCAGCTGGAAGGGATTGCTCAGGGCCAGCAGCAGGCTTTGCTGATACAGCCCGCGCAGATTGCCGGCGGCGGCAGGCTGGAAGGCGGCGGCTACCGGTTCGTCGAGGCAATGTTGGCGCTCGCCCAGCCAATACAGCAGGTGGCAGTCGTGCCACAGGCTACCCGGAGGTTCCTGGTAGAGCTGGTAATGGCGCAACAGGCTCTGTGCGACAAAATACTCGGCCATGTACAAGCACCAGGCCAGGTGTGGTCGCGAAGGCTGGCGGCCCTGAAGAATCTGCAGCAGCAGGCGCTTGAAGCCTGCGGCGAGCTCCAGGCACAGACGGATGAACAGCGGGCAGGGGGGCTGCTCGGCAAAAGCCTGGGCCTGCAGGCGATAATGCTCGGTGAAACTTTGCAGGATGCGCTGCCTTTCCAGTAAGGTCAGCTCCCTACGGTTGAGCTGGAACAGGCGGCCCAGCAGTGTTTCCAGGGTTTCACTGGATGCCTGGCGAGGCAGGTCGGCGAGCTGCTCGAGCAGATTGTGCAGGTCTAGCGATTCATGCTCATGGATTTCCGGCACCTCCAGGCGCATGGCGTCCAATGTCATCTATTCACCACTCCTACGAGGTACCCAGGCATGTCTGTGCGGCTCAGGCTTATTCTGGCCATCATCATCGGCCTCTTGGTTTCCGGCTGCAGTGACGACTGGGGTGTCGATCAGCATGCTCGCAAGGTAACGGCTGGCGAGCTCGAAGGCCAGTGGCTGTTGATCAATTACTGGGCGGAATGGTGCGGCCCCTGTCGCAAGGAAATTCCCGAGCTCAATCGCCTCGCGCAGCATCCCCAGGCGGCCGTACAGGTGCTCGGTGTCAATTACGATGGTGTGCAGGGCGAGGCGCTGGCCCGGCAGACTCAGGCACTGGGTATCGAATTTCGCGTACTGGCCGAGGACCCGGCCGAGCGCCTGCAGTTACCGCGTAGCCAGGCGCTGCCGGTGACCTTCATCGTCGATCCGCAAGGGCGATTGCGCAAGCAGCTGGTCGGCGAACAGACCGAGCAGGGGCTGCTCGGTGTGCTGGCCGAGTTGCGCGAACAACCCTGAGACTACGGAGCACCGCCATGACTGCCCCCCTTGTTCTAGAACCGAGCCAGACAGCCGATGCCTGCGTGATCTGGCTGCACGGCCTGGGTGCCGATCAGCACGACTTCGAGCCGGTTGCCCAGCTGCTGCAGCGGCACCTGACGCGCTGCCGCTTTGTCCTGCCCCAGGCACCGACCCGCCCGGTGACCATCAATGGTGGCTGGGCCATGCCCAGCTGGTACGACATCCTGGCCATGAGCCCGGCGCGGGCCATCGATCGTTCGCAACTGGAAGGCTCTGCGGAAAGTGTCATGCGCCTGGTCGAGGCGCAGCGCGATCAGGGCATCGATCCAGGGCGCATCATCCTCGCCGGTTTTTCCCAGGGCGGCGCGGTGGTTCTGCATGCCGCCTTCCTGCGCTGGCCCGGCCCGTTGGGCGGGGTGTTGGCACTGTCCACCTATGCCCCGACCTTTCCGGCGGAGCTGTCGCTAACGGATACACAAAGACAACTGCCGGTTCTTTGCCTGCATGGCACAGTCGACGACGTGGTTCTGCCCAGCATGGGGCAGGCTGCTTTCGACTGCCTGCAGCGGGCTGGTGTGCCGGCTGTCTGGCGCGAGTACCGCATGGCGCACGAAGTGTGCCCGCAACAGATCGATGACATTGGCCAGTGGCTGCAGCAGCGTTTGCAGTCCTGAGTCGCTGAGTGACGAGAACAACAAGATGACCACGACTCCCGTAATCCGTACCCTGCAGGACATCCGCCAGATCGAGCAAACGCCGCTGGCGGCACGTGGCCTGCCGGCCAGTACCTATGAGCTGATCCAGCGCACCGCAGCAGCCCATCCGCAGGCGCCGGCGCTTTCCTTCATTCTGCAGGGCAGCGCGGATGAGCCGGCCTACCGGCTGAACTATATGGAGCTGCTGGGCAAGATCACCCAGACCGCCAATGCCTTCCACCGCCTTGGCCTGCGCCCGGGCAAGGCGGTGTCCTTCCTGCTGCCCAACCTGCCGCAAACCCATTTCACTATCTGGGGAGGCGAGGCAGCCGGCATCGTCAATGCGATCAATCCGTTGCTGGATGCGGAACACATTGCCGAGCTGATCAGTGCGTCCGACTCCGAACTGCTGGTGACCCTGGCACCTTTCCCCGGTACCGACCTGTGGGACAAGGTGGCGGCCCTGCGCGGGCACTTGCCGCAGCTCAAGGCCGTGCTTTGCGTGGACATGGCCAATTTTCTCCCCGAGCCGCAACGCAGTGCCCTCAAGGCCCAGCGCGGCGCGTTGCCGGAAGGCGTGCTCGACTTCGACGAGGTCATCGCTGCCTGTCCGGCCGATCATCTGGAAAGTGGCCGGGTGATCCAGGCCGACGAAATTGCCAGCTACTTTCATACCGGCGGCACCACCGGTACGCCCAAGCTGGCTCCGCACAGTCATGGCAACGAAGTGGCCATGGCCTACTGCATGAACCTGGTCACCGGTTTTGCCCCGGGCGACGTAACGCTGTGCGGCTTGCCGCTGTTCCATGTCAATGGCGTGATCGTGACCGGGTTGACGGCCTTCATCGGCGCGGCCGAAGTCTTGCTGGCCACGCCGCAGGGCTATCGCAACGGCAACCTGATCAGCAACTTCTGGAAAATCATCGAACGTCACCGGGTCAGCTTCTTCAGTGGCGTGCCGACCATCTATGCCGGGCTGTTGCAGGTGCCCAGCGAAGGGCATGACCTCAGCTCGCTGAAATATGCCCTGTGCGGCGCTGCGCCCATGCCTGTGGAGCTGATCCGCCAGTTCGAAGCCAAGACCGGCTTGACCCTGATCGAGGGCTACGGCCTCACCGAAGGTACCTGCGGCAGTTGTGCCAACCCACCGGCCGGCGAGCGTCGTCCAGGTTCCATTGGCCTGCCCATGCCGTATTGCGAGGTGAGCATCAAGGTGCTCGACGAGCAGGGCAACTACCTACGCGACGCGGCGGTCAACGAGATCGGTACCCTGTGTATCCGGGGTGCCACGGTATTCAAAGGCTATCTGCAGGGCAGCAAGAACGCCGGTATCTGGGTTGATGGCGGTTGGTTCAATACTGGCGACCTGGGGCGGGTGGATGGTGATGGCTACATCTGGCTGACCGGGCGTAGCAAGGACCTGATCATCCGCGGCGGCCACAACATTGACCCGCAGATGATCGAGGAGGCTTTGCACAAACATCCGGCCGTGGCCCTGGCTGCTGCAGTGGGCAAGCCTGATCTGAAGGTGGGCGAGCTGCCGGTGGTTTATGTACAGCTCAAACCCGGCCAGCAAGCCAGCGAAGATGAACTGCTGGCGCATGCCGCCGCGCATATTCACGAGCGGGCTGCGGTGCCGAAGGATGCCTGGATCATCGAGGCCATTCCGCTGACCGCAGTGGGCAAGACCTTCAAGCCGGCCTTGCGTTTCGACGCCATCGCCCGGGTATACCGTGAACAACTGGCCGACCTGCCGGCAGTGCAGCAGGTTGAGGTACGCAGTGACGAGCGTTGTGGGCAACTGGCCTACATTCGCCTGGCTGCGGCGGATGCGGCACTCGAGCAGTTGATTGGTGAGCGTCTGGCTGGTTTTGCCGTGGGCTATCGTCTGGAGTATGCGCACTGAGAGTGCCAGGCAAACGACAGTAGCTCGCTCGCCTGATGGTTTTTCTGACGCATTGGTCACTTTTGCGACCGTTTGTCGCATGTCCCGGGCTACAGGATTGTAAGCCCGGGGTGATCGTCATAAGTTCAAGATGCTGTTCGTCCTAACGACAGGAAGCGTTTGTGATGTTTCAAGCCCCCTTGCGCACGCCCTCCAGGGCAGGGCCGCCGCCATGAAAACCGTGCACTGGCAGCCCGATCTGGAGCAGATAAAACACACGCGACTGTTCAACAATGTCGCGCTGGGCAGCTTGCACAAGCTGCTGGAGACCGCCTGCGCTCTGCAATTGCACAATGGCGAGATCCTGCTCTCGCCGTTCAATCGCAACGAATACCTCTACCTGGTGATCAGTGGTCAGCTCAAGGTCTACCTGGGCTCGCCGGATTCGGCCCCCGTGTCAGTGCTGAATGTCGGTGACTGCGCCGGGGAAATCAGTTTCATCGACAACGAACGACCATCAGCCTATGTGCTGGCCGGCGAACCCAGCCGGGTGTTGCGCCTGCACCGCCAGGCGCTGATCGACCTGTTCAGCCAGTCGCCCCAGTTGATGCAGAACATGCTGCAACTGCTCTGTGAACGGGTGCGTCAGGGCAACAAGGTGCTGCAGAACGCCGAGCAGAACGCCAATGTCGACACCCTCACCGGGCTGTTCAACCGGCGCTGGCTGGAACATATCTGGGAGCGGGAAAGTACCCGCTGCGCGTTCAACGACAAGCCGCTGTGCATGCTCATGCTGGATGTCGACTACTTCAAGGCCTACAACGACCGCCATGGCCACCTGGCCGGTGACTATGCGCTATGCTTGGTGGCGCATACCCTGCGCCAGCAGTTGCGGCCCAAGGACAGCATGGTGCGCTTTGGCGGCGAAGAGTTCGTTATCCTGCTGCCCGACCTGGCCCAGGAGGAGGCGCGGGCGATTGCCGAGCGTTTGCGCAGCAGCCTGGAGCGCATCGAGCACTTCTATGCGCCGATTGGCGAGTTGCCCGGGGTGACGGTTTCCATCGGCCTGGCGCAGATGCAGCCGCGCGATAGCCTGCAGGCGCTTATCGCGCGTGCCGATGCGGCGTTGTACGAGGCCAAGCAGCACGGTCGCAACTGCCTCTGCGGCTAATTGCCCGGGGCGGGTGGGAGGCTTCGCCCCCCGCCAATCTTGCTTTACACTGGCGCGGTTCATTCCCTGACCTGTGACGAGAAGACCGTGCTCAAAGCACTCAAGAATCTGTTCGGCAAGGGCGCTGACGCCGCGCCAAGCGCCCCGCCCGTAACCCCGCAAGCCTCGCCGGCCGCCGCTCAGGCTACGTCGCAGGCCTCCCCCCGTTCAGCTGAGCCGGCCGTTGCGCCGGTTGCTGCAAGCCAGCCCGGCAAACCACGTCGTGAACGCAAGCCGCGTGCCGCCAAGCCGGTGGACACCTGGAAACTCAGCGACTTCGTGGTCGAGCCGCAGGACGGCAAGACCCGCTTTCACGACTTCAATCTCGATGCGCGGCTGATGCACGCCATCCATGATCTGGGTTTCCCCTACTGCACGCCGATCCAGGCGCAGGTACTGGGCTACACCCTCAAGGGGCGTGATGCCATCGGACGGGCGCAGACCGGCACCGGCAAGACGGCTGCGTTCCTCATCTCGACCATCACCCAGCTGCTGCAGACCCCGCCGCCTAAAGAGCGCTACATGGGCGAGCCGCGCGCGCTGATCATTGCGCCGACCCGCGAACTGGTGGTGCAGATCGCCAAGGACGCCGCTGAACTGACCAAGTACACCGGCCTCAACGTCATGCAGTTCGTCGGTGGCATGGATTTCGACAAACAGCTCAAACAGCTCGAATCGCGCTTCTGCGACATTCTGGTCGCCACACCGGGGCGCCTGCTGGATTTCAACCAGCGCGGCGAGGTGCACCTGGACATGGTCGAGGTGATGGTCCTGGATGAGGCCGACCGCATGCTCGACATGGGCTTCATCCCGCAGGTGCGGCAGATCATCCGGCAAACGCCGATGAAGGGTGAGCGCCAGACGCTGCTGTTCTCTGCCACCTTCACCGACGACGTGATGAACCTGGCCAAGCAGTGGACAGTCGATCCGGCGATCGTCGAGATCGAGCCGGAGAACGTCGCCAGCGATACCGTCGAGCAACACGTCTATGCGGTGGCCAGCAGCGACAAGTACAAGCTGCTCTACAACCTGGTCACGCAGAACGACTGGAGCCGGGTGATGGTGTTTGCCAACCGCAAGGACGAGGTGCGGCGCATCGAGGAGCGCCTCACGCGCGACGGCGTGAGCGCCGCGCAGATGTCCGGCGATGTACCGCAGGCCAAGCGCATCAAGGTGCTGGAAGGCTTCCGCGAGGGCAAGATCCGTGTGCTGGTGGCCACCGACGTAGCTGGGCGCGGTATCCATGTGGACGGCATCAGCCATGTCATCAACTTCACCCTGCCGGAAACCCCCGACGACTACGTACACCGTATTGGGCGTACCGGGCGCGCCGGCAGCAGCGGCACCTCGATCAGCTTTGCCGGCGAGGACGATGCCTTTGCCCTGCCGCCGATCGAAGCGCTGATCGGTCGCAAGATCCACTGTGAAATGCCGCCGGACAGTCTGCTCAAGCCTGTACCGCGCAAGCATTGATCGTCCGCTGGTCGGGCAGGTCCATAGGCCTGCCGCGTCCAGTTCAGGCGCTGCACGCACTGGCTTGGGGGTGGCGTGCATGCGTCCCCGCTCGTTCCTGCTACAGCCTGTCTCGCCATGCTCGATTGTGATTTCCTGATCATCGGTGCCGGTATTGCCGGCGCTTCCTGCGGTTATTTCCTCAGTGCCGAGGGCGCGCGCTGCCTGGTGCTGGAGCGCGAAAGCCAACCGGGCTACCACGCCTCTGGGCGTTCTGCCGCACTGTTCACCCAGGCCTACGGCAGCGGCCAGGTGCGCGCCCTGAGCGCGGCCAGCCGGGCCTTTTTCGAGGCGCCGCCAGACGGCTTCGCTGAGCAGCCGTTGCTGCGTCCACGCGGCGAACTGATCGTCGATTTCCATGGCGATCCCGCCGAGCTGCAGCGTCAATGGCAGGCGGCGCGGGTCAGTGTGCCGCAGATGCGCCTGCTCGATGCCGCGCAAGCCTGTGCGCTGTGCCCGGCACTCGATCCGGCTCAGGTGCACGGCGCGCTGTACGACCCGACGGCCGCGGATATCGACACCCATGCGTTGCTACAGGGTTACCTGCGCGGCCTGCGTGAGCGGGGCGGGGTACTGCATTGCCAGCGCGAGGTGCGCGCCATCCAGCGCCAGGCCGGCTACTGGCAGGTCGAGTGCGCCGGGCAGCGTTACCGGGCGGCCTGCCTGGTCAACGCCGCGGGGGCCTGGGGCGAGGAGATCGCCGCGCTGGCCGGGATACCCGGACTGGGCCTGCAACCGATGCGGCGCAGTGCCTTTACCTTTGCTGCCGAGGGCTATGCGTTGCACGACTGGCCCTGCCTGGTGAGCCTCGACGAGTCTTTCTACATCAAACCCGATGCCGGGCTACTGCTCGGGTCGCCGGCCAATGCCGACCCGCAGGCGGCCCAGGATGCCCAGCCCGAGGAGCTGGATATCGCCCTGGGCATTGCCCGTATCGAGCAGTACACCCGTCTGCGCATCAAGCGACCGCTGCACCGCTGGGCGGGTTTGCGCAGTTTCGTCGCCGATCAGGGGCTGGTGGCCGGCTTTGCCGAAGGCCGGGAGGATTTCTTCTGGCTGGTCGGCCAGGGCGGTTACGGTATGCAGACCAGCCCGGCCATGGGCCTGGCCAGCGCCGCCTTGCTGAGCGGCCAGCCCTGGCCGCAGGCCCTGCAGGCGCACGGCTTGTGTGCCGCACAGCTGGCGCCTGGACGCTTGCGCGCATGAGCAGTGCGTGCAGTTGGTGGGTCTACCTGGTGCGCGCGGCCAATGGTGCGCTGTACTGCGGCATGAGTAATGACCCGCAGCGGCGCTTCGCCCAGCATTGCCGGGGCCAGGGTGCACGCTTTTTCCATGCCAGCCCGGCGCAGGCACTGGTCTATGTGGAAGCCTGTGCCGACAAGTCGGCCGCCCTGCGCCGCGAACGCGCCATCAAGGCGCTCAGCAAGGCGGCCAAGGAACGTCTGGTCAGGGACTTCACGGCACGGCCTGCACAGGACTACTCTGAGTCTCTATCCCCGCCTGCGGAGCACACCATGCACGAGCTGATCCTGCATCACTACGATGCCTCGCCCTTTGCCGAGAAAACCCGCCTGCTGCTCGGCTACAAGCAGCTGTCCTGGCGCTCGGTGGAGATTCCACGGATCATGCCCAAGCCCGACCTGCTGGCACTGACCGGCGGTTACCGCAAGACCCCGGTGTTGCAGGTGGGCGCCGATATCTACTGCGACAGCGCGCTGATCGCCCGACGCCTGGAAGCCGAGAAGGCCACCCCGGCGCTGTTTCCCGAGGGCCAGGAGTTCGTGGTGGCCAGTCTGGCGCAATGGGCCGACAGCACACTGTTCCTCCTGGCCGTCAGCCTGGCCTTTCAGCCCGAGCTGCTGGCCAGTCGCTTGCAGGGCCTGCCGGCGGCGGCCCAGGCATTCATCGACGATCGCCGGGCGCTGTTTGCCGGTGGTGCGGCGCGCCTGCCGGCCGCCGAGCACAGCCTGCAGCACTGGCCAACGCTGATGCAGCGTCTGGAGCTGCAGTTGCAGCGCGAGGACGGCGAGTTCCTGTGTGGCCGGCCGTCGCTGGCTGACTTTGCCGTGGCCCATCCGCTGTGGTTCCTGGCCGGCGCGCCGCAGACCGCGCCGCTGCTGGCCGCCTATCCGGCCGTCAACGCCTGGCTGGCGCGGGTGCTGGCCTTCGGGCATGGCTCGCCGCGGGCGATGAGCAGCGCGGACGCGCTGGCGGTGGCCCGAGAAGCCACGCCGGCACCCTTGCCGGAGCGCGCCGGGCAGTGGCCGGCCGGTTTTCAGGCCGGGCAGTCGGTGCACGTGGCGGCCTGCGACTACGGTGTCGACCCGGTGCAGGGCGAACTGCTGCATGTCGACGACGAATGCCTGATTCTTGCCCGCGAGGACGACCGGGCTGGGCGCGTGCATGTGCATTTGCCGCGCCTGGGCTTTGTCCTGCGCGCTCAGTAGGCGGCGCGTATCGCCTCGGGGTTGTAGCCGCGGACGATCTGCCCGCGCACGTCGAGCAGCGGCACGCCACGCCCGCCCAGTGCCTGGTAGGCCTGGCGACCGGCGCTGTCCTTTTCGATATCGATCTCGCGGTAGCTGATGCCGTCGGCGGCCAGCAGTTCGCGCGCCTTGGCGCAGTAGCCACACCACTCGGTGGCGTAGAGGATCACTTCGCCGCTTTGCGCGCCGGCGCTGGGCGGGCTGAGCAGGGCTTGCACACGGTCCCAGTGCTGGTACACGGCGAGCGCCAGGAGCAGGGCGATCAGGGTTTTCATCAGGGGTCATCCTTGGCAGGGTGGAGGGGTTGGCGCAGCCGTGGCAGTTGCGCGGCCAGCTGGCGCAGGTGCACCAGGCGTTCATAGCAGAGCGTCAGCTCGCCGCTCTGCTGGTTGTACCAGGCATCCGGTTCGCCGCAACTGGTCAGGCGCAGCAACAGCGGGCGTGGCAGCACGAAGGCCTCGCCGGCCTTGGCGGCGACCGCCTCCAGCTCACCGGAGCCGCGTACCTTGGCGAGCAGTTCGGCACCGTCGGCCAGTGCCGGCGAAGGTTCGTCGTAGACCACGCTGATCTGTGCCCCGGCGGGTTGTCCGGGCTGGCGCTGGTAGTGGCGCTTCAGCCAGCTCACCGCATGCAGCACCTGCTGATATTCCTGGTCGCAGTAGAAGGCGCGCTGCTCCGGCAGGCCGGTGGCCTGGATGATCCACTCCAGCTGGCGCGGATCGCTGCCATAGGCCAGGCAGGCCAGGTTGTAGAAGCGCTGGGCATCCAGTGCATGACTGTCCCATTCGCGGACTTCCTCGTGCGGCGGCTTGGCGCGTTGCCATTCCAGGCGCCAATAGTCGGCGATATCCAGCAGGCGTGCGGCGAAGTCCGGTTCGTGCTGGCGCCGGTAGAGGAGGAACAGGCCCATGAAACCCAACTGGTCGGCGGCATCTTCCTCGCGGCCGAGTACCGGTAGGCCCAGTTCATGAATCAGCAGGTGGCCCATCTCATGCAGCAGGGTGAACTCGGCATTGGCCTGCACGAAACGCACGGTGTCGGCATCCAGCGCCGCCGCCGGGATTTCTTCGACCCAGGGCTGCTCGGCGCTGGCCAGGGCCGTCGCGCAGCCCAGCAGCAGGGCGGCGATTAGCCGGCGCATGCCTGCAACTCGGCCAGGCTGAACGGTGCCGGCTGTGCCGGCCAGTCCAGCTGCAAACGCTCCAGGGTGCGGGCCAGCAGGCTGGCCACCAGCAGGTCGCGCTGCCAGCGGTGGTCGGCGGGAATCACATACCAGGGGGCCGCGCTGCTGTGGCTGGCCGCCAGCTCACTGGCCCAGCGCGCCTGCAGGCTGTCGAACTGGCGGTGTGCTTCGAGGTCGGCGCGTGACAGCTTCCAGCGCTTGCTGGGCAGCTCCAGGCGGCGCTCCAGGCGCAGGCGCTGTTCGCCTCTGGACAGCTGCAGGTAGCACTTGAGCAGGTGGATGCGCCGCTGGCCGAGCTGCGTTTCCAGGGTGGCCACTTCGGCGCGCCGGCTGGCCAGCGCCGCGTCCGGGCACAGGCCGTCCTGCAGGTCGCTGACCAGGCCTTCGTAGTAGCTGCGATTGAATACGCCGAGCAGGCCCGGCGCCGGCAGACGTTGCCGGTAGCGCTGCAGCCAGTGCTCGGCGCGCTCGGCCGGGCTGGGCGCCTGGAAGCTGTGCAGTGCCAGTCCCTGGGGATTGCAGGCGCTGAGCACGTGGCGGATCACCCCGTCCTTGCCGCTACAGTCGGGGCCTTGCAGGACCAGCAGCACGGCATCCCGGCGATTGGCCCAGAGCAGGGTCTGCTGCTGGTTGAGCCAGGGCTTGAGGTCGCTCAGCTGCTGCTTGGCGGTGCTTTTGTCGCTGACCAGCAGGCGGCGTGGATCACCGCCCAGCGGAGCATCCGGCTGGCACAGGCAGCTGTCGAGCAGGGCATCCTCCAGGCGCATGGCGGGCTAGTCCTTGCGCCGCTTGAGCTGGTCTTTCAACTGGGTGGGCAGCTGGCGAATGATCAGCATGTCGCGTGCCTCGTCATACTCGATGGCCGAGCCCAGCAGGTGCGCCTCGAAGCTGATCGACAGGCCTTCGGCGCGCCCGGTGAAGCGGCGGAACTGGCTGAGCGTGCGCTTGTCCGCCGGAAATTCCGCGGCCATGCCGTAGTCCTTGTTGCGGATATGTTCGTAGAAGGCGCGCGGGCGCTCTTCGTCGATCAGCCCGGAGAGTTCTTCCAGGGTGATTGGCTCGCCCAGCTTGGCCTGGCTGGTGGCGTAGTCGACCAGCGTGTCGGTTTTCTCGCGCGCCTGTTCTTCGGCGAGGTCCTCGCTTTCCACGAAGTCACTGAATGCCTTGAGCAGCGTGCGCGTCTCGCTCGGCGCGTCGACGCCCTCCTGGCAGCCGATGAAATCGCGGAAATACTCCGAGACCTTCTTGCCGTTCTTGCCCTTGATAAAGGAGATGTACTGCTTGGACTGCTGGTTGTTCTGCCACTCGCTGAGGTTGATGCGCGCGGCCAGGTGCAGTTGGCCCAGATCGAGGTGCTTGGCCGGGGTCACGTCCAGCGCCTCGGTCACCGCCACGCCTTCGCTGTGGTGCAACAGGGCGATCGCCAGGTAGTCGGTCATGCCCTGCTGGTAGTGGGCGAACAGCACATGGCCGCCGGTGGACAGGTTAGATTCCTCCATCAGCTTCTGCAGTTGTGCGACAGCCTGGCGACTGAAGGTGGTGAAGTCCTGCTCGCCTTCCAAGTAAGCCTTCAGCCAGCCACTGAACGGATAAGCGCCGGACTCCTCGTGAAACAGGCCCCAGGCCTTGCCCTGCTTGGCGTTGTAGCTGTCGTTGAGGTCGGCCAGGAGGTTTTCCAGGGCGCTGCTGGCGGCCAGCTCGCTGTCCCGGGCATGCAGTACGGCCGGGCTGCCGTCGGGCTTCTTGTCGATCAGGTGGACGATGCAATGGCGGATCGGCATGGGCTTCTCGTGCGGTGCGAAGTATGGGGCGGCAGTTTACCCGATGCTGCGCTGGCGCTGCTGCAAGGCGCGCAGTCGCTCGATTTCGTAGCGCAGGTGGAGGTGCAGTTCATACAGCTCGTTGGAGTAGGAGAGCGGTACCTGCACGGCGGCCAGTTCGGTTTCCAGGCGTTCCAGGCGGCTGATTTCCTCATCCAGCTGCGCGGGCAGCGAGCCACTGTGCAGTTGTCGGTCGATCTCGCGCAGGTGCTTGTACCAGCGGTAGATGCGCGCACGGATGCGCCACTGGTAGATCGGCCCGATGGCCTTGAACAGCGGCAGGAGGATCAGCAGCAGGGGAATCAGCAGAATGATGTAGCGGTCGGCCAGCGAGGCGATGCGAAACGGCAGGTAGCGTTGCAGTAGCGGCAGGCCCTTGCTGTAGAAATAGCCGGCATCGTCGCTGAGCGCGAAGGGCGCCGGTGACGGGCTGGGAAATTGCCCGGCGGGGTCGAGCAGGTTGCCCTCGGCCAATACCTGGCGGCTGGCCTGGAGGATCAGCGGGGTGAGGGCCGGGTGGAAGCTGTCGTTGACCACCAGGCTGGCCACCGGCGACAGGGTGGTGAGCTCCTGGCGGGGGATGCCGACCTGCAGGTTGAGCAGGCCTTCGCTGACCTGCAGGGGTTGCACGAAGGGCAGGCGGGCGGCGTAGGCGCGTGCGCGGCGGAAGTGGTGCAGGCGCAGCGCCGGGTCGCTGGCCAGTTGTTGCAGTAGCGGGTTTTCCGCCGGGGCCACCAGGAACAGTCCGTCCAGCTCGCCGGCTTGCAGGGCGCGCACTGCCGGGCCGCCGCCAAGCGCCTGCCAGTGTGGCGGATAGTCCTCGGTGGCGATGCCGCTGGCCTGCAGCAAGGCCTGGCTGAGCAGCGCGGTGCCGCTGCCCTGTGTGCCCAGGCCCAGGCGCAGCGGGCGCAGGTCATGCAGGGTGGCCAACTCCAGATCGGCGCGATAGAACAGCCACAGCGGCTCGTGATACAGCGCGCCCAGGCTGCTCAGGCGTTCACGCTGGGCGGCGGACAGGGTGCGCTCCAGGCCGCTCTGCACGATGCCCAGTTGCACCTCGGGTTCGTCGGCGAGCAGTTGTGCCAGGCTGTCGCTGGCGCCACGACTGGGCTGCAGCTCCAGGGTAAAGCCTTCCTTGGCCAGCTCGGCCTGCAGGCGTTCGGCGAACTGTGCATAGGCGCCGCCTTGCGGGCCGGTGACCATGCGCGCGCTCATCGGCGGTGGCGGGGCCACCAGGTAGAACACGGCGCCGACCAGCGCAGCGAGTACCGGTACCAGCCACAGGTTGGCCAGCAGCATGATTTTCAGATCGTTGAGGATTCGCCGCATCGTTTCTTCCCTGGATGCCTGCCCGCCAGGCACAGGTCTTCAGCATAGGCGCAGTGGCCCCGCTCAGTCACCCGCTGGCAGCACCCGGCGACCTTGCTGCCAGGCGTCCAGGGCCAGCAGGCCGAGCAGCAGCCCCAGCACATAGGCGGCATCCTGGCCAAGCATCAGCAGCACAGCGGCGCACAACAGGCAGGCCACGGCCGCCAGCAGGCGCCAGGGGCCGCGCAGCAGGCAGACTCCGGCAGCCATGCTGAGCAGGTAGATCAGTACGAAATTGCCATTGGCGTAGCGGATCAGGTCGTCCACGCCCAGCCCGGCCAGGCTGGCCACTACGGCGCTCGCCGCGCAAGCCAGGATGACCAGATGCAGCGCCCGTGCCGGCTGGCCATGCCGGTTGCGCGCCGCCAGGCGAGCCGGCAGCTTGCCTTCGTCGGCCAGGCTCCAGATCAGCCGGGCGAAGCCCTGGATGTACAGGTTCATCGAGGCAAAGCAGGCCAGATAGCCAACCAGCGCCACCAGCCAGCGGGCCTGTTCACCGAGCAGCAACTGATAGAGGCGGGGCAGCGCGCCGGCATCGCTGTGCACATCGCCGTAGGTGTGGAAACTCAGCACCGCCACCGAGCAGGCCCAGTACACCAGGCCAGCCAGCAGCACGCCGCCGAGCAGCGCCAGCGGGAAGTCGCGCGCCGGGCGGCGGAACTCCTCGCCCAGGTGGGTAAACGCCTCGATGCCGACGAAACACCAGAACATCACCGCTAGAGCGGCCGGTAGCAGCTGCCACTGTCCGGCCAGCGGCGGCAGCAAGGGCAGCTCGGCCTGCGGCAGGTCGCCGAGCCACCAGGCCAGTGCCACGCTGGCGATGATGGCCAGGGCGATCAGTGCCTGCAGGGTGCCGGAGGCGCGAGCCGGCCGCTGGCCGAGCAGCCAGAGCCCAGCAAGCGTGGCCAACTGTACGAGCAGCTCGCCGCCGCTGTGCAGCGGCCACACGGCCTTGGCGAAGCCACTGGCGATCTCCAGGGCCGCCGGCAGGCCGACCGGCAGCACGGCAAGGAACAGCAGGGCGCTGAGGCGCTCCATGCGTGCACCGAAGGCCTTGCCGATCAGGTGCGGCGCCCCGCCGGCGTGCGGGTAGGCACGGCCCAGCTGGGCGAAGGTGAAGGCCATCGGCAGGATCAGCGCGATGAGGATCAGCCAGGCCCATAGCGAGACCGGCCCGGCGGCGGTGGCGGCCAGCGCCGGCACCACGAAAATGCCGGTGCCCAGCAGGGAGGTACTGAGCAGGGCGATGCCCTGGATCAGACCGAGTTCTTGGTTGAGGCGACTCATGGGGTATGCTCTGCAACAGTGCGCAAGACGGCCATGGTAAGGCCCGGGCGCCGCCCTGGCAGCTGTCAGGCTGCGGTTTTTGCCCGGCAAATGGTCGGATTGCCCCCGCAGATTGCCGGAGCCCCCGTGGACAGAGTCGACCAGCAGATAGTCAGCCTGCTGCGCGCCGAAGCGCGCACCCCGATCAGCCAGATAGCCCGCCAGGTCAACCTGTCGCGCTCGGCGGTCAGTGAACGTATCCAGCAGCTGGAGCAGCGCGGAGTGATCCGCGGCTACCACGCCCAGGTGCAGTTGCCCGGCCGTGCGCCAGTGCAGGCCTACCTGGAACTGTTCTACAAGGACAGCCGTTGCCAGGAGTATGTCGGACGGCTGCGCGGCTTCGCCGAGGTGCGGCGCATCAGCAGCATCAGCGGGGAAACCGACATGCTGCTTTATGTGGAGGCCGAACACATGGCACGGCTGGGTGAGCTGCGCGAGGAAATCGGCACCTGGCCGGGCATCCAGCGGGTCAAGACGCACGTCATCGTGCAGGAGTGGCCGGTCTGATGGCTGCCCTGCGCCTGCTGCACACCTCGGACTGGCACCTCGGCCAGCATTTCATGGGCAAGAGCCGCCAGGCCGAGCACCAGGCGCTCTGCCAGTGGCTGCTCGAACAGGTGCAGGCCCTGCAGGTCGACGTGGTGCTGATTGCCGGCGACCTGTTCGATACCGGCACGCCGCCCAGCTACGCCCGCGAGCAATACAACCAGCTGGTGCTGGCGCTGCGCCGCGTCGGTTGTGGCCTGGTGCTGCTGGGCGGCAACCATGACTCCCCGGCCATGCTCGGCGAGTCGCGGCAACTGCTGGCCGAACTGGGCGCGCAGGTGCTGCCCTGCCTGGCCAGCGACCCGGACGAACAACTGCTGACCCTGCGCAACCGCCAGGGCGAGGTGGCCGGCCTGCTGTGTGCCATTCCCTTCCTGCGCGCCCGCGATCTGCTGCGCAGCGAAGCCGGACACAGCGCCACCAGCAAGCAGCAAGACCTGCAGCAGGCGATTGCCGCGCACTACCAGCAGTTGTTCGCCCTGGCCGAAGCACGTCGCGCCGAGCTGGGTCTGGCCTTGCCGATCATCGCCAGCGGTCACCTGACCACCGTGGGCGCGAGCAGCAGCGAGTCGGTACGGGAAATCTACGTCGGCAGCCTGGAAGCCTTTCCCAGCAACGCCTTCCCGCCGGCCGACTACATCGCCCTGGGGCATATCCACCGTCCCCAGCAGGTAGGCGGCCAGGCGCATATCCGCTACAGCGGCTCGCCGCTACCGTTGTCCTTCGACGAAGCCGGACAGACCAAACAGATGCTGCTGGTGGACTTTGCCGAGGGCCGCCTGCAGGCCATCGAGGAACTGCCGGTGCCACGCTGGCAGGGCCTGGCCAGTGTGCGCGGCAGCCTCGCCGAACTGCCGGCACGCCTGGCCGAGCTGGCTGCCACGGCGAGTGCCAGCCAGCCGTTGTGGCTGGAAGTGCAGGTGCAGGACGATGCCGCACTGAGCGACCTGCACGGGCGCGTCGCCAGCCTTTGCGCAGACCTGCCGCTGGAGGTGCTGCGCATCCGCCGCGAACGCAGCCAGCCCAGTCTGGCCCTGCACAGCGCCGCCGGGGAAAGCCTTGATGAGCTGAGTGCCGAGGAGGTGTTCGCCCGCCGCCTGCAGGAGGAATCCTTCGACCCGCCAACCCGCGAGAGCCTGCTGCAGCTCTATCGCCAGGTGCTGGCCGAAGTCCGCGACAACCCCGAGGCCGACAGCGCTGTGCGCTGACCTCCGCGATGGCATGACCCCATGAAAATCCTCAGCCTGCGCCTGAAAAACCTCAACTCGCTGAAGGGCGAGTGGAAGATCGACTTTACCCGCGAGCCGTTTGCCAGCAGCGGCCTGTTCGCCATCACCGGGCCGACCGGCGCCGGCAAGACCACCCTGCTCGATGCCCTGTGTCTGGCGCTTTACCACCGCACCCCACGCATGAGCAGCCTGTCGGCCAGTGGCAATGAGCTGATGACCCGGCACACCGCTGACTGCCTGGCCGAAGTGGAATTCGCCGTGCGCGGCACCGCCTACCGTGCCTTCTGGAGCCAGCGGCGTGCCCGCGACCGTGCCGAGGGCGCGCTGCAGCAGCCGCGTGTCGAGCTGGCCCGGCTGGATGGGCAGATCATCACCGACCGCATCAATGACAAGCTGCGCGAAACCGAGCGGCTCACCGGGCTGGACTTCGAGCGCTTCACCAAATCCATGCTGCTTGCCCAGGGCGGCTTTGCCGCCTTCCTCGAAGCCAGCGCCAACCAGCGTGCCGAGCTGCTGGAAGAGCTGACCGGCAGCGAAATCTACGGCCGCCTCTCGCAGCGCGTCTTCGAGCAGGCCCGCGAGGCCCGTCAGCAGCTGGAGCAATGGCAGGCGCGCGCCGATGGCGTCGAGTTGCTCAGCAGCGAACAGCGTGAACACTGGCAGGCCCAGGCCGCCCAGCTGGCCCGCGAGGAACAGCACTGGCAAGCCACCCAGGCCAGCCTGCAGGAACACTGGCAGACCCGCCAGGCCGTGCAGGCCGCGCATCAGCAGCAGGCGCAGACGGCCGCCCGCTTGCAGCAGGCCGAACAGGCTTGGCAGCAGGCCGCCGCGCAACGCGCCCAGCTCGCCGCGGCCGCCCCGGCCTGGCGCCTGCAACCCGTGCAGCTGCGCGCGCAGCAGGCCGCTCAGGCCCTGGACGCAACCGCCCAGGCGCTGGCCGGCAACCAGCAGCGCCTGCAGGAACTGGCCCGGCAGATTGCCCGGCACACCCGCCAGGCCTGGCAGCTCAGTCAGGACTGGGCTGCACAGTGTGCCCAGCAACTGGAACAGCGGCGCAGCGAGCAGCAGGCCCTGCAAGAGCAGCTACAGGCCCATCCCGAACGCGCGCGGCTCGGTGAGCAACTGGGCCGCTGGGCCGAGCAACTGCAGCAGCGTCAGCACCTGCGCGAGGCCTGCGCGGGCAGCCAGCAGGCCTTGCAGGAGAGCGCCGAGCGGCTTGCCGGGCAGGCGCAGGACAGCCAGCGTCTGGAACAGCAGTTGGCCAGCCTGCACGGGCAACTGGCGACCCACCAGCAACAGCTGGACCGCTGTCAGACGCAGTGGCAAACGCTGCTGGCCGGCGCGCCGGAGCAGCAGCTGCGTGAGCAGTGGCAGCAGTTGCATAGCGAAGGCGAAAGCCTGCAGCGCCTTGCCGAGCTACAGCAACAGCAAGAACAACTGGCCAGCGAGCAACACAGCCTGCACGCCGAGTGGCTGGCCGCGCAGGCCAGCCAGCACACCTGTGCCGCCCAGGTGGCGCAGCGCCGCGAGGCCTACCGGGACTTGCAGCAGCAGGTGCGTGACCAGGAAAAGCTGCTTGAGCAGGAGCAGCGCATCCAGGCCCTGGAAGCCCACCGCGCACACCTGCAGCCCGGCAGCGCCTGCCCACTGTGCGGCGCCACCGAACACCCGGCCATCGAGCAGTACCAGGCGCTGGATGTCGGCACCACCCAGCGCACCCTGCAACTTAAACGCGATGCATTGGAACAGCTGGGCGAAGAAGGGCGGCAACTGGCCGGCGAACTAGAGCGCCTCAACGAACGCCTGGCACAGCTGTCTGCCCAGCAGCAACGCCAGGCGCAGGCCGCCGT
This sequence comes from Pseudomonas fluvialis, assembly GCF_002835605.1. Taxonomy (NCBI): domain Bacteria; kingdom Pseudomonadati; phylum Pseudomonadota; class Gammaproteobacteria; order Pseudomonadales; family Pseudomonadaceae; genus Pseudomonas; species Pseudomonas fluvialis. Next base: position 8,376 of record NZ_PIYS01000001.1, on the reverse strand, counting down.
GCAGTTGCAAGAGCAGGTCCGTCAACTCAGCCAGGGATTAACCCGGCCGCTGGCCGCTGGCGAGTCGCTGCCGGCACGCCGCCAGCAGCACAGCCAGGCCTTGCAGCAGCTGCAGGAGCGCCTGCAACAACTGGACGCGTGCAAGCAAGCCCTCGACCAGGCCCGTCAGGCCACCCAGCAGCTACACGGGCAAAGCCAGCTGCAAGCCAACGCCCTGGCGCTCAGCCAGCAGCAGCAGGCTCAGCAACAGGCCCTTCAGCAACAACTGGAGGCGCAACTGCACCAGCAGCAGGGCGACCTGCAGCGCCTGCAGGATGCGCTGGCCCGTCAGTTGGCCGAGTTTGGCTACCCGCTGCCCGAGCAGGCCCAGCCCTGGCTGGAAACCTGCCAGGGCCACTGGCAGACCTGGCAGCAGGCCCAGCAGCGCCTGCACCAGCTACACGGCGAACTGCTCGAACAACAGCAAATCAGCCAGCAGGCGGCCAGCCAACAGGCCCACTGGCAGGCGTGCTGGCAGGCCCTGGCCACTGCGGAGCAACAGGCCGCGCTGGATGAGCCGGGCGTCACGGCAGAGGGCCTCAGCCTGGCCGAACATGAACAGGCCCTGCAGCGCCTGCAGGCCGAGCAACAGCAACAGCTGGGCCGCCAGCACACCCTGCACAGCCAGCAGCGTGCCCAGCAGGAGACCGCGCAACAGGCTGAACAGGCCTGGCAGGACGCCCTGGCCGCCAGCGAATTTGCCGACCTGGCGGCCTACCAGGCCGCCCTGCTGGATGCCGAGCAACACGCCCGCCTGCAGCGCGAGCTGGCCGCCCTGCAACAGGCCCTGGCCGAAGCCCAGGCCTTGCAACAGGCTGCCAGCACACAGCTGCACGCCTTGCAGCAACAGGCGGCCGGGCTGCCGGAACTGGCCGACCTGGAACAGCAGCGCCTGGCTGCCGACAGCCAGCTCAAGAGCCTGCGCCTGCAACAGGGAGAAATCAGCGCGCGCCTGGCCGACGACCAGCGCCGCCGTGCGCAACAGCAGGCATTGCTGGAGGAAATCCTGCGTCTGCAACAGCTCAGCGAGCGCTGGCAGCTGCTCAACGGGCTGATCGGCTCGGCCGATGGCGCGCGCTTCCGGCGCTTTGCCCAGGGCCTGACGCTCGACCAGCTGATCCTCCTCGCCAATCGCCAGCTAGAGCGCCTGCACGGCCGTTACCAACTGGTGCGCCGCCTGGATGCCGAACTGGAACTGGCGGTGATCGACACCTGGCAAGGCGACGTGCAGCGCGACAGCCGCACCCTGTCCGGCGGAGAAAGCTTCCTGGTCAGCCTGGCCCTGGCCCTGGCGCTGTCCGACCTGGTCAGCCACAAGACCCGCATCGACTCGCTGTTCCTCGACGAAGGCTTCGGCACCCTGGACGGCGCCACCCTCGACATCGCCCTCGATGCCCTGGACAGCCTGCACGCCAGCGGCAAGATGATCGGCATCATCAGCCACGTCGAAGCACTCAAGGAACGCATGCCCGTACAGATCCGCGTACACAAGGGCAGCGGCCTGGGCTACAGCCGGCTGGACAACGACTACGCCTGTGGCCCGGGGTAATTCAGCGGGCCAGGCTGCGCCATAACGTGCCGCATGCCCCTGCCTGGCGCAGTCATGGACGGCGCCGGCCCGGCAGAGCAATGCGTTAGTCATGCTGGCCGAGCCCAGGGCTATCGACGCGCATCGAGTGGGCTGATCACGCCCGCAAAGCCCTGGCCAAGCACGTGGGTGTAAATCTGCGTGGTGCGGACATCGGCATGCCCAAGGAGTGTCTGCACCGTACGAATATCGCTGCCGTGACGCAGCAGTTCAGTGGCAAAGCTATGCCGGAAACTGTGGCAGGTGGCCGGTTTATGCAGCCCGCTGCGGCGCACCTGCACGCGCAGCGCCTTCTGTACAGAGCTGACATGCAGGTGATGGCGGACAACCGTGCCATCGTCATCGCTGCACAACCCGCTGGAGGGGAACAGCCATTGCCAGGCAAACGCCCTGGCCGCCTGGGGATACTTGCGGCGCAAAGCGAATGGCAGGCTCACGGGGGCCTGATAGAACGGGTCCTGCTGTTGCCAGGCGTGGAACATACGTTGCTTGCGCGCCTGCAGCTGGGCAAGCAAAGAGGCCGGTAGCAAGGTCGTACGGTCTTTGCCGCCCTTGCCGTCGCGCACGGTAATCACCTGGCGATCAAAATCCACATCCTTGATGCGCAAACGCACCGCCTCGGTGACGCGCAGGCCGGCACCGTACATCAGTGCCGCCAGCAGTTGATAAGGCGGCGCAAGCTGGCTGATCAGCGCCGTTGCTTCATCATGGGTGAGTACACAGGGCAGGCGTGCCGGACGTCCGCAACGGGCGAGCTTGCCGACGCTGCCCAATGGTCGTTGCAACACCTTGGCGTACAGAAAAACCAGTGCGTTGAGTGCCAGGCTTTGAGTCGCCGCCGCCACCTTGCGCTCCACCGCCAGCCAGGTAAGAAAAGCATTCACCTCGGCTTCGCCCATTTCCAACGGATGCCTCAGTTGATGAAAGCGGATGAAGTAGCGAATCCAGTACCAATAGCTTTGCTCGGTACGAATGCTGTAGTGATGCACGCGCATCACTGCACTGACCTGCTCGCGCAGGCGCATTTTTCCAGTTGAGCCATCCATGCAGTCACCTCCGGGCGAGTCAAAGCAAACACTGTTTTTTTGTACAGTGGTAATGCTAGCGCAAAAATAGGAAGTCGCACGAATACGGTAGGCAAGGCGGTGTGCGAGGTAATTCTTTGATTATTTTGGACTTTTCCCTTTTGCGGGCATGAGGCGTGCGGAGTTATGAGGAAGTCGCTACTATCGCGTTAGTAAGGAACACCATCTAATCACTGTTAGACATCATGAGGGTAGCGGTGACCATCGAAATTTCGAACCAACTATCAGAGGTGCTAAGCGTCATTGAGCGCCATCTGGAATCAACGTTGCTGGCCGTGCATTTGTACGGCTCCGCAGTGGATGGCGGCCTGAAGCCATACAGCGATATTGATTTGTTGGTTACTGTGGCCGTAAAGCTTGATGAAACGACGCGGCGAGCATTGCTCAATGACCTTATGGAGGCTTCGGCTTTCCCTGGCGAGAGCGAGACGCTCCGCGCTATAGAAGTCACCCTTGTCGTGCATGACGACATCATCCCGTGGCGTTATCCGGCTAAGCGCGAGCTGCAATTTGGAGAATGGCAGCGCAATGACATTCTTGCGGGTATCTTCGAGCCAGCCATGATCGACATTGATCTAGCTATCCTGCTTACAAAAGCAAGAGAACATAGCGTTGCCTTGGTAGGTCCGGCAGCGGAGGAATTCTTTGACCCGGTTCCTGAACAGGATCTATTCGAGGCGCTGAGGGAAACCTTGAAGCTATGGAACTCGCAGCCCGACTGGGCCGGCGATGAGCGAAATGTAGTGCTTACGTTGTCCCGCATTTGGTACAGCGCAATAACCGGCAAAATCGCGCCGAAGGATGTCGCTGCCGACTGGGCAATAAAACGCCTACCTGCCCAGTATCAGCCCGTCTTACTTGAAGCTAAGCAAGCTTATCTGGGACAAAAAGAAGATCACTTGGCCTCACGCGCAGATCACTTGGAAGAATTTATTCGCTTTGTGAAAGGCGAGATCATCAAGTCAGTTGGTAAATGATGTCTAACAATTCGTATATGGACTCTCCCCACAAGTAGTGAGCAAAGCATTGCTTTTGCACCTGTCGTCAGCGCGGTTGCATTCGTATATCCGGCCTGTTGTGGGCTTTCTTGCCCTGGCCAATCTGTAGTTCGCGCAGCGGGGGCTAAGCGTTCAATCGATCACGCGGATCATGATTGTTATCGGCCTTATTCCGCTGCAGGACTCGCC
>NZ_PIYS01000001.1:0-4427 GCF_002835605.1 Pseudomonas fluvialis | reverse complement strand
GTTATGTGTAAGGAGTGCATTTAGGCCGATAGGGGTAGTAGGTGGGGGACTGGCAATCCCTGTGACGCTTGTTGGCTCTGTAGCCCTTCTGCTGGTTTTGTTGCGTTACGCAAGTATCAACTTGATTCCATCGGATCAAAACAACATTAAGGAGGTGTCTATGGTAAAAACATTAACTGCTCGTACTCGTGTGTTCTTAAGCTCCATCTTTGAAACAACATGGGCTATCGGAGTCGGCAGCGTTGTTGGACACCTATTGGCCTAAGTGCATTCAGAAATGCTAGGAGAGTTCGCTATGGAAAGGTACAAGAATTTAGGCGGAGACTCCGGCGTCGCCTTCTACGAAATAGGGCCAGAATCAATAACCGTGCAATTCACAACGGGCGCAACTTATTTATATAACTACAGAAGCGCCGGCCAACACCATATAGAGCAAATGAAAGCATTGGCCATCGCCGGGCATGGACTTAACAGTTACATAAAAAGATATGTCAATCGAGGTTATGCTGGCAGGCTGCGGTAACACATAACAATTGGTTCAAGTCGTTCGCTTCGCTCACTCGGGACCGGCTTAAGCCGGCCCCTTAACCAAACGTTAGATGCAGTTTCAAAAATCACGGAACCATCATGGCATTCGACATGTATCACAGTAGCGAGAAAGCATGCATAGAAACGCATGAAGAGTCGCTATTCGTTCCTGTTAACGAAAATCCGAATTACCCATGCCTCGACTGGCTTTCGGCAGAACTCTATAACTCCCCCAAGATTTCACCAGAAAAATCGAACGCTATTGTTCATGAGCTTATTGCGTTGCGAGAGGAGGTTCTTGGCACAGAGCTAAGCTATTTAACAAGAACCATTGACAGAGTCATGCCTTTCTTCAGCAAAGCATACATACTCAAAGCTGAGATAAAGTGCGTAAGCGATTGAGGCTCGTGCCATGCATCTAACAAGTGGTTCAAATCGCTCGCTCCGCTCGCTGGGACGGGCTAAAGCCCGCCCCTTAACCAAACGTTAGGCTGCACAAAACATGCGTACTTCTCCACTCTACCGCTCCGTCAACACTCGGACTCATGGCGTGAAACATGGCATGGGTGGAGAGTTCCGACATGCCCGCCACTCGAAGAGCCTCGAAAATAGCGAAGCCGTCCGCTCATCTATGCACAGCCGGCTTAAGCACGGCCGTGACTACACCCCACTTTTCCGATTTCTACTATCAAGAGTAGGAGACCATTGGAATCAAGTATATGCGGAGGCCAAGTCTCGTCTCGACACAACGGAGCCGATATTCTGGCTTGTCGCAAGATCTGAAGAGCAGAAAGAAGAGCTCGTGCGCGTAGGCGAGAGCAGCTATTTCAGCGGATTGTTCGTTGATGGAGAAGGCCTACTTCAGCTGGTAAACTCAAGCTTGAGGGCTCAAGACATGGAGCCCTTCTGTACTTGTTGCACGCACACATTTAATGGCGTTCGGTTCGGCATCCAAGAATAAACACAACACTTAGGCGCAACCACACCAAGTGCAGCCTAACAATTCATTCAAGCCGACGCCGCTTCACGGCGCGGCTTAATTCAGGCGTTAGAGGTTTAAGATGCCAAAGTACAGCCGCACAGAAGGTGGCGAAACAATAGAGCACTTCGACTCCCTTGAAGAGCTTGAGGAAAGAAACAGACAACTAAAATCTGAAGGCTCGTATCAAGGCTTATTCCTGCTAATCACAGCAAGCGCCATACTTGGATATTTAGCAATTCAATATCTAGGCCTGCAGGATGCTGCAAAATGGATCAAAGCCTCAATTTTCGCAGCACTAGCCATACCATCTGGAGTCATTGGCTATAAATATGGCGAAACAATAATCGGCGCAATTATCCTTGCCGTAATCGGTTTGGTAATTTTAGGCGTCGGGTATTTTCTATGGTCACTGCTGTAAACCTCTAACAATGCGCTCAACTGCCGCTCACTTCGTTCGCTGGACGTCCAAAAGCTGCGCTTTTGGCCGCCCGTTAGCTTAATCGTTAGCTACCAAAGGATAGTTCCATGGCGCGACCAAAATTAAAGACTCACATTGATTGGTATGCGTCCGAACATCGGAGGTATGAAGATCTTGCATCCGTCGCGGCGGCCACAATTCGATCAATAATGCGTTTGCATAACATAGACGTACTCGGCGTGACGTATAGAGCAAAAACATTAGAAAGTTTCAAAGAAAAAATAGGAAGGAAAAGGTATCAAGATCCCAAAGCAGAAATGCTTGATCTGGCTGGCGTTAGAGTCGTTACTTTTATTGACAGCGACGTAGATCGTGCAAAGGCAGCACTGGCGGATACCTTCGGCATCAAAACTGCTCATAGCGGCGACAAGCTAGTGGATCTAGGTGCAGATCGATTTGGCTATCGATCTGTACATTTGGTTTGCGACTTAGGGAGCTCTCGAACAGCACTGCCTGAGTTTTCGCTATACAAAGATATGGTTTTTGAGGTTCAAATCCGAACAGCGCTTCAGCATGCATGGGCGGAGATTGAGCATGATCGCAGTTATAAATTCAAGGGTGAACTCCGGTCATCGATGAAGCGCAGGTTTCACTTAGTAGCAGGCCTTCTGGAGTTAGCAGACCGCGAATTCGACTCTCTTTCTAAAGAAATCCAAGAGTACGCGAACAGTGTTCATACTCAGGCAGAGGCGGGAGACCTCAACATCGAGCTAAATGCGGCAAGCATCAGCGAATACCTAAAAATCAAGCTATCCAATACTGTCTCGCGCGCGCCTTATCAAGCAATGGCCGCATCAGAGGAACTCATAGATGAATTACATAGCTTTGGCTGCTCCGGTTTAGCAGACCTTGAGAAAATATTAACAAATGAAGCAATAGAACTCTCAGCATCTCACAGCGAGTTCACGACATTCTCACTCCTTAGAGATGCAATGATTTTGTCCGATCCAGAGCGATATTTTCAAGTCGCATGGAAAGAGCACTGGCAAGGTTGGGATAACAATTCTTTTGAAAGAATGTGTGAAAAGATTGGAGCCGAAAAGCTCGGAAAAATCGTAGAAGATGCAGGAATCGACATCTACTACGACCATGAAAGTTTTGATAGCTAACAATGCGTATATGGGCTCTCCCCACAAGTAGTGAGCAAAGCATTGCTTTTGCACCTGTCGTCAGCGCGGTTGCATTCGTATATCCGGCCTGTTGTGGGCTTTTCCGCCCTGGCCAATCTGTAGTTCGCGCAGCGGGGGCCAAGCGTTCAATCGATCACGCGGATCATGATTGTTATCGGCCTTATTCCGCTGCAGGACTCGCCTGTTCCGACAGTGCTGCTGTTCACCACAACCACCAGAAAACCATCTTGCCGTTCTGATTACCCCCCGCCGTCAGGCGGGCTTTGTGCTTTGCCAATTGCCATTGAAGCGCCGCTCATGGCACCACACGGCCCAGCAGATCCGCACCAGTTTGTTGGCCAGGGCTACCGCAGCCTTGTTGTGGCCGATGCGCGCCGCCGTTGCCACGGCCCAGCGTTGCAGCTGCGTCAGCTTTTCCGGGGTACGTGCCTGACAGCGTTGTGCAGCCAGCAAGGCTGCCCGTGAGCCATGGATTAGCAGGGTACGCACATAGACGTTGCCCTGTCGGCTGATGTGGCCGAGCTTACGGCGCTCGCCACTGCTGAACTCGCGCGGGGTCATGCCCAGCCAGGCACTGAGCTGGCGACCACTGGCAAAGCGCTCGGGCCTGCCAACGGCGGCTGTCAGGGCGCTGGCGGTCAGCAGCCCAATGCCGCTGACCTCATCCAGCTTGCGTACGATGTCATCGTCGGCATGCCAGCGTTTGAGCTGCTGCTCGCACTCGGCCATGCACTGCTCATACAGGTTGATTTCGGCCAGGACGATATGCAGCAGACGGCTCAGGGGCGCGAGCTCGGGCTGGTCAACCAGCTCGCTGGCGGCGCGGATGAAGGCGGCGGTCGAGGCGGGGGCCTCGATACCGGCTTCACGCAATAGACCGCGCAGCAGGTTGATCCGCTGGGTGCGGCTTTTCTTCCAGGTTTCCCGCAGCCCGTGCAACTGTTGCAGCTGTTGCTGGCCGTGGTTTTTCACCGGCACGGGATGAATATCGGTGCAGCGTGCTGCTTCGAGCATGGCGTCGCAGTCATTGCGGTCGGTCTTGTTGCGGCGGCGATAGGGCCGCACGTAGCGCGGATGCAGTAGCCTCACCTGATGCCCCAGGGCTTGCGCTACACGTCCCCAATAGTGGGCCGTGCCACAGGCCTCCATCACCCACTCGACCGGTTCGGCCTGCTCCTGTATATATCGCCGGAACGCCTCTCGGTTCAGCCGCTTGCGCTGCACCACCTGGCCGGAACGGAAACTCTCGGCAACTTGGTAAACGGATTTGGCCAGATCAACTGCAATGCGTTTCATACCGACTCTCCCA